>NZ_BAABHG010000010.1:0-402896 GCF_039541975.1 Amycolatopsis samaneae
GAACAGAGATCGCGCAAGGCCGGCAGATCCTTCACAGGACAACCCCCAACCGAGAGCGTCAGCATCCTTCCGGGCCAGACCCTCCACAACCTCCATCCACACACATCATCATCACTGCGTCCTTCAGCGCGGCCAACGCACTGATGGCGTCCTTCAGCTCATTTGCCGGACAGTTCGGCGACGACCGGAGCGAAGCTTTCCAACGCCGGTTCGAACACGGTGATGTAGGAGAAGCCGTAGCGTTCGCGCCGCGCGACGAGCTGCTCGACGATCTCGTCGACGGTGCCGAGCAGCAACTGTGGTGCCTCCAGTAGTTCGTCGACGCCGAGGTTGAGCCACGGGATGTCGGCCGCCCACGCCGCGGCGGCCGCGCGCCGGTCGTCGGTCACGGTCACCTTCTGTACGAGCATGTTGGCCTCGACCTCGCGGCCCACCGCCCCGGTGCGAAAATGGCCGACGCGCTCGTCCATCGTGGCGGCGTCGTCGAGGACGAACGTGCCCGGCGGCTTGCCCGGCGCCTGGCGCAGACCCGCGAACCCGACGATGTCGGCGTGGGCCGCGGCGAGGTCGAGGACGCCGTCGCTGTTGCCCGCGATGAGCAGCGGCGGGGCCTCCACGCCCTCGTCCTCGAAGTGTTTCTCCAGCGCACCAAGGCTTTCGCCGAGGTAGGCGATGCGTTCGCGGGCGGGGCTCCACGGCAGCCCGGCGTCGTCGAACTCGTGCTTCATGTGCCCGGCGCCGAGCCCGAGGTCGAGCCTGCCGCCGGTGAGCTTGACCGTGGTCGAGACCTCGCGGGCGAAGAGGCCGAGGTTGTAGAACGGCACGTTGGACACCAGCGGCCCGAGGCGGATCCGTTCGGTGACCGCCGCCGCGGCCGTGAGCGCCGGGAACGGCGCCATCCGGCCCGTGCCGAGGTGGTCGGGGACGGTGATGGCGCCGTACCCGAGGGCCTCGGCCCGGCGGCACTTCGCGATCCACTCGTCCTGGTTTTCCAGCGTCCGCAGGCCGATTCCGAACCTGAATTTCCCCATGCCGCAGACGTTAGCGGCCCATGATCCCGGGGTGGCGGGATTTCGCGCCCAGCGGACGTGTCCACAGTGGACTCAGTGGTCCGTGAATGCCACATTGAGGGACTCAGAGTCCCTCAATGTGGCATTCACGGACCGGCGAAAACCTACGCGGCGCCGTCGAACAGTGAAGTCACCGAGCCGTCCTCGAAGACCTGCTGGATGGCCTCGGCCAGCATCGGCGCGATCGAGAGCACGGTCAGGCCGGGGAAATGCTTCTCCGGCGGGATCGGCAGCGAGTTGGTGACGATGACCTCGCGCGCCTTGCAGTTCGAGAGCCGCTCGGTCGCCGGGTCGGACAGGATGCCGTGCGTGGTCGCGATGACGACGTCGGCGGCGCCCTCGGCGAGCAGCGCGTCGGTGGCCTTGACGATCGTGCCGCCGGTGTCGATCATGTCGTCGACCAGCACGCACAGCTTGCCGCTGACCTGCCCGACCACGCGGTTGGCGACGGCCTGGTTCGGCTTGTCGGGGTCGCGGGTCTTGTGGATGAACGCGATCGGCCGGTCGCCCAGCTGCTGGGCCCACTTCTCGGCCAGCCGCACGCGGCCCGAGTCCGGCGAGACCACCGCGATGTCGGAGCCGCCGTAGGTCTTCTTGATGTGCTCGGCCAGCACATTCTGCGCCATCAGGTGATCGACGGGGCCGTCGAAGAAGCCCTGGATCTGCGCGGTGTGCAGGTCGACGGTCATGATCCGGTCGGCGCCCGCGGTCTTGAACATGTCCGCGATGAGCCGCGCCGAGATCGGCTCGCGGCCCTTGTGCTTCTTGTCCTGCCGCGCGTACGGGTAGAACGGCATGACCACGGTGATCCGCTTGGCGCTCGCCCGCTTGAGCGCGTCCACCATGATCAGCTGCTCCATCACGAACTCGTTGATGGGCGTGGTGTGGCTCTGGATGACGAACGCGTCGCAGCCGCGCACCGACTCCTCGAACCGCACGAACAGCTCGCCGTTGGCGAAGGTGTGCGCGGTCTGCGGCGTGATGCTCACGTCGAGGTACTTGGCGACCTCGTCCGCGAGATCCTTGTGCGCGCGGCCGGAGAAGAGCATCAAGTTCTTCTTCGGCGTACCGGACTTCTGACTCATGCTGGCGACTCCCCGTCGTTTCCTGCTACTGGATCGGACACAACGGTGGTGTCCTGCTGTGCGGCGAGCGCGGCTTCCGCCGCCTCGGCCGCGGGCGTGCCCGGCCTGCGCCGGATCGCCCAGCCTTCGATGTTGCGCTGCGGTCCCGCGGACACCGCGAGCGTGCCCGGCGGCACGTCCTCGCGAATCACCGCCCCCGCCCCGCTGTAGGCGCCGTCACCCACCTTGACCGGCGCGACGAACGTGTTGTCCGCGCCCAGCCGCACGTAGGAGCCGATTTCGGTCCGGTGCTTGTTGACCCCGTCGTAGTTGACGAACACGCTCGAGCACCCGATGTTGCTGTGCTCGCCGATGACCGCGTCGCCGACGTAGGTCAGGTGCGGCACCTTCGTCCCGGTGCCGATGTCGGCGTTCTTGGTCTCCACGAACGCGCCGAGCTTCCCCTGCTCGCCCAGCTTCGTGCCCGGCCGCAGATAGGTGAACGGCCCGACCTTGACGCCGTCGCCCAGTTCGGAGTCCGAACCGTGCGTCCGCACCACCGACGCGCCCGCGCCGACGGTGACGTTCTCCAGCGTGCTGTCCGGGCCGACCGTGGCGCCCTCGCCGACCGACGTCGTCCCCTTGAGCTGTACGCCCGGCTCGACGACGACGTCGCGGGAGAGCGTCACGCCCGCGTCGATCCACGTGCTGCCCGGGTCCACGACGGTGACCCCGGAACGCTGCCACCCTCTGATGATCCGGCGGTTCAGCTCGGCGCCCAGCGTCGCCAGCTGGACCCGGTCGTTGATCCCCTCGGTCACCCACGGGTCGTCGACCACCAGCGCCCCGACGCCCTTGCCGTCGCCACGCGCGATGGCCAGCACGTCGGTCAGGTACAGCTCGCCCTGCGCGTTGTCGGTGGACAGCCGGGACAGCCCGTCGGCCAGCACCGACGCGTCGAAGGCGTACACCCCGGAGTTGATCTCGGTGATCTCGTGCTGCTCCGGCGTCGCGTCCTTCTGCTCGACGATCGCGGTCACCCCGCCGTCGGCGTCCCGCAGGATGCGGCCGTATCCGGTCGGGTCGGCGACGACCGCGGTCAGCACGGTCACCGAGTTGCCCGCGCCGGTGTGCTCGGCCAGCAGCGCGGACAGCGTCTCGGTGTCCAGCAGCGGCACGTCGCCGTAGCTGACGATCACCGTGCCGGTCAGCCCGTCGGGCAGCTCGGCGAGCGCGCACGAGACGGCGTGCCCGGTGCCCTTCTGCTCGGTCTGGACGGCGGTGGTCACCCCGCGCCCGAGCGTGTCGCCGATGCGGTCCAGTTCCGCGCCGACGGCCGCGCGGCCGTGTCCGATCACCACCACCAGATGTTCCGGTTCGAGCCCCGCCGCCGCCCGGACGGCGTGCTCGACCAGGGGCCGTCCCGCGATCGGGTGCAGCACCTTCGGGGTGGCGGATCGCATACGGGTGCCCTCACCCGCGGCGAGGATCAACGTGCTCAGCGGGCCGGTCACGACACTCCCAACAGTTCACCAACACATGCTCTGTCGGGGCCCGATCCTACGTGGGCTCTTCAGCGCCCCACGCGGGGTCGGTCGGAGCTTCCTCACCAGGCCAGCCCGTGGCCGGTTCGGCGGTCATCGAGTTCGCCGAGGCGACCTGGTTGCCGCCGCCGCGCTTCGCCTCGTACATCGCCGCGTCGGCCCGCGCGAGCACCTGCTCGGCACGCTCCTGCGGGCGCAGCGAGACGAGCCCGATGGACAGCGTCACCCCGTGCGAAAGGTGATGCGGGAGCTGCGCGACGGACTTCACCGCGCGGCCGAGCGCCATCTTCGCCGCCGACGCCGGTGCGCCCGGCAGCAGCACGATGAACTCGTCCCCGCCGTAGCGCGCGACGACGTCGTCGCCGCGCAACGCGTCACGCAGGGTGCTCGCGACGACCCGCAGCACGTTGTCGCCCTCGGCGTGCGACTGCTGGTCGTTGACGCCCTTGAAGCCGTCGAGGTCGACGAGCGCGACGGCCAGTGGCTGCGCGTCCGCCGACGAGGACAGCATGCGGAGCTTCTCGTCCAGCGCGCGGCGGTTGGGCAGGCCGGTGAGCGGATCCTGCAGCGCTTGCTGGGTGATCGCGCCGTGCTCGGCCGAGAGCCGTTCGTGTTCGCGGCGCGCGTTGAGCGTGGCGATCTGCGATTCGCGCAGGGTCCACATCTCCGCTTCCAGCGTCGTCGCGTAGTCGATCAGCGACTGGCTCGCGCCGGACGCGTAGTCCGGGGTGGTGTCCAGCCGGGCCAGCTCGCGGGAGACGTTGAGCCGCATGGTCGGCTGCGAGATGTCCTCGGCCATGGCCTTCTTCGTGGCGCGCAGGATCTCCAGCGCCTCCTCGCGGCGGCCCGCCTTGTCCAGGCAGCGCGCCAGCGCGATGGCCACGACCTCCCGCTCGTACGGGAAACCGAGCCCGGAGTACAGCTGTTCGAGGCGTTCGAGGTGCTGTTCGCCCGGTTCGTGCAGCGCGAGCGCGGCGGCGAGCGCGCCGACCTGGTCGACCGCGGGCACCCCGGCCCGGCGCGGGAACAGCGATTCGGCGAACGGCCCCTCCGCGGCCTCGGCCATCGACGCGGCGACGCGGAACTTCTCCGCGCTCGCCTCGTACTGCTCGACGCGTTCGAGCCGCAGGCCCCAGCCGAGCAGCATCTTGACGCGGTTGAACAGCTGGAGGGTGATCTCGTGCGGGCTGGCGCTCTCGCGGATGGCCTGGTGGGCGCGGCCGATGACTTCCTCGGCGGCCTCGTACACGCCGAGCTGGTTGAGCACGATCCAGCAGTCGATCAGCGCGGTCGACTGCATCCGGTTCCAGTTGCGGACGCCGACGCCGCGGTCCGGGATCGTCGAATCGTCCAGGATGGCCAGTGCCCGCGCGATCTCGGTGAGCGCGGCGTCCTCCTGCTCGGCCAGCACGAGCCGGCGCCCGCGCAGCGCGTGCGCGTCCGCGCGCAGCAGCGCGAGCCCGTGGCGCCGGGTGTGCGCGAGCATCTCGTCGAGCCGGGGCTCCGCCTCCGCGGCGAGCCCCCTGGTGAGCAACCTGGCCAGCGCGGACGCGCGCAGCAACTGGGCGACCAGCAGCGGTTCGCCGCGGCGCTGCGTCTCGTCGAGCAGTTCGTCCATCGTGGCGACGATCTCGAGCTGCTGCGGGTGTTCCAGCCGCTGGACCGCGGCCGTCAGCTCGCGGGCGCGGCCGACCAGCCAGGCGTCGGACATCTCGACCAGGGTCGGCCGCCTGGCACTGCCTGTGAAGCCGTCGATCGTCGTCTCGTCGCTCAGCCGCGCTCACCCCCGCTGCTCGCTGTTCGCCTCGCGCTGCTCCGCCGCCAGGATTCGAACCTGAACTGTCAGAACCAAAATCTGAAGTGCTGCCGATTACACTACGGCGGATCGTTCCTGGTCAGGATAGCGACGATCGGGGCGGCCCCGTGCGGGAGGGTGCTGCCCGCGCCGCGTGACCGCGCGCACACCGCTCCCCGGCGTGCCCCATGCCGTCGTTCGCCTCTCCCCAGCCGCCAAAACCTCCTGTACCGTAACTTACGGCATCGTAGGTTAGGTCACCCTTCGCAGGGATCCACGTAGGAAGAAGTGAACTGCATGACGGCAACGCTCGACCGTTCCCAGCCCACCGGGGAGCCCCCTGCCCCGAAGGGCCCCAAGCCCATCCACGGTGCGCAGCGCGCCATGAGCGTCCACATTTCGGTCTACATCGGCATGATCGCGCCGCTCGTCGCCCTGCTCGTCGCCGTTCCGTTCGCCTGGGGCTGGGGGCTGACCTGGGTCGACGTCGCGCTGTTCGTCGCGTTCTACGCCATCAGCGGGCTCGGCGTCACCGTCGCCTTCCACCGCTACTTCACGCACGGGTCGTTCAAGGCCAAGCCGTGGCTGCGGGTCGTGATGGCGATCGCGGGCAGCATCGCGCTGCAGGGCCCGGTGATCACCTGGGTCGCCGACCACCGTCGGCACCACGCCTTCTCCGACCGCGACGGCGACCCGCACTCGCCGTGGGCCTACGGCACCTCGCCGGTGGCCATCGCCAAGGGTTTCTGGCACGCGCACATGGGCTGGCTGTTCGAGCGCGACACCACCAACCAGGACCGGTTCGCGCCGGATCTGGTCAAGGACCGCGCGATCAAGAAGGTGGACAGCCTGTTCTGGCTGTGGGCGCTGGTGAGCCTGGTCGGCCCCGGGATCCTCGGCGGGCTGATCACCTGGTCGCTGTGGGGCGGGGTGACCGCGTTCTTCTGGGCCGGGCTGGTGCGGGTCTGCGTGCTGCACCACGTGACGTGGTCGGTGAACTCGATCTGCCACATGATCGGCGAGCGCCCGTTCGCCGCGCGTGACCGGTCGGCGAACTTCTGGCCGCTGGCGATCTTCTCCTTCGGCGAGTCGTGGCACAACCTGCACCACGCCGACCCGACGTCCGCGCGGCACGGCGTCAAGCGCGGCCAGATCGACATCTCGGCCCGGCTCATCTGGTTCTTCGAGAAGTTCGGCTGGGTGCACGACGTGCGCTGGCCGACCCCGCAGCGCCTGGCGCGGATCGCTACCGAAAGTAAATAAATCGCCTGCCTCGGCTACAGTGCCGTGGTGGCGGCACGAAGGCGGGGAAAGCGTGAACCGGTCACCGGGGCGAGGCCCGCGGCCCCGGTGACCAGGGTGCGGATGACCGGGACCGAACGCAGGCAGCAGCTACTGAACGTGGCACGCGCCCTGTTCGCGGAAAAGGGTTTCGACGGGACGTCGATCGAGGAGATCGCGCACCGGGCGAACGTGTCCAAACCGGTGGTGTACGAGCATTTCGGCGGGAAAGAGGGGATCTACGCGGTCGTCGTCGACCGCGAAACCCAGCTCCTGCTCGACCGGATGGTGTCCACCCTGCACGGCGGGCACCCGAGGGTGATGCTCGAACAGGCGGCGGTGGCGTTGCTCAGCTATGTCGAGCACTCCCATGACGGTTTCCGCATCCTGGTGCGGGATTCGCCGGTGGCCAGCTCGACTGGGACGTTTTCCACGGTGCTGAACGACATCGCCAGCCAGGTCGAACACATTCTCGCGCAACAGTTCGCGGCGCGGGGCTACGACGAGAAACTGGCCGCGCTCTACGCACAGGCGCTCGTCGGCATGGTCGCGCTGACCGGGCAGTGGTGGCTCGACGCGCGCAAGCCCAAACGCGACGAGGTCGCCGCGCACCTGGTGAACCTGGCGTGGAACGGACTGTCCCATCTGGAGCACAAGCCGAAGCTGCGGCTGGGCTGACGTCGATGATTTTCCCACCGCGCGTCGTTTGGGCGATTCGGGTGATGGCGGGCCGGGCCGGGCAACCCGGTTCCTGAAGCGGGCGTTCGTGGTGTGACATCCGAACGGCTCTTGGGGAGGCCGCGTGTTGCACACCGAACATGACCAGGCGGGAAAAAGATCGAGAGCGGGCGCCCTCGCCCGAGTGGGCGCGGTCGCGCTGCTGATGGCGGGGCTGCTCGTCGCCGTCGCCGGGCAGCACGTCGCGGGAGCCGTCGGTCACGCGGCGCCGATGTCCCGCTGGACCCAGGTGAACGAGCGCGAGCCCGACCGCTCGTACTGGGACTCCGCGCGCGACGCCGCGCGGGTCGGCCGCTCCGCGGATCCGAAGGGCGTGTTCCGTTCGTTCTTCCGGATCGACACGTCGAAGGCGAACGGATCGCGGATCCACCGGGCCGAGTTCGACGTCTCGGTGGACACCGCGCGGCCGTGCTCGCCGACGACACTGGAGCTGTGGGCGGTGCGGCCCATCGACTCCGCGCGGCCGGTGACCTGGCGTAACTCGCGGGACGCGTGGCTCGGCGGCGCGCCGCTGGCCACCACGTCCGCCGACGCCTGTGGCGGCGGGACGCTCCGGCTGGAATTCGCGAGCGACGCGCTGAAAGCGCTTGCGCAGCGGGCCGCGGACGAACGCAGCGGGTTCGTCACCCTGGGCTTGAAGCTGCGGAACGAGCAGCTGCCGAAGGGGATGGCACTCAAGCCGGAAAGCGCTTTCCTCAGTCTGGAGTACAACAATCCGCCGACCGTGACGCGGGTTTCCACCTCCTATCCCTCGCCGTGTGGCACCGCGGAGGCGCCCACTCCGCTCAACGACGGGAGGGTGCGGCAGTTCTCCGGCGCCACCGCCGACCCCGAGTCCTCGGACAGCGTCACGACCCGGCTGGAGATCCTCCGCGCGGACGGCACCCTCGCGTACGCGAGCGAGGTCGGACCGATCGGCGCCGGCGCGTTCTCCTGGTCGCAGATCCCCGAGGGCGTGCTCGTGGCCGGGCAGACCTACCACTACCACGCACAGGCGAGGGACGCGCTCGACACCCGTCCGTCCACAACGGACTGTTTCTTCACGGTCGACGCCGTCCGGCCAGGAGTACCGCGGATCTCCTCCACCGACTTCCCGGACGGTGAACCGGTGCTTCCCGCCAGGACCACCGGGACGGTGACGCTGCGGGCGGCCGCGGCCGACACCGACGTCGCGGAGTTCATGTACGGCTTCCAGGCCGAGCGCGTCACCCGCCGGATCAAGGCCGCGCCGGACGGGAGCGCGGTGCTCCCGGTCACCGTGTTCGAGGACCCGATCACCCACGTCGCGTCGGCACGGCTCTACGTCCGCGCCGTCGACCGGGCGGGCAACGTCAGCGACCTCACCCCGTCCTGGGATCTGGCCGCGCTGGCGAACCCGGCACCACCCTCGCACGTGCCCGAGGACATGAACGGGGACGGCCGCGCCGACGTCACGCTGTTCATGGACCACGACTTCGGTGGCAGGAGGATCTGGAACGTCACCGCCCGCGACGGCGGCTTCCACCAGGGCACGGTCGTGATGGACGCCGGAGTGACCATGGGCGGCCCCGGGCCACTGCGGTACGTCCGCGGCGACTTCGACGGGGACGGCCGCACGGACGTCGCGACGCTCACCCAGGCTTTCGGCGACCGGGCGCAGTTGTCGGTCTATCCCTCGGACGGCCATGGCTACGCGGGCCGCAACACCTGGGACAGCGGCGCCGAGGCGTGGCCGCTGAGCGGGCTGCGCGTGTTCGCGGGTGACTTCACCGGCGACGGCAAGGCCGACGTCGCGGTGCAGCGGCCTGCCGAGGGCGGCTGGCAGGTGACGGTGTTCCCCGGCGGCGCGCTGAACGCCCCGGTCACCTGGTACACCTCGCCCGGTGACCCGGCCAGGGCGAACCTGGTGGCCGGCGACTTCGACGGCGACGGGCGCGCCGACCTGGCCGAACTCCGCGACGGTGGCGACTGCCGGGCGAGCCTGACCGTGCACCGCTCCACCGGCTCCGCCTTCGAAGCCGGAGTGTCCACATGGGAGGGCCCGTTCCGCGCCGACCGGAGCACCCCGGTGGCCGCGGACATCGACGGCGACGGCAAGGCCGATCTCGTCGCGATGTACGACCACGGGGGCGGCGACACGGCGATGGTCGTGTTCGGCTCCGCGAACGGCTTCGCCCCGCGTGACTGGTGGCGGCGCACCGGGGAGCTCGACCCCGCGAAGTCCGTGCTCACCACGGGGGATTTCGACAGGGACGGAAAGGCCGACGTCGCGGTGGTCACCGCGAACGCCCCCGGCGACACTCAACTGTGGACACTGCGCTCCGACGGCACCGCGTTCGGTGACCGTGTCCTCGGCTGGCAGGAGGCCACCGGCGGCGTGCCCGTCCGTCCCAACGGCTGAGGCCCGGGACTCTGAAGGCCACCTTGAGGGAACTCAGGTCCCTCAAGGTGGCCTTCAGAGCGTCCGGGGGAGCTGTGGGGCCGGGCACATTTCGTCCGGAAGGCGGGAAAGGCCGTAACGTTCCCGGGTGGCCGGTGGATGACATCACGCATCCGCGCGACGCGGTGTCATCGGCTAGGGGGAACGTCATGGACAAGCTGCCGTCGAGCCCGGCGGAGTTCGGGAGCGAACTGCCCAAGGCACCGCCGATCATCGTGGACAAGCCGCGTGGGCGCGGGCTGAAGATCGCGTTGTTCACCGGGATCCCGGTGCTCGCGGCGTTCCTCATCGGTTTCCTGGTGGTCGTGGTGGCGCCGAAGCTCGGTAAGTCCGCGATGGACGTCGGTTCCTGCGTGCGGGGGCAGGTCGACGACGCCGAGAGCATCCATTCCATGGAGTGCGGGCCGGACGCCAAGTACAAGGTCGTGGGCAAGGTGGGGGACCAGACGCAGCTCGCGCTCCGGATCTCCGCCTCGGTGTGCGACCCGTTCCCGACCGCGGACGCGGTCTTCTGGCAGGGGGTGCGCGGCGGCAACGGCACCGCGTTCTGCCTGGAGGACCTGAAGACGCCGGGCGAGCGGATGCCGCTGGTCGGTGAGTGCCTCAAGGCCGACGTGGTCGAGTCGCAGAAGACCGTGAAGGTGCCCTGCGGTGAGGCCGGGTACAAGGTCGTCGCCATCGAGCCGGGGTCGGCGTTCGGTTTCGGCGGCGACGCCTGCGTCCAGGCACCCACCGCGGGCGCGGCGGTCCGGTGGAAGCGGTCCGGGGCCTCGGTGCTGCCGCAGGAAAAGGTGCTCTGCCTGGAGGATGTCAAGAACCCCGGCAACCGCAGGCCGGTGGTCGGTGGCTGCCTGAACCTGACCGGGAAGAGCCTGACGGTGCTCGACTGCGGTGCGGGCGCGAAGTACAAGGTCGTCGGCAAGGTCGACGGCGTCACGCAGATCGACGGGCTCACCGACCCGGTCGCGAAGAACTGCCCGTCGATGCCCACCGCCACCGAGGCCGTCTGGTACGGCATGGGCAACGTGCTCAGCGGAACGCGGTACTGCCTGGAGCAACTCCGGCACTAGGGTCGGGCGCACGCCTATCGACGGGAGGGCGCCCGACGCGGCGAGTCAGGCGGGGGTGACGCGGAGCAGTTTGTCGTCGGTGCCGTTCGACGTGGTCAGGTACAACGCGCCGTCCGGGCCGCTCCGCGCCGCGCGCAGCCGCCCGAACCGGTCGTCGAACTCCGGCGGCAGCGAGACGTCCTTCACCCTGCCCACCGCGTCGAGGTGGAACAGCAGCAGCTTCTGGCCCTTCAGCGCGACCACGGCCAGCGCGCCCTCGTTCGAGCCCCAGCGGGAGCCGGTCAGGAAGGCGTCGGCGCAGATCGCCTCGGTGATCTTCCCCGTTGTCCACAGTGGAGGGACGGCGTCCGGGAACCGTTTCGTGTCGGTCATCGGGACGCTCTCGTCGTAACTGGTCTCGGTGTCGCCCTTCGACGGGTCCCAGCCGTAGTTCGCCCCGGCGCGCAGCAGGTTCACCTCGTCGTCGAAGTCCGGCCCGTGCTCGGCGGTGATGATCTGGTTCGTGCCAGGACGCACCGCCACGCCCTGTACGTTCCGGTGCCCGTAGGTGTAGATCCGCCGCTCGTGCGGATCGGCCGAGCCGATGAAAGGGTTGTCCGGCAAGGGCTCCCCGGTCTTCGGATCGACACGCAGCACCTTGCCGCCGAGGCTGTGCCGGTCCTGCGCGATCGAGGGCTGTGCGGTGTCCCCGGTGCCGACGTAGAGCGCTCCATCCGGGCCGAGCGCCGGACGGCAGCCGGAGTGTCGCCCGCTCGGGTTCACCGGCAGCCCGGTCAGGAGATCCCGCACCCGCGTCGCGCTCGCGTCGTCCTCGGCGAGCTTCCACGTGACCAGCCGGACATCGACGGCGCGGGTGCCCTCCCGGTGGGTCTGGCAGGTGGTGAACTCGCGTGACGTCGCGAAGTCCGCGCTCACCGAGAGGCCCAGCAGCCCGCCCTCGCCGTTGACGAGCACGTCGGCGAAGTCCGCCGCGACGTTCGTGGTGCGGCCGTCCTTGACCAGCGCCAGTCTCCCCGGCCGCTGGGTGACGAGCACGGCGCCGCCGGGCAGGAAACCGAGGTCCCAGCCGTGTTCCAGCCCGGCCGCGACCTGCTCGACCCGGAACGCCCCGGCAGCGGGCCGGGTGGTGGCCGGGGCCGGGCCCGAGGGCAGGCCCGACGCCCCCGAACAGGCCGTGACCAGCGCCGTCACCGCGGTGAGCCCGGCCAGGACAGCTGCGCGCATGCCTCCAGGATGCCCCGCCGCCCGATCCGGCGCCACGGTCAGCCGCCGGGGCGGACCAGCCCGCTCTCGTAGGCGAACACCACCGCGTGCACCCGATCCCGCAACCCGAGCTTTCCGAGGATGCGGCCGACGTGCGTTTTCACCGTGGTCTCGCCGATGTAGAGCTTCCCGGCGATCTCGGCGTTGGACAGACCCCGCGCGATCAACCCGAGGACGTCCTTCTCCCGCTCGGTCAGCGAGTCCAGTTTGGACACATCGGCGGGGGCACGGTCGTCGGCGAGGTAGCGGTCGAGCAGCCGCCGGGTCACCGACGGCGACACCATCGCGTCACCGCGCAGGACCCCGCGCACGGCCACCAGCATCTCGTCCGAAGGGGCGTCCTTGACCAGGAAGCCGCTCGCCCCGGCCCGCAGCGCGGAGTACGCGTACTCGTCCAGATCGAACGTGGTGATCACCAGCACCCGGACGCCGGGGAACTCGGCGCAGATCCGTTCGGTCGCGGCGACGCCGTCCAGCACCGGCATCCGGACGTCCATCAGCACCAGGTCCGGGGTCAGCGCGCGGGCCGAGGCGATCGCCTCCTCGCCGTTGACGGCCTCGCCGCACACGGTCAGGTCCGGCTGGCTGTCGATGATCATCCGCAACCCGACCCGCACCAGCTCCTGGTCGTCGCAGATCAGTACGCGGATCACGCCGCGTCCTCCAGTACGAGCGTCGCGCTCACCCGGTAACCCCCGTCCTCCGTCGGCCCGGCGTCCAGTTCGCCGTGGTACATCTCGACCCGCTGCGCCATCCCCGCCAGCCCCCGTCCCGACGACGGCAGTTCGGGGGCCGGGCGTTCCGTGCCCCCGGAGTTGACGACCTCGATCCGGACCTCGCGCCGCGCGCCATCCTGCCCGAAGCCGACCTCGACCCGGCCGGTGGCGTCGGCGGGCGCGTGCTTGATCATGTTGGTCAGTGCCTCCTGGACGATGCGGTACACCTGCAGCGCCGCGCTCGCGGGCAGTGCGCCGGGATCGCCGGTGACGACCAGGTCGAGGTCGCGGCCCCCGGTGCTCACCTGGTCGACCAGCGCGCGCAGTTCGGTGACCGTCGGCTGTGGACTGCGGCCCGCTTCGCCCGCGTGCAGCACTTCGAGCAGCCTGCGCAGCTCGCCGAGCGCGTCCCGGCCGGTGCGGCTGATGGTGTCGAGCGTCCGGTCGACGGATTCGGGGTCCTGGTGCCGCATGAGCTTCGCGCCCTCGGCGTTGAGCACGATGACGCTCATGCTGTGCGCGAGCACGTCGTGCAGCTCGCGCGCGATGCGGGTGCGTTCCTCGGCGACCGCGGCCCTCGCCCGCGCCTTCTCCTCCGACGCCGCCAGTTCCGCGCGGGCTCCTTCCTCCTCGGTGAGCTTTTCCCTGGCATGGAAGAACTCGCCGAGTGCCCACGCCGCGATGTTCAGGGGCACGCTGGCGAGGAAGGCCGTCACGGAGAACTGCCAGGACGCGCCCCAGACGAAGGCCCAGCTGATCTCGAGCGCGAGGATGCAGCCCGCGACCGCCGCGGCGAACCGGCGATCGCCCCGCTTGACCAGGTTGAATAGCACGACGGCCAATGCGAGGTCGCCGCGGCCGCGATCGGAGGCCCAGATTTCGGTGGAGTACTGGGCGATCACCCCGGCGATGATCAGCACCGCGGTGACCCGCGGATAACGCCGCCGCCAGAACAGGGGCAGCAGGAAGAGGTAGGGAATCAGCAGCACCGCGTAGGGCAGGTAGTCGCTGCGGCCTCTCGGCCACAGGACCACGAACACCGCGTACAGCGGTAGATCCCACACCCACGGGTGGGCGCGGAGCCAGACGTTCAGCCGGTACACGCGTCGAACGTAGCCCGGATCGCGGTGCGCGTGCGTCGTCCCGCGGTACCGGCCGGGTCCTCCCGGGGGAGGACCGAACCGCGCCTGCCCGGCCGACGCCGGGCCACAAGACCCGTTCCTAGCTTGAAAACATGTCGATCACCAGGGAATTCCTCCGCCATCCGGTGCGCACCGGCGCCATCGCGGCGAGCTCGCCGGCGCTCGCCGAAGCGATGACCGCGGGACTCGGTCTGGAGCGCGCGGCCACCGTCGTCGAACTCGGGCCCGGCACCGGGGTGTTCACCCGTGCCGTGCTCGACCGGCTCCCGCCCGGCGCGCGGATGACCGTCGTCGAGATCAACCCGCGGCTCGCCGCCGACCTGCGGCGCCGCTTCGCACACGACCCCGTCGAAGTCGTCGAAGACTCCGCCGAGACGCTGGCCGCGCGGGTCACCCGCCCGGTGGACGCCGTGGTGTCCGGTCTGCCGTGGACGGTCATGTCCGACGCGCTCCAGGCCCGGATCCTCGACGCGGTGACCGCCGTGCTCGCGCCGGAAGGGCGGTTCAGCACCTTCGCCTACGCGCACGTGGCGTGGACGCCGCCCGCGCGCCGGTTCGCCGCGGCGGTGCGTGCCCGCTTCTCGGTGGTCGAACGCAGCCCGGTGGTGTGGGCGAACCTGCCGCCCGCCTTCGTCCACCGCGCCGCGCTGCCGGTCGCTTCTCGAACGGAACAGCGTCGTGGACAGTCTGCTACGGCCACTTCTTGACGCCCCGGCGCCGCTGGTCTACCTCGTCTGCGCGCTGCTCGTCACCGCGGAAACGGCGCTGCTGCCCGGAATCGTCCTGCCCACACTGTCCACTTTGCTCCTGATGGGTTTCCTCGCGCAGCGGGGCACCCTCGACCTCGGCCTCGCACTGGGGGTGGCCGTCGCGGCCGCGGTGCTCGGGGATCAGGTCGCGTACCTGGAAGGAAGGTACTGGGGGCCGAAACTGCGCTCGTCCCGCATGGGGCGCCGGATCGGCGCGCACCGCTGGGAACGGGCGGAAACGACGGTGGCCCGCTACGGCGTCCCGGCGGTGATCGCCGGACGCTGCCTCGCGGGCGTGCGGACACTGGTGCCGCGTGTCGCGGGGTCGGCGGCGATGCCGTACCGGCGGTTCGTCGCGGGGAGCGTGTGCGCCGCGGTGCTGTGGGCGAGCGTGGAGATCCTGCTGGGCCGGGCGGGCGCGTCGGTGTCCGGCTGACGTCCACAAAGGACTTCCCGATGCGGCCTGTGTGGTGGGTGCGGTAGGCGCGGCGGGTGCGGCGGTGTCGCGGTGTCCCGAACGGTCCGTTCGCGACGCTCAACGACGCTGGTGGCGTGTTCTGGCGGCCGGGTGTGCTGAAGGACGCCATCGGTGCGCTCAGTGCACTGAAAGCGTCCTTCAGCGCGGCCAACGCACTGAAAGCGTCCTTCAGCACCCAACTTGTCCCGGGGAAAGCCAACAGCATCGCTCACCGTCCCCAACGCTCCGTTCGCGACACCGCACCACCGCCGACGGTCCGTGAATGCCACATTGAGGGACTCAGAGTCCCTCAATGTGGCATTGACGGACTCGCCGTGCACCCGAGGCGGGTTGTCCACAACCGCTCCCGTTGTCCACAGATTTCCCGCGTCACCCCTTCGAGCCCCAGGGTCCCGATAGGCTGGTTGGAGGGGTGCCCCCGGGACGGGAGGGGGCTGCCTACCCCGATGGAGCGGTCCGCTCGGCTTGTTCGAAGATTCGCCGGAGATTCGTTCGGTGACTTGCCCGGAGATTCGTCCGGGAGATTCGTTCGGTGACTCGGTCGCCAGGCGGTCGACGACGCGGGGAGACATGCCGCGTACGGGCGCCCGCGTTGTCCCGGCATGGGCACCCGCACGGCCACCCCTGGCCCAGCAGCCCGTCCCCGCAGCCCATCCCGCGGCACCCACCCGCAGCCCACCTGGGCGATGAGCAGGCGATGTGCGCGGGAGAGTCGGCGGTGTCCGCCGCCTTGTCGGGGGTGGCACGTAGGCTGGAACGGTGACCGACGCTCCACTGTCCGGACTCCTCCACACCATCCTTCCCGACCCGGCCCTGCGCGGGGTGGCCGAGCGCGCCGGCGCCCCGCTGCTCGAGCTCCAGGGCCCGACGGCGGCGCGCCAGCTCGTCGCCGCCACGCTGGCCACCGGAGACGGCGGCGAGGCGGGCCGTCCCGTCCTCGCGGTGACGGCCACCGGCCGCGAGGCCGACGAGCTGACCGCCGCGCTCGGCGCGCTGCTCGGCCCCGGGGCCGTCGCCGACTTCCCCTCGTGGGAGACGCTGCCGCACGAGCGGCTGTCCCCGCGCGCGGACACCGTCGGCCGCCGTCTCGAGGTGCTGCACCGCCTCGCCACCGGCGACGAGCGGCTCCGCGTCGTCGTCGCGACGGTCCGCAGCCTCATTCAGCCGATGGCCCCCGGCCTCGGCGCGCTCATGCCGATCGACCTCACGGTCGGCGAGGAACACGACTTCGAGGGCCTGCTCGAAAGGCTGGTCGAGCTCGCCTACACCCGCGTCGACATGGTCGAGAAGCGCGGTGAGTTCGCCGTCCGCGGCGGCATCCTCGACCTGTTCGGGCCCACCGCGCAGCATCCCGTCCGCGTCGAGTTCTGGGGCGACGAGGTCAGCGAGATCCGCGCGTTCGCGGTCTCCGACCAGCGGTCCCTGCCCGGCGAGATCACCCACGTCAGCGCGCCGCCCTGCCGCGAGCTGCTGCTCACCGAACCGGTCAAGGCCAAGGCCGCCGAACTGGCCACGACCTACGAGGCCGACGCACACCTCGCCGAAATGCTCACCAAGCTCGCCGGCGGCATCCCGGTCGAGGGCATGGAGGCGCTCATCCCCGTCCTCTGCGAGGGCGATCTGGAGCTGCTCACCGACGCGATGCCCGCGGGCACCCACGTCCTGCTGGCGGACCCGGAGAAGATCCGGGCCCGCGCCGCGGATCTCGTCCGCACCGGCCAGGAGTTCCTGGAGGCCTCCTGGACCACCGCCGCCGCGGGCGGCCAGGCCCCGATCGACCTCGGCGCCTCGGCCTACCGCGACCTCGCCGAGATCGCCAAGCACGCACAGGAGACCAAGCGCCCCTGGTGGACGCTCACCCAGCTGACCAGCGAGGACCCGGATGTCTACCGGGTCGCGATCGAGCCGGCCCCCGGCTACCGAGGCGAGCTGGAACGCGCGATGACGGATCTGCGCGCGCACGTCGCGTCCGGTGGCACGGCCGTCCTCGTCGTCGCCGGGCACGGCACCGCCGCCCGCGCCGTCGAGCAGCTGTCCGCCGCCGAGATCCCCGCGACGCTCGCCACCGAGGGCCTCGCCGAGACACCCGCGGCGGGCCTCGTCACGGTCACCTGCGGCGGTCTCGCCGAGGGGTTCGTCTCCCCGGAACGCGCGCTCGTCGTGTTGTCCGAGTCGGACCTCACCGGGCGCGGCGCCACCGCCGGTCAGTCCACAAAGGACCTCAACACCAAGATGCCGTCCCGGCGGCGCAACGCGGTCGACCCGCTCGCGCTCCGGCAGGGCGACTACGTCGTGCACGACCAGCACGGCATCGGCCGGTTCGTCGAGATGGTGCAGCGCACCGTCGCGGGCGCCACCCGCGAGTACCTGCTGCTGGAGTACGCCTCCTCCAAGCGCGGCCAGCCCGGCGACCGGCTGTTCGTGCCCACCGACCAGCTCGACGAGGTCTCCCGCTACGTCGGCGGCGAACTGCCCACGCTCAACAAGCTCGGCGGCTCCGACTGGAAGAACACCAAGGCCAAGGCCAAAAAGGCGGTCAAGGAGATCGCCGCCGAGCTGGTCCAGCTCTACGCCGCCCGCCAGGCCGCGCCCGGCCACGCGTTCGGGGCCGACACCCCCTGGCAGTCCGAGCTGGAGGACGCCTTCCCGTTCACCGAGACCAAGGACCAGCTCGCCGCCATCGACGAGGTCAAGTCGGACATGGAGCGCGGCGTCCCGATGGACCGCGTCATCTGCGGCGACGTCGGCTACGGCAAAACCGAGATCGCCGTGCGCGCCGCGTTCAAGGCGGTGCAGGACGGCAAGCAGGTCGCCGTGCTCGTACCGACCACGCTGCTCGCCCAGCAGCACCTCAGCACGTTCATCGAACGCATGCGCTCGTTCCCGGTCACCATCAAGGGGCTGTCCCGGTTCACCAGCAAGACCGAGTCCGACGCGATCCTCGAACAGCTCGCCGCCGGCGAGATCGACATCGTCATCGGCACGCACCGCCTGCTGCAGACCGGGATCCGCTACAAGGACCTCGGCCTCGTGATCGTCGACGAGGAGCAGCGGTTCGGCGTCGAGCACAAGGAACACATCAAGGCGCTGCGCACCCACGTCGACGTGCTCACCATGTCCGCGACGCCGATCCCGCGCACGCTGGAGATGTCCATGGCGGGCATCCGCGAGATGTCCACGATCCTCACCCCGCCCGAGGACCGGCACCCGATCCTCACCTACGTCGGCGCCTACGACGACAAGCAGGTCGGCGCCGCGATCCGGCGCGAGCTGCTGCGTGACGGCCAGGTTTTCTACGTCCACAACAGGGTTTCCTCGATCGAGAAGGCCGCCAAGCGCATCCGCGAGCTGGTGCCGGAGGCCCGCGTCGTCACCGCGCACGGCCAGATGAACGAGGAGAAGCTCGAAAAGATCATCCAGGGCTTCTGGGAGAACGAGTACGACGTCCTCGTGTGCACCACGATCGTCGAAACCGGGCTCGACATCTCCAACGCCAACACCCTGCTCGTCGAGCGCGGCGACCTGCTCGGCCTCGCCCAGCTGCACCAGCTACGCGGCCGCGTCGGACGTGGCCGCGAGCGCGGGTACGCGTACTTCCTGTACCCGCCGGAGGCACCGCTCACCGAGACCGCGCACGACCGGCTCGCCACCATCGCGCAGAACACCGAACTCGGCGCTGGCATGGCCGTCGCGATGAAGGACCTGGAGATCCGCGGCGCGGGCAACATCCTCGGCGCCGAGCAGTCCGGGCACATCGCGGGCGTCGGCTTCGACCTGTACGTGCGCCTCGTCGGCGAGGCGGTCGAGGCGTTCCGCAAACACGCGGGCGCGGAGCCCTCCGAAGAGGAGGAGCTGGCCGAGGTCCGCGTCGACCTCCCGGTGGACGCGCACATCCCGCACGACTACGTGCCCGGCGAGCGGCTGCGGCTGGAGGCCTACCGCAAGATCGCCGCCGCCCCGGACACCGAAGGGCTCGACGCGGTCCGCGAGGAACTCGTCGACCGCTACGGCCAGCCGCCCGCCCCGGTACAGCGACTCCTTGCCGTCGCGGCGTTCCGCCACACCTGCCGCGCCGCGGGCGTGACCGAGGTGGCCGTGCAGGGCAACACCATCCGGTTCGCGCCCCTGCCGTTGCTGGATTCGCAGCTGGTGCGGCTGAAGCGCCTTTATCCGAAGGCGGTGTACAAGGCCGTCACGAACACCGTGTCGGTGCCGAAGCCGACCGAGGGCCCGGCGGGCGGTCGCATCGGCGCGCCGATGCTGCGCGACGAAGCCCTGCTCGACTGGTGCGCGAAACTCCTGACGCACCTGACGAAAAGCCCGGCACCGGCTTGATTCTCCGGCGGGGTGCGCCCCGCCGGAGAACTCGCTTACACGCCCTGCGTGACCGGCGGTTCCGATTCCGCCAGCAGGGTGTACCGCTCCTCCTGCGGCACGGGCAGCGCACCCGCGCCCGCCATCGGCAACGGCCGCGGCCCGCGCGGGACCCGTGAGCCCGAGCCACCGCCACGCCCCGGATAGACGAGCAGGCCGCGTTCGGGGTCCGGCACGGCGTCGAGTGCCGCGGTCACCGCGGGCAAACGCCGGAAGCGGTCACGTCGTTCGTCGTCGGCGAATTCGATTTCGAGAAGTACGCCCCAGTGATGCTGGTGCCACGTCCAGTGTTCGGCGCCGTTCGTGATGGCGGCTTCCGTGAGGTGGTCACCCAGGGACCGGCGCCAGTCACTCGCCGGGAACGTCCCGTCGAGTACTTCGATGGTGAGCCAGTGGTCCATGAACCGAGGCTACGCCGCCGAAGGTGCCCGCCCATCGGCCAAAAGACGGAAGGGGCCCGCCGGCCGCGCCGCTCGTCCGGCGGGCCCCGTGGAGAACTGTCCTTGCTGGTGACCCGGCCGCGCGAGTCCCTTTTCCGGGACCCCCGGATTGGTAACGGAAGGGCACGACACGCACGAACTCGCGCATGACCCGGTTCTCGTTGTCGGTGTCGTGTGAGAGGGTGTGCCTGTGATGCGGATCATGGGGCGCCCTCGCGGGCTGATCGCTGTCCTTGCCGGCGCACTCCTGCTCACCGGGTGCGGTGCCGGGCCGAGCCAGGTCGGCGCGGCGGTGATCGTCGGTGACCGGTCGACCTCGATCGACCAGGTGCAGAACCTGATCGACAAGGCGGTCCGGGAACAGCCGGTCGCCCAGCAGCTGGCGAGCCAGCACAAGGCGGATCTGCTCGGGCGCGAGGTGGTCCGCCAGCTCGTCGTGCACGAGCTGATCACCAAGGCCGCCAAGCAGGAGGGCCTGACCGTCGACGAGACGGAGGTCGCCAAGGCGCTGCAACGGGATCCGCTGGCCGGCCCCGCCGCCCCGGAGGCCCAGGACCCCTCCTCCGCCGTGGGGGACGTGGTCAGCCGCGTCCGTGACCACCGCGAGGCGCTCACCGACAACTATCTTCTCCAGCAGCTCGCGGTGAAGTACCTGCCGAAGATGGCGATCACGGCGGACTTCGCGCTCCCGGTCGTCGACCGCGAAATGACCGCGGACGCGGCCCGCGCGCGGGCCGTCGCGGTGGCCAAGGAGGTCGCCGCCGACCCCGCCGCCGCGCGCGCGGTCTTCACCAGGGAGAAGCAGGCGAACGGCACCAAGTCCGGCTCCGACAAGTTCGTCGCGTTGCAGTACGCGGGCACGCCGCTGTCGGCCCTGTTCGGAGCTCCGGTCGGCAGCGTCATCGCGGTGCAGACCAGCCCGAGCAGCGTCACGGGCTGGGCCGTCCTCGTCGTGCGGCAGCGCGAGACCGACAAGCCGCAGTCGGTCGACCAGAGCGTCCAGCCCACCCCCGCGCTGCTCTCGGCGTTCGGGCGCAGCCTGCTCGCCCCGTACCTCGGCCAGCTCGACCTGCGTGTCAACCCGCGCTACGGCGTGTGGGATGTTGTGAGCATGGATCTCGCGCCGAACGAGGCGGCCACCAAGGGAGTCGTCCTGCTCCCGCACGGTGCCGCCACCGTGCAGCAGTGACGACGTCGGTCGTCGTGGTCGCCCGCGGGGCGACACTCCCGGCCGCCGCGCTCCCGTTCCTGCGTTCCCAGGCCGTGTACGCGGCTTCCGATGTCGACCCCGCCGCCTTCGGCGTGCCGTCCGTGGCGGAGGCGCCCGGCGCGCGCGGCATCGTCCTGATCACCGCGTCGCGCGCCGAACCGGCCGCGGCGGCGCTGGTCGCGGCCGGGGCGGAGGTGATCGAGACGCCGGTGCCGCCACTGGCCGAGGCCGTCGAGGTGTTCGATCGCCTGCGTTCGCCGGGCGGCTGCCCGTGGGACGCGGTGCAGACCCACGAGTCGCTGGTGCAGTACCTGGTCGAGGAAACCTACGAACTGCTCGACGCCATCGAGGAAGGCGACCGGACGGCGCTGCGCGAGGAGCTCGGCGACGTGCTGTTGCAGGTGCTGTTCCACGCGCGTGTCGCCGCCGAGCACGGGGACGACCCGTTCGACATCGACGACGTCGCGCGCGGGCTCGTCGACAAGCTCGTCGGTCGTCACCCACACATCTTCGGCGACGGCCCCAAGGTGGAGAGTGCCGAGCACCAGCAGGTCAAGTGGGAAGAGCTGAAGCAGGCCGAAAAGCGCCGTGAGTCCATTGTGGACGGCGTGGCGCTCGGCCAGCCCGCCACCGCCCTCGCGGGCAAGCTCGGCCAGCGGACCGGACGCGCGGGCATCCCGCTCGACCTCTTCCCACAGGGCGGCGACACCGCCGCACAGCTCTTCCGCGTCGCCGCCACCGCCCGCCGCGCCGGGATCGACCCGGAAGGCGAACTACGCGCGCTGGCGAAACAGTTCGCCAAGGACGTCCGCGCCGCCGAACAGGCCGCCCGCGCCGCCGGACTCGAACCGGCCACCCTGGAAGCCGACGGCTGGCGCAAGTTCTGGCCCTCCGCCTGAGTGGTCCGTGAATGCCACATTGAGGGAATCAGAGTCCCTCAATGTGGCATTCACGGACTTGCACCGTCCACACCGGACAGACGGCACGGTCAGGAGAGCGCGGAGCCGGTGCTCACGCGGGTGGGGCGACGATGGCGCCCTCGACGCCGTGCCGCCGTAACGCCTCCGCCACGAAACCGCTCGCCTTCATCTCCTCCACGAACCCGGCCAGCACCGCCTGTGCCTTGGCACCGCGTCCCGACGGCGTCCCCATCGCCTGCTGGATCACCATGAACCGGCCCGGCAGCACCCGGACCTCCGGCGACCGGCCGGCTTCTCCCTCCAGCACCTGGCGAATCCCCGCCGCCACCTCGACCGTCCCCTCGCGCAGCGCGGCCAGCGCACCCGCCGCGCCCGGGAGCCGGACGATCTCCGCGTGCCGGATCTCCCGCGTCAGGAACAGGTCGTACGCGCTCCCGGAGCCGACCGATATCCGCTGCCCGGCGGCGTCGACCTGCGCGTTCTCGGTCAGCGGCGACGAGTCCGGCACCAGATACGCACCCTCGATGAGCACGTACGGCGCGGTGAACAGCAGCCCCTCGCTCCGCGCCGGGTCGATCGCGAAGAACCCGAGGTCCGCCTGCTCACCGCGTACCGCCTCGACCGAGGCCGCCGCCTTCTCGAACACCACGAGCTCGACATCCACCCCGAGCCGCGCGCCGAACTCGCGGGCCAGGTCCACCGACACCCCGGCAGGCGCGCCGCTCGCGTCCCGGCCCGCGAGGATCGGGTTGCCCAGGTTGATCGAGGCGCGCAGGGTACCGGTGGGCGCGAACGTCGACACGAGATCGGAAGTGGTCATGGGCGGAGCCTACGCATCCCCGCGGCGCTGTGACGGAGCACACGTCCGGGTGAGAACCTCGCGCCGGATCCCGGCGTCTTGCCTGATGTGAAGCGTGCACTCGGCGAGCTGGACGAGGAGAAGCTGATCCGGCTCACCGCCAAAGGTGACCGGACGGCGTTCGAGGAGTTCTACCGCCGCACCTCGCCGTGGCTCATCGTGCGCCTGCGGCGCCGGTGCGCCGACGAGCAGGTCGTCGCCGACGTCCTCCAGGACACCTACCTCGCGGTGTGGCGTGCCGCCGGATCGTTCGCGGGCAGCGTGACCGGCGGCAGCGCCGTCGGCTGGGTCTGGACCATCGCCGCGCGCCGCCTCGTCGACGCCTTCCGCCGCCGGGCGCACCACGCCCAGCCGCCACCCGAGATGATGGCAGCCGAACTCGCGCCGGCGGCGGAGGAGGAAGCGCTGGCCACCACGGTCGGCGACGAGGTCGGCGACGCGCTGCGCCGCCTCGCCCCCGAACTCCGCGCCGTACTGCAGGCGATGGTCCTGGACGGGCTGACCGTCCGGGAGACGTCGATCCTGCTCGGACTGCCGGAAGGAACCGTCAAAACCCGTGCACGCAGGGCGCGGATCGCCATGCGGGAGGCCATGTCATGAACGCCGAACACGCGTCGGCCGCACTGATCACCAGATACGTCCGCGGCGAAGACCTCGCCGACGACGTCGTCTGGGCACTGGAATCCCACCTCGAAACCTGCGCCGCCTGCCGGGGCGCGCTGGCCGAGGTCGACACCCCGGGAACACTCTCGGCGCTGGAGAGCGTCTGGACCCGGCTGGAACCCGAACTCGCGCAGACGGCGCCCGCGCCACGCCGCCGGGCGGCCTGGCTGCGCACCTGGGTGACCCCGGTGATGCTGCCGTGGCTGCTGATGGCCCTGTTGGTGATCGTCGCGGCCGTGGCCATGGACCGGATGTGGCGCGGCGACGGCGGGATCTCGTTCGTGCGGCTCTGCGCGCCGGTCCTGCCGGTGCTCGGGGTCGCGGCCGCGTGGACCCGGGGCGTCGACCCGGCCTACGAGCTGATCGCCGCCACCCCGAAGGCGGGCCTGTACCTGGTGCTCAGGCGGACGACCGCGGTGCTGGCCGTGGTGTTCCCGCTGCTCCTGATCGCCCAGTGGCTGACCGGGAGCGCCATCGCGATGACCCTGCTGCCCGGCCTGGCCTTCACCTCCGGGACGCTGGCGCTCGGCGGGATCATCGGCATGGCGCGGGCGGCGTACACGCTGATCGGCCTTTGGGCCGCCATCGTGGTCCTGCCGACGGTGGCCTTCCAGCGCGAGGCGTCCCTGCTCGGCGAGCAATGGGTGCCGCTGTGGGCCACGGTCCTGGCCGTCACGGCCGTCATCGTCGTGCTGCGGCGCGGTGCTTTCACCCGACTCAGCGCGCGGCGCTGGTAACCAGAGGGGAAGATGGGATGCGCCCGGTGAGTGCCGCGGAAGTCGCTCCGGCGACCTACGCGCAGGAGATCCACGCCGAGGGACTCCAGGTCAGGGTCGGCAGGCGCAAGCTCGCCGTCGACGGACTGGATCTCACGCTGGGCGTGGGAGTACACGGTCTGCTCGGCCCGAACGGGGCCGGGAAGACCACGCTGATCAGGGCACTGGCGACGGTGCTCCGGCCGGCAGGCGGCAGGCTGGTGTTGCTCGGTGCGTCGATCGGGGGACGCATCGACCAACGCGGCCTCCGTCGCCGGATCGGCTACCTTCCCCAGGACTTCGGCTTCTACAAGCACTTCACCGTGCGCGAGTTCGTCGAATACCTCGCCTGGCTCAAGGACATGTCCAAAAAGGACATCCCGGGCGCCGTGCAACGCGCGATCGACCGCGTCGGCCTCACCGACCGCGCCGACGACCGGATGAAAACGCTGTCCGGCGGCATGGTGCGGCGGGCGGGCATCGCGCAGGCGATCGTGAACGACCCGGACATCCTGCTGCTCGACGAACCGACCGCGGGCCTCGACCCGTTGCAGCGCGTCCGGTTCCGCGAACTCCTCCAGGAGATCGGCCGCGACGCCTGCGTCGTCGTCTCGACCCACCTCGTCGAGGACGTCGCGGCGGCCTGCACCGACGTCGTCCTGTTCGCCAAGGGCAACCGTGTCTTCCAGGGCACCCCCGCGGAGCTCGTCGCCGCGGGCGGGCCCGACGACATCGGCGACAGCCCGATCGAGCGCGGCTACTCCGCGATCCTCGGCAAGGGAAAGGGAAACTGGTGAGCGTTCTGCGCATCGAGCTGCGCCGCACGATCGCGCCGTGGACGGCTCTCGTCCTCCTCGCCATCGCGATCTTCTATCTGTACGGGCTGAGCGGCCCGATCCGGAAGGCACCGGCTCCCTGGGGCGAGGACTGGGTCCCGTCCGCCCTGTGGACCCGGATGCTGCTGGTGTTCCTGATCCCGGTCGTCATCGGCGCCGGGACGATCCAGGGCATGCGGGACAAGCGGTCCGGGACCGAAGAACTCTTCGGCACGGCTTCGCGGCCCGCCTGGCATCGCGCGGCGAAACTGGCCGGAGTGTTCGCCGGGCTTTCGTTCCTCGCTTACACGGTGGTGTTCGGCATCGCCGCGGTGCAGGCCATCGCCGGTGGTGAGTACTTCTCGCTCGCCTGGCTCCCGGTCTTCCTCGTCGGCGGGCTGTCGGTCATCGCCTCGGCCTGTCTCGGTCTCGGCATCGGCCGCGCGCTGCCCTTTCCGGTCATCGCGCCGGTCGCCGCGATCGCGTCCTTCGTGGCCGTGGTGGCGATGTACCTGTCGATGATGAACAGCGCCTTCGGCGAAGGGTTCCTGCCCAACCGCGTGTCCCTGCTGGCACCGGCGTTCGAGAACCTGCGAAGCGTCTTCGCCACCACCGCCGCCTCTGTCGACATCGGACAGACGTTGTGGTTCCTCGGCGTCGCCGTCACCGGTTTCCTGTTGCTGGCGGTGAAATCGGTCCGGGCAAGGCTCCTCGCGTTCGCGCCGATCGCGCTCGGCGCGCTGATCGCGATCCCGCTGTTCCCGGCCTCGCCGCACGACAACCTGGTCCTCGACCGGGCCGCCGCCGAGCTGGTGTGCGACGGGCCCGTCTGCGTGACGCGGCTGCACCAGGACAAGCTCGCCGAACTGGCGGTCTCCGGCCGGGAAGCACTGGGACTGCTGGCGAAACTGCCGGACGCGCCGACCAGGGTGGTGGAGTCGAGCGCGCCCGCGGGGTACGGCGGCGTGCCGGAGGAGCGTGCCCCCGGCACGGTCTTCACCGAGTTCGAGAGCTTTCAGGCCAAGCGCCGGTCCCCGGCCGACCTGACCAAGGCGCTGGTCGCCGGGGCGGGCGTGCCCGCGTGCAACGAAAAGTACGGCGACTGGCTGCGGGAAGAGGCCGCGCGCGCCGTCGCCGCCGCCTGGCTCACCGGGGACCAGCGGCCGGACTGGAAGTCCTACTCGCTCGTCAGTGGCGCACCGACCGCCGAAACGGCCTGGAACGCGCTGCGTGCGCGTCCGGAGCCGGAACAGCGGGCCTGGATCCTGGCGCAGCGGCAGGCGCTGCTCACCTGTCACGGCGACCCGATGAACGGCCTCATCCCGGATACACGCAGGTAGCCGCCACTCCTCAGACGTCTGAGGACTTCTGTTAGGCTCGTCTCCGACAACGGCCGACGGCGCGCGGTCGAGCGCCCCAATGTGGCATTGGGTGCTCCACCCTTGCCCCCGCCACCACCCTCAACGGAGACGCTGCGCGTCCGGTCTTGAATCGGCAGCGAATGTGGCGTTCGGTGCGTTGGACGCACCGAACGCCACATTGGGGCGCATGGGCCCGGGCGGATACGGGAGGCGAGATGGCGGGACTGACGCACGGGCCGGTGGTGCCCCAGGTCGAACGCCTGCTGCGCGAGATGCTGCGTGAGCAGCGCTGGGGCGCGGGCGGGCGGCTGCCGAACGAGGTCCGGCTCGCGGCCGAGCTCGGCGTCGGCCGGTCGTCGGTGCGGGAGGCGATCCGGCTGCTCGCCCACGACGGCTGGGTCGAGGTCCGGCACGGCGCGGGCACCTTCGCCGCGCGGGAGATCCCGGTCGACGTCGGCCGGATGCTGCGCCGCGCGGAGCTGCTGGAACTGCACGAGGTCCGGCGCGCGCTGGAGGTCGAGGCCGCCCGGCTCGCCGCGCGGCGCATCCGGCGCGAGGACGTCGCCGGGCTGGCGGCACGGCTGGCCGGACGGCAGGAACACCTCGGCGGCGGCCCGGCCGCGTTCGTCGACGCCGACCTCGAATTCCACCGCCGCGTCGTCGAACTGTCCGGAAACGCCGTGCTGCTGGGTCTTTTCGACTCCGTCCGGCCCCGCCTGCGCGAAGCGCTGATCGACATGGTTGCCCACGAGGCGGGCCTTCCCGATCAGTCGTGTGCCCACGCCGAGCTGCTGACCGCGCTCGAACACCGCGACCCGGAGGCCGCGATCGCGGCCACGGTGTCCAATGTGGACTCGATAATGAACTTTCTCCGCTCGCAACAAGGGGATGATCAATGACCGCCGTGCTGCGGATCGACGACGTCGATTTCGTCCGCGACGGAAACTACCTGCTCGACAGCGTCTCGCTGACCGTCGAAGCGGGGGAGCACTGGGCACTGCTCGGCGCCAACGGCGCGGGCAAGAGCACGCTGCTGAGCCTCGCGGGCGCCGTCGCGCATCCGACGCGGGGCGTCGTCGAGGTGCTGGGCCACCGGCTCGGCCGGGTCGACATGCGCGAGCTGCGCTCGTACCTCGGGCACGTCAATCCCCGGCATCCACTGCGGACCCCGCTGACCGTAAGGGAAGTGGTGCTCACCGGGCTGACCAACACCACCGAGCTCGTCCCGCGCTGGGCGCCCTCGGCCGAGCAGGCCGAGCACGCGGACGCGCTCATCGGCCTGCTCGGCCTGGACCGGCGCGCCGCTACCCCCTGGCCGGTCCTTTCCCAGGGCGAGCGCGGCAGGGCGCTGATCGCCCGCGCGCTCATGCCCGAGCCTCGGCTCCTGCTGCTCGACGAACCCGCGACCGGGCTCGACCTCGCGGCCCGCGAACAGTTGCTGACCGCCATCGACCGGCTGCGCGGTGAGCATCCGGCACTGGCGACCGTGCTGGTCACCCACCACCTCGAAGAGCTGCCCGCGACCACCACCCACGCGTTGCTGCTGCGGGAAGGGCGCTGCCTGGCCTCGGGTGCCGTCGACGACGTGCTGACCACCGACCAGGTGAGCAAATGCTTCGATCACCCGGTGCGGATCAGCAGGCACGAGGGCCGCTGGGCGGCGCGGGCCTAGACGTCGCGGTTGTTCGGGACGAGGTCGAGCGGATCGTGGTCCCCGTCGTCGACGCCAAGGCTGATGATCCGCGTCGGGTGGATGCGGATCACCGCGCCGTCGAGGTGGCCGTCCGGGGTGAACGCGCCGGGGACCACCTCGCCGCGGCCGCGGATCTCCAGGCAGCGGACGCGCATCGGCTCCAGTGACGGCCGGTCGTCGACCACGAACGCGACCTGGCCGTTGGCCGCGACGTTGCGGTACTTCCGGCTCTTCGTCAGGTTGTAGCCGGTGACGTCGATCGTCTTCGCCTCGGGATTCCAGGTGAAGGCGACCGGGCTGACCTGCAACGTGCCGTCCGGCTGCGCGGTCGCGATGCGGCCGAGCGGCTGGGTGGTCAGGTACTCGATTTCGGCTTCGGTGAACATGTGGTCAGCCTCCAACTTCAAGTTCCCTTGAAGTCAAGCCGTCACCCGAACAGCCCCTCGCCCCAGTAGCCCTTCTCCGACACGCCGGGCGGGATGGCGAAGTGTGCCGAGCCGGTGTGCTGGATGTACTCCATCATCGCGTCCTTTGTGGACAAAGCCTGCTGCATCGGGACGAACTGCCTGCGGCTGTCCCGGTTGAACGCCAGGAAGAACAGACCGGCCTCCAGATGCCCGACGCCGTCCGAGCCGTCGACGAAGTTGTAGCCGCGACGCAGGATCCGCGCCCCGTTCAACGTCTCGTGCGACGCGAGCCGGATGTGCGAGTCCTCGGGGATCAGCGGCTTCCCGTCCTTCCCGCCGACGTGCAGGTCGACCGGGTCGAACTCGGCGGCCTGCCCGAGCGCCGCGCCGTCGCCCTTCTTGCGCCCGATGATCTCCTCCTGGCCGGTGAGCCGCTCCCGGTCCCAGGTCTCGATGTGCATCCGGATCCGGCGCGCCACCAGGTAGGTGCCGCCCGCCATCCAGGGCTGGCCGTCCGCGGCGTCGGCCCACACCTGCTCGCGCAGCACGTCGGTGTCCTCGGCCTTGATGTTGTTCGTGCCGTCCTTGAAGCCGAACAGGTTCCGCGGCGTGGTCTGCGTCCGCGAGGTCGAGGAACTGCGGCCGAACCCGAGCTGCGACCAGCGGACCTCGGTGACGCCGAACCCGAGCCGGACGAGGTTGCGCACCGCGTGCACGGCGACCTGCGGGTCGTTCGCACACGCCTGGACGCACAGGTCGCCGCCGCCGCGGGCCGGGTCGAGCTTGTCCTTAGGGAACAACGGCAGGTCGATCAGCTGCTCGGGACGTTTCGCCGCGAGGCCGAACCGGTCGTCGAACAGCGACGGCCCGAAGCCGACGGTCAGGGTGAGCGAGGACGCGGGCAGGTCGAGCGCTTCGCCGGTGTCTCCCGGCGGGGCCTCGGCGCCGCCACCGATGGCGCCGTTCGCGACGACCTCCTGGCCCGCGGTCATCCGGCGCGCGGCCTCGGTCCACGTACGCAGCAGTTTGACCAGCTTCGCACGGTCCTTTGTGGTCACATTGAGCGCGGCGAAGTGCAGGTTCTGCTGCGTCGGCGTGACGATGCCCGCCTGGTGCGCGCCGTGGAAGTCCACGGTGGTGACCGCCGCCTGCGCGGTGTTCTCCCCGCCCAGCCTGTCGATTCCGATTCCCGCGGCCACCCCGGCTCCCGCCAGGGCGGCGCCCGCTCCCGCCAGGCCGAACAGCCTGCGACGAGAGACGGCGCCGTCGTCAGTCCCCGTTTGTGGTGTCACCGTGACACGACCTCCGCGACCTTGCTCAGCGGCTCGCTCAGCGCGTCCACCGCCGAGGCGAACTGCTTGACCTTGTCCTTGGCGAGCTCGGTGTAGGACCGGAACCCGTCCCCGCTGCGCTGCTCGTCGAGCTGCTTCTGCACGTTCCCGAACTCCTTGTCCAAAGTGGCCAGCAGCGCGGCGTCATTCTGCTGCAGGATCGGGCGCAGCGCGTTGATCGCCGCCTTCGAACCGTCCACATTGGCCTGGAAGTCCCAGAGGTCGGTGTGCGAGAAGGTCTCCTCCTCGCCGGAGATCTTCTTCGTCGCGACCTCGTCGAGCAGCTCCTTCGCGCCGTTGGCGAGGTCGAGCGCGGTCAGCTGCAGTCCCTTGGTCTTGCCGATCAGATCCTTGACGTCGGTGAGCAGCTTGTCGGCGATGGCCCCGCTGTCGGGCTGCAGGCCGGACTTCCACAGATCCTTCTCCAGCCGGTGGAAGCCGGTGAACTGCTTGCCTTCCTCGACATCGGCCTCGCGGGCGTCGATCGCCGGGTCGAGGTCGCCGAACTTCTCGGCCACCGGCTCGATCCGCTCGTAGAAGACCCGCGTCGACGCGTACGCGGTCTTCGCCTCGTCGACCTTGCCCGCCTTGACCGCGTTGACGAACTTGGTCGTGCCCTCTTCCAGCGCGGCGGCGTTGTTAGCGACGTAGTCCGCGTAGCTCTTGGTGGCCTGTGCCTTGAGGGCGTTCGTGTCGCCCTGCTTCGGGGCGCCGCCGGTGACGGTGAAGTCGGTGCGGATGCCGTTGCCGGTCATCCCCGGCTTGCAGGCCGCCTGGTACTTGCCCGCGTCGGCGACCTCGACGATCAGCTTGCGGTTCAGGCCCGGCGCGATGTTCTCGACCTCGCCCATGATCCGGTCGCCCTCGGCGTAGAGGTAGAACTCGGTGACCTTGGTGCCCTTGTTGGTGACCTCGAAGGTCAGGTTCCCGGCGCCTGCCTTGTTCGCCGACACCGTGCACGCGGTGTCGGTGGCCTCCACCCTGATCGGGCCGGCGGCGCCCGCGGTGTCCTCCTTGCCGCCGCAGGCGGTGAGTGCCACCAGGACACCGGCACCGAGTACGGCCAGCGGGAATCGTCGGGTGTTGCGCACGGTCACTCCTTAGCGGTGGCCACGGCGGACGCCGGGGCGGTCTTCTTGCCGGCCTTGACCGGCCTGAGGAACAGGGGCAGCACGATGACGACGTAGGCGGCCCAGGCGACGGCCTGCAGCACGGTCGTCTGCTGCGAGTAGTTGAAGATCCCCTTGAGCAGCGCGCCGTACCAGGACGTCTCGGGCAGCGCGTTCGACGCGTCGAACGCGAGCGTGCCGATGCCGGGCAGGAAACCGGCCTCCTGCAGGTCGTGCAGGCCGTAGCCGAGGACCCCGGCGGCGACGAACACCAGCAGGACGCCGGTGATCAGGAAGAACTTGCCGAGGTCGAACCGCACCGCGCCGCGGTAGAGCAGATAGGCCAGCACGATCGCGGCGGCGATGCCGATCGCGAACCCGATCAGCGGCTGGACGGTGTCCGACTGCGCGGTCTGCACGGCGGAGTAGAAGAACACCGCGGTTTCCAGGCCCTCGCGCCCGACGGCGAGGAACGACAGCACCAGCACGGCGAGCGGGCCGACCTTGAGCGCCTCGTCCATTCTCCCGCGCAGTTCCGCGGCGATGCTGCGGGAAGCCTTGCGCATCCAGAAGATCATCGCGGTGACGAACACGACCGCGACGATGGACAGGCTGCCGCCGAGCAGCTCCTGGTGCTCGAAGCTCAGCTGCGCGGTGGTGTAGGTGAGGATCGCGCCGACCGCGACGCTCAGCAGCACCGCCGCGCCGATCCCCGGCCACACCCAGCGCAGCGCGGCCCGCCGGTCGGTCTTGACCAGGAACGCGACCAGGATGCTGACCACCAGCGCGGCTTCCAGACCTTCGCGCAATCCGATCAGTGCGCTCGAGAACAACACCGCTCCGCCTCCTCGCGTCCCGCATTCGACTTGACGGTTTTAGGTAAGGCTCACCTGTAAGTCCAGTAGAGGGTAAGCCTTACCTAATCCAGTGAACCGGGCAAAAGGGAGGAGTGCGCGGTGTTAGGTTAGGGTAACCGCAGGTCAGCGAGGTGTGGCGCGGTTCGGTAACGAAATATGTGAGCTGCGTTCCGGTCCTCGATTTTTTACCTTCGGCTTGCCGGGGGTGTCTTTCCGGGTCCCCCGCGTGGGGGGCCACGTACCCTGAACGGGTGGCCGAACCGACCCAGCCGATCGCCGCCCCTCCGCTCCCGCCACCCCACCTTCCCCCGCCCCGGCGTTCGCTCGGCAAGGTGCTGCTGGTGCTCGGGCTCGTGGCGACGGGGGTGGTGCTGCTCGTGACCGTCGGGCTGGACCGCCCGCCCGCCGAGCCGCCGCCGAAGCCCGCGTTCACCGTCGAGGAGCAGCGCCCGAAGCCGGGCGAGGGCGTCCCGCGGCCGGGCCTCGCGGCTCCGCCGGACCGGCCCGAGGTCTCGGACCAGGCGGAGCTCGACGCCTGGGCCGCGCGGGTTGCGGACAAGACGCAGGTCTCCGCGCGGGTGCTCGCCGCGTACGGGCGGGCCGAGATGTGGATGGCGGGACAGAAACCGTCGTGTCACCTGTCGTGGACGTTCCTCGCCGGGATCGGCAGGGTCGAATCGCGGCACGGCCGGTTCGGTGGCGCCGAGATCGGCGCGGACGGGCGGGTCACCAAGCCGATCATCGGCCCGGCGCTCGACGGTTCGCCGGGCGTGCAGGCGGTCAAGGACAGCGACGGCGGCAAGCTGGACGGCGACACGACCTGGGACCGCGCCGTCGGCCCGATGCAGTTCGTGCCCACGACATGGCGGAAGTACGCCGCGCGCGCCAGCAGCGACGGCGCCGAGCCGGACCCGCAGAACATCGACGACGCCGCCTTCACCGCCGCGCGCTACCTGTGCTCGGCCGGGGACGATCTGGCGACACCGGCGGGCTGGTGGCGGGCGGTGCTGTTCTACAACCAGGCCGTGACCTACGGGCAGGACGTGTTCAGCGGCGCCGACGCCTACGCGGCCGCCAGCCTCCAGCCGTAGTTCGCGCGGGGTCCGGCCACGCGGGACGCCCTGGTCCGTGAATGCCACATTGAGGGACTCTGAGTCCCTCAATGTGGCATTCACGGACCGCTGAAGGAATGAACGGAAGATTCAGGACACCCCGAGGCCCCCTTGCCGAACACGGTACGGACAGGCAGCGACAGAACGTGGGTGGCCGGCTCCTGCGGTGCTGCGGCCGATGTCCCGAACGCGCCGTTGGGGGCGATCAGCGTCCCGAACGACGCTTTCGGGACATCTGAGCGCGGGGGTCACCAGCCCGGTGCGCTCCGTGGATCCCTTGCGGACTCCAGTGCGCCCCAATGTGGCGTTCGGTGCGTCCAGCGCAGCGAATGTGGCGTTCGGTGCGTCTGACGCACCCAATGCCACATTGGGGCGCTTGAGGAGCGCGCCTCACTGGCTCGGGGCTCTCGCACGGTTGTGGTCCGGGCCGGGCGCGTCACTGACTCGGGGGCGTCGATCGGCCGGTGCGGCGTTCTCGTGCTTCGAGCCGCCTCGCGAGCCGGGAAAGCGCGTGGTTGACCAGGAAATAGCCGAGCGTGAGCACCAGGTAGGTCTGGATCAGCAGATGGTTGTAGGCGGCCAGGGTCTTGCCGCGGAACACCAGATCCGCGTAGCTGACGAGGTAGCCGAACGCGGTGTCCTTCACGATCCCGGCGAGCTGTCCCACCAGCGACGGCGTCACCCGGCGCAACGCCTGCGGGAACACCACGTGCCGCAGCGCGCCCGTCCTGGTCATCCCGAGCGCCAGCGCCGCCTCGCCCTGGCCACGGTCCAAAGAAAGGATGCCGCTACGGAAGATCTCGCCGAACTGCGTCGCCCGGTACACCGTGATCGCCGTGACGATCATCCACAGTGGACTCAACCGCACCCCGAGCGGCGGCAGCGCGAAGAGCACGACGTAGATCAGCAGCAGGCCGGGCAGTACCCGGATCACCTCCTGGTAGGCCCTGGCGAGGAAGGCGACCGGACGCGGCCCGGAAACCCTGGCGAACGCGAGCAGCAGGCCGGACACCCCGGCGAGCACGGTGGACAGCGCGGCGGCGAGCGCGGTGCCGCCGAGGCCGTGCAGCAGGTAGCGCAGGACCGGCCAGGTGCCGAACGGGCGCCACCGGCCGGACGCGAGCTGGCCGTGGTCCGAGAACTTCAGCAGTGCCACCGCGAGCACCGCGACACCGAGCAGGATCGACGCCACGGTGGCGATCCTGATCCGCCGCCGCGTCTTCGGGCCCGGAACGTCGAAAAGCGCGTCGCTCACCGGTGGATCACCAGCCGTCGCTCCAGTCTGCCGCCGATCGTGGAGATCAGCACCGCCAGCGCCGCGTAGCAGAGCCCGGCGCCGGTGTAGACGAGAATCGGCTCCGCGGTGCGGAAGGTGATCCGGTTCGCCGCCTCGGTCAGGTCGAGCAGGCCGACGGTCGCGGCGAGCGCGGTCTCCAGCACGAGCGTGATCGTGACGTTGGTCAGCGGCTGGACGGTGGCGCGAAACGCCTGGGGCAGCACGATTTCGGTGAGCAGCCGCCGGGTGCCCAGCCCCAGTGCGCGCGCGGCCTCCGCCTGTCCCCTCGGTACCGAGTTCACCCCGGACCGGATCGCTTCGGCGTAGTAGGAGCCCTGGTACAGCGAGGAAGCCAGCACGACGCTGGCGAACGCGCCGAACTCGACACCGATCTCCGGCAGCGCGAAGAACACCAACGCGAGCCACAGCAGCAGCGGGACGCTCTGGAACACCTCGACGTAGGCGGCGCCGAACATCCGCAGCGGCCGCACCGGGACGATCCGGCAGGTGACCACGACGACGGCCACCGCCGCCGCGCCGAGGAAGGAGGCGCCGGCGAGCTCCACGGTGGTCAGCACACCCCTGCCGAATTCGCCGAGGGACTCGGTCAGCGGGCTCATCTCTGCTCGGCGCGCGTCAGATTCCGGGGACGTCCCCGATCCTCGGCGGTTCCGGCACGTCCGGCAGCGCCTTGCCGAAGGTCGCCCGATAGGCCTCGTGCCAGAGCTTCGCGTCCTCGATCTTCTTCAGCCAGTCGTTGACGAACTTCTTGAACGTCTCGTCCCCGTGCCGGATGCCGATGCCCTCGGCCTCGGGCACGAACACCCGCGAATCGGCGACCTTGATCCGGTTCTCCGCGTACGCGGCACCGGCGAGGGCGACGAGGTCGCTGGCGAACGCGTCACCCCGGCCCTGCACGAGGGCCTGCACGGCCTCCTGGGTACTCGGGAACTGCTGGACGCTCGCGGTGCCCGGCGCGACGGTCTTGAGTTCGTCGACCGCGCTCGATCCGGAAAGGACAAGGACGTTCTTGCCGTTGAGGTCCGCGGCACCGGTGATGTCGTTCCTGCTCTTGAGCGTGGCGATCGCGGTGCCGGAGGTGAAGTACGGCCCGGCGAAGCCGACCTTCGCGGCGCGTTCCGGTTTGATGCCGTATGCCATGAAGACGGTGTCGACGGTTCCGTTGCTCAGCAGCGCTTCGCGGGTCTGTGGCGTGCCGTTGACGATCCTGCGGTCCGGGGTGCCGAGGATGTACTTGGCGAGCAACTGGCTCAACAGCGCGTCGAAACCCTCGGCCTCGCCGGTGGCCGGGTTCTGCTGCGACAGCAGCGGGGTGTCCAGCACGCTGCCGACGAGCAGTTCGCCACGCTTCTTGATTGCCTGGGCCGTCGGGCTCGCGGCCAGTTCGGCCTCGGTGGCGACCGGGGCGCGGTCGAGGATGCCGCGCGTGGCCTGCCCGCCGCCGGTGCCGCCGGGTACCGCGGTTTCGCCGCCGGAACAGGCGGATCCCGCCCCGAGGGCGAGCACCGCCGCGCACACCGCGATCTTCCGGCGCGTCGACGACACCTGGCTCATGGGTCCCCCGCCCTTTCCGCGCCGGGAACCGGAGAACGCCGATTTTGCCGCTGTGCCAAGGGTTTCCCGACGCTCGCGGCGCACCCGGCAACCGGACCGGCGGTGATCGGCTGACGTGATCGTGGCCTTTTCGCAGAATGGACCAGTCCACTGGGCGGCGTCAAGCCCGCGCGGTCACCCGGATTTCCGGTGTGGGCGCGGGAGTTTCGAGCCGGCTCGAAAGGTGCTTGTCGAGCGGGTTCAGGCAGCGGCCCGTACGGTGCCGCGCGTCGCCGCTGCCGGGCGGGCGGCCTTGGTGACGGCGGGGCGGCGGTGCCGGACCGGGAAGCGCTGGGCGAGGTCGACCACCGCGGGCGTCACCGCCATGAGCACCAGCAGGAACAGTCCGGCGAAAGCGCCGATCGTCGTGAAGATCGTCATGATGTCCTCCTCCAGGACCCCGGTCCGGCCGCCACCCCGGCGACCTGGAACCAGCATCGCCGTTCGGGGCCCCCGTGCGGATCGGCCGCTCGGCCGGTGCGCACCGGCCGACCGGTCATGCGCCGATGGCCGATCGGCCGAGAACGGGCAGGGCTCAGCGGTTGGCGGGGACGTAGCGGGGCCCGTCGCCGCCGGGGAGCACGTAGCCGTCCCAGCGTTCGGCCGGGAGCCCGCCGGCGAGATCGGCCGATTCCACTACGTCCGGTTCGAAACCGAGCACGGCCAGCCGGAACGGGACCCGGCCGAACAGCGCGATCGCGAGCCCGGCGAGCCAGCCGTCCAGCTCATTTCGCCAGGTCAGGGAGCCTTCCCCGCCTGACGGGCCGAACGGGAAACCGCCGATCCGGCGGTCGGTGCGGGCCAGCGCGCCCAGCGGGAGGTAGAAGTCCAGCCGGTCCGGCCCGTCCTCGCCGCGGGACACGAAACAACCGCACACGACCGTGGCGCCGCCGGGCAGCCGGATCGTCGAGTACAGGTGGTTGGACTCCGCGAAGGCCGCCAGCGTGACGGGGACGGGCGTCTGGTCGGCCGGTTCGCGGTCCTTACTGGCGTACCAGCGTTCGACACCGCTGACCTGGCAAAGCGCCGACAAGGCCCGTTCGAGCCGCGCGTCGTCGGGCGCGCCGAGTTCGATGTCCAGTTCGTAGAAGCCGCCGCACCAGTTTCTTTCGTCGGTGAACGCGGCGAAGCGGGGCTGTCCGTCCATGTGGGAGTCAGGAACCGCCCAGCGCGATGCGGGCGTTGACCTCGCTGATCGCCTCGAGATACTCCGGCACCGGGTTCATCGCCGAGGCCATGCGCAACTGCGCGAGCGCCTCGGCCAATCGGCCGAGGCGCTGCAGGGTCCGGCCGAGCACGAACCGCGCGTAGTGATCGGTCGGGTCGAGCTCCAGCACCCGGGTGAAGGCGCGCTCGGCGCGTCGTAACTGCGCGGAATGGAAGTACGCGCGACCGGCGAGCAACTGGACGCTGGGTTTGTCCGGTTCGTCGTCCAGCAGGGGTTCGAGCGCTTTCAGCGCGTCCAGCGGTCTGCGTTGCCCGATGAGGGTTTCGGCCTGTCGGAAGGCATAAAAGTTGGACTCGCCGGAGGGCTCGGGTAGTGCAGCGGCGTCCGTCATAGTCACTCTCACGATACTCGGTGAACGGGGTGTTTCTCGACCGTTGGACGGCGCGTGATGGACTGTCGCGTCATGAGCACGGACCGGACTGATGGCTATCTCGGCCTCGCGCCGTATCTGTACTACGCGGACGCGACCACCGCGCTGGCCTGGCTGACCAGGGTGTTCGGGTTCACCGAGGAGGTCAGGTTCACCGACTCGGCCGGCGAGGTCTTCCAGGCCACGCTGAACGCGGGCGGGTGCCGGATCCAGCTGGCGGGCGTCGGCGACGAGTACTGGTCGGCGAAGGGCGTCGACGGTCCCGTCGGGCAGCTCAACATCCTCTACGTGGCCGACGTCGACGCTCACTACGAACGGATCAGGGGCATCCTCGGCGACGACGCGGAGATCGATCCGCCGCAGGACCAGCCGTACGGCGCGCGGGTGTTCACCGTCGCGGACATCGGCGGCAACAGCTGGACGTTCTGGCAGCAGGTGTCCGACACCGTCGACCTGCCGCCGGGGTGGAGCGCGGTGCGGGCGGATCCGGAGCAGACCGGCCGTGCCTCCAACGGGTGAACCACGCGGACGGCTACGCTGAGCGCGTCACCGCAGGCACGACCCCATGAGGAGCAGGTGTGGCTCTCATCGAGCAGGTAGGCGCGCGTGAGATTCTCGACTCGCGTGGCAACCCGACCGTCGAGGTGGAGGTGGCCCTTGACGACGGCACGCTGGCACGGGCCGCGGTCCCGTCCGGCGCGTCCACCGGCGAACACGAGGCGGTCGAGCTTCGCGACGGCGACACCGGCCGCTACAACGGCAAGGGCGTGGAGCGCGCGGTAGCCGCCGTGCTCGACGAGATCGGCCCCGACCTGGTCGGCACCGACGCCGTCGACCAGCGCATCGTGGACCAGAAGCTGGTCGACCTCGACGGCACCCCGGCGAAGTCCCGGCTCGGCGCGAACGCGATCCTCGGCGCCTCGCTCGCGGTGGCCAAGGCCGCCGCGGAGTCCTCGGAGCTGGAGCTGTTCCGCTACCTCGGCGGGCCGAACGCGCACGTGCTGCCGGTGCCGATGCTGAACATCCTCAACGGTGGTTCGCACGCCGACAGCAACGTCGACATCCAGGAGTTCATGATCGCGCCGATCGGCGCGGAGTCCTTCCGGGAGGCGCTGCGCTGGGGCGCCGAGGTCTACCACTCGCTGAAGTCGGTGCTGAAGGGCCGCGGCCTGGCGACCGGTCTCGGCGACGAGGGCGGCTTCGCCCCCAACCTCGGCAACAACCGCGAGGCGCTGGACCTGATCCTGCAGGCCATCGAGAAGGCCGGGTACACCCCGGGCCGCGACGTCGCGCTGGCGCTCGACGTCGCCGCGACCGAGTTCTTCGGTGACGGTGCCTACACGTTCGAGGGCACCAAGAAGAGCGCCGAGCAGATGTCCGAGTACTACGGGCAGCTCGTCCGGGACTACCCGCTGGTGTCCATCGAGGACCCGCTGAGCGAGGACGACTGGGACGGCTGGGTCACGCTGACCGCGCAGCTCGGCGACAAGATCCAGATCGTCGGCGACGACCTGTTCGTCACCAACCCGGACCGGCTGGAGGAGGGCATCTCCCGCCGCGCCGCCAACGCGCTGCTGGTCAAGGTCAACCAGATCGGCACGCTGTCGGAGACGCTGGACGCGGTGTCGCTGGCGACGTCCTACGGCTACAAGTCGATGATGAGCCACCGGTCCGGTGAGACCGAGGACACGTTCATCGCCGACCTCGCGGTCGCGACCGGTGTCGGGCAGATCAAGACCGGTGCCCCGGCCCGCGGCGAGCGGATCGCGAAGTACAACCAGCTGCTGCGCATCGAGGAGACCCTCGCCGACGCCGCCCGGTACGCGGGCGACCTGGCGTTCCCCCGGTTCAGCGCGGAGTCCTGATCCCGGATGGCTGACCGGGGGAGGGCACGCAGCCGTCGTGGCGGCCGCGCCAACGGCTCCGCCGGGAGCGGGTCCACCCGCGCCCGGCGGCCCGAGGCCGCCCGCCGCCGGACCGGCAAGTCCGAGAACACCAGGACCCGGCTGCGCCGGGGACTGGCGGCGAAACGGGCCTCCGGTGCGGCGAAGGTGCTCGGCATGTCCACCACCCGCCGGGCGGCGGTGGTGGCGATCGTGGTGTGCGCGCTGGCGTTCACCATCGCCGTGCCGCTGCGGACCTACCTCAGCCAGAAGTCCGAGGTCAACGACCAGCAGGTGCAGCAGACCGAACTGCAGCGGCAGGTCGCTCAGCTCGAGGCGCGCAAGTCCGAGCTGAGCGATCCCGCGCAGATCGAGGCCGAGGCGCGGCGGAGGCTGCGCATGGTCAAACCGGGCGAAACGCCCTACATCGTGCAGCTCCCCGAGGACAAGGCGCCGGCACAGCAGCCGCAGCCGACCGGGCAGCAGCCGGTGCCGGAAGGTTCCTGGTACGAGAAGCTCTGGTCCCAGATCACCGGCTGATATTCGCTCGCGGACGTGCTGTGAAGGCCCCCTTACCGGCGCTCAACGCCGTGAAGGGGGCCTTCACGGCTTTTCGCCGGGCGGTGGTGGTCGGCGCGGCGTGCCCTCCCGGCTAACCTGCTAGACGTGAACAGCACGGAAAAACACCGGTTCGAGCCCGTCACCGACGCCGACCGGGAGGTCATCGCGGAGCAGCTCGGCCGGACGCCCCGTGCGCTGCGGGCGGTCGCCGCGCGCTGCCCGAGCGGGCACCCGTCGGTCGTCCAGACCAGCCCGCGCCTGGAGAACGGCACCCCGTTCCCGACCCTGTACTACCTGACCTGCCCCCGGCTGACCTCGATGGTCGGCACGCTGGAGGCGTCGGGGCTGATGAAGGAGATGACCGACCGGCTCGCGACGGACCCGGAACTCGCGGCGGCCTACCAGCGCACGCACGAGCTGTACCTGGCCGAGCGTGACGCGATCGAGCCGCTCGGGCACGAGGTGACCGCGGGGGGCATGCCCGGCCGGGTGAAGTGCCTGCACGTCCACCTCGCCCACACGCTCGCGGTGGGTCCCGGGGTGAACCCATTCGGTGACGAAACGCTCGCCCTGCTGCGTGAGAAGGGGTGGCCCTCCGGCGACTGCGCGGGGTAACGCCGCCTCCCCGGGTAGAGATAGTTGGTCTGGGTGGGCGAATCCGTGGTCCGGTCCGGTGTGATCGGCCCGAAGTGCTGAAATCCGGTTCCGGCTTGGGGCAGGCTGGCAACAGAGTCCTTACACGGGGTGGGCGAGTATCGGGTTCTGTGGGAACCCGTCTGGGAGGACAAGGGGTATGCGTCTCGGCCTGCGAAGATCGGCGGGGTTCCGTGCCCGGCACCGGACCCTGTTCGCCATCGCGGGCGGCATCCTCGGCGTGGTGCCCGCGGTACTCGCCGGTACCGGCGTCACCGCGTGGCTCGCGGCCTCGGAGACGGTGCCGACGAAGCACGTCGCGCTGAACGGCGGATACGACCCGCGCAGTCCGCTGGCGTTGCAGATCTCCGTGGACGGCAGTCTCCCGAACGGGACCGTCCCACTCCCGCTTCCCGCCTACGAACTCCCGAACGGCCCGCTCGGCATCCCGGCCACCGCGCTCGACGCGTACCGGAAGTCCGCCGACATCCTGGGCCGGGAACAGCCGCGCTGCCACATCGACTGGGCACTGATCGCGAGTATCGGCCGCATCGAGTCCAACCACGCGCGCGGCGGCTACGTCGACGCGCACGGCACGACGCTGGAACGCATCCTCGGCCCGCAGCTCAACGGTTCCGGCGGGTTCGCCGCGATCCCGGACACCGACGGCGGCCGCTACGACGGCGACCCGGTGTGGGATCACGCGGTCGGCCCGATGCAGTTCATTCCCTCGACCTGGCTCGGCTACGCCGCCGACGGCAACGGGGACGGCGTCGCCGACCCGAACAACATCTACGACGCCTCGCTGGGGACCGGCCGCTACCTCTGTTCCGGTGGTCTCGACCTCGCCAACCCGGAGCAGCTGAGCGCCTCGATCCACCGCTACAACAACTCCGACACGTATGTGAACACGGTCATCCTGTGGGCCGAGGCGTACCGGAAGGGCGTGCTGCCGACCGAGGACAGCAAGATCCCGGTCGGCGCGCCGAACGCGGCCGCGGCCCCGCCGCCGCCCGCCGTGCCGCCGCCACCGGTCCCGCCGTCGCCGCCCGGCTCGCCCTCCGCGCCGCCGCCGTCGACGACGCTACCGGGCACGTCCACGCCGACGACCCCGACGAAGCCGTCGACGCCCACCCCGCCGACCTGCGTCTCGCCGACGACCACCACCACGACCACGACGGTGACGACGAGCACCAGTCCCACGTCGACCACCACGCCCACCCCGCCGCCGCCGACCTGCGGTGCCACCGTCACCTCGACCACCACGACGACGACCACCCCGTCGGGCACGACCAAGCGCTGAGCGAAGGTCCGTGGGGGCCTCCTTGAGGGAGCTGAGGTCCCTCAAGGAGGCCCCCACGGACCGACGTCACCAGGAACAGCCGGGCCGGACTGGTTAGGGTGGGGTCCATGCCTCGTGTTGCCGCGATCGACTGTGGGACCAACTCCATCCGTCTGCTCGTCGCCGAGCTGACCCCGCGCCATGACGGCACGGTCGACCTGCGCGACCTGCACCGCGAGATGCGCATCGTCCGGCTCGGCCAGGGCGTCGACGCCACCGGCAGGCTCGCGCCGGAGGCGCTGGAGCGCACCAGGGCCGCGCTGGCCGACTACACGGTCGCCGCGCGCCGCAAGGGCGTGGAGAAGGTCCGCATGGTCGCGACGTCGGCGACGCGGGACGCGAGCAACCGCGACGAGTTCTTCGCGATGACCCGCGAGGTACTGGGCACCGAGGCCGAGGTGATCAGCGGCGACGAGGAGGCGCGCCTGTCGTTCACCGGCGCGGTCGGCGAGCAGGACCCGGACGACGGTCCGTTCGTCGTGGTCGACGTCGGCGGTGGTTCGACGGAGCTGGTGCTCGGCACGTGGAACGGCCGCGAGGCCGAGGTGCTGGCCGCCAAGTCCGTCGACATCGGCTGCGTCCGGATCACCGAGCGCGCGCTCAAGGGCGACCCGCCCACCGACGCCGAGATCGCCGAAGCGCGGGATCTCGCGACGAAGATCCTCACCGAGGCGTTCGAGGTCGTCGACGTCTCGCGCGCCAGGACCTGGATCGGTGTCGCCGGGACGGTGACGACGTTGTCCGCGGTCTCCCAGGAGCTGCCCGAGTACGACACCGAGCGGGTGCACCTGTCGCGGCTCTCGCACGCGGACATCGACCGTCTCACCCGGACACTGCTCGCGGCCGATCACGCCACCAGGGCGGCCAATCCGGTGATCCACCCCGGCCGCGTCGACGTGATCGGCGGCGGCGCCGTGGTCGTGCAGGTGCTGGCCGAGCAGCTGGCCGCCCGCGGTGGTCCGGACGAGCTGATCGTGAGTGAGCACGACATCCTGGACGGCATCGCCCTTTCGCTCGCCTGAAAGGGAATTGAAAGCACCGAGAAGACGCTTTCGAAAAAACACGAGACTGGCCGGGGCCCTTGACCGGATCCCGGCGGTGTCGTGTGCCCGCCGATCCGCGAAGAAAACCGCGTGCCGGAAGGAAAATACCGGCACCGGACACTCGGTGAGCGTGCCGTGACCAGTTGTCCTCATTGGTCTGTTCGGCCCAGCGGGATTCCAACGAACGTTGTGCTCTAACCGGGTGATCCCACCTTGCCGTCACTCATTTGCAACATGTGGGTCCTGTGGCCTGGTTCACTCCGCCGCTAACGTGCGTCTCACCTTTCGGGCCGGAGCGGCACAACCGCGCCGGCGGCACACGAGTTGGAGGGGACATGCGTCGATCGCGCAGGCTCTGGGGATCCACCGTGGTGGTGACAACCTTGTCACTCGCGCTGGCCGCGTGCGGCGGTGGCGCGGGGTCCAAGGCCGGTGCCGGGGATGTCGATCCGGACGGCTCGGTCTCGGTGTACGGCACGGAGCCGCAGAACTCGCTGATCCCCACCAACACCAACGAACTGGGCGGCACCAAGGCCGTGCAGCCCATGTTCGCCGCACTCGTCGGCTTCAAGGGCGACAGTGCCCAGCCGTACAACCTGATGGCGGATTCGATCACCTCGGCCGATTCCAAGGTCTACGACATCAAGATCAAACAGGGCTGGAAGTTCCACGACGGCACCGAGGTCAAGGCCAAGAACTTCGTCGAGGCATGGAACTACGGCGCCAACGCGGCGAACGGCCAGCTCAACTCCGACTTCTTCTCCCAGATCGAGGGCTTCGACCAGGTCAACCCCGGTAAGGGCAAGAAGCCGACCGCGGAGAAGATGTCCGGCCTCGTCACCAAGGGCGACTACGAGTTCCAGGTGACGCTCACGGCGCCGTTCTCGGTGTTCTCGACGAAGATCGGGTACACCGCGTTCGCGCCGCTTCCGGACGTGTTCTTCAAGGACCCGCAGGGTTTCGGGGATCACCCGATCGGCAACGGCCCGATGAAGTTCGTCTCCCGTGCGGCGGGCCAGAACATCAAGCTCACCCGGTACGACGAGTACAAGGGTGAGGACAAGGTCCACTTCAAGAACCTGGACATCAAGATCTACGCCGTCCAGGAAACGGCCTACCAGGACCTGCTGAGCGGGAAGCTCGACTTCATCGAGACGCTGCCGCCGTCGGCGATCGCGGGCGGCAAGTACAAGAGCGACCTCAAGGAAAACCTGGTCAACGGACACCTGCTCGGGATCAGCACCATCGCGGTGCCCTACTACGTGCCCGGCTACAACAATCCCGACCTGCGCAAGGCGATCTCGCTGGCCATCGACCGCGACCAGATCACCAAGAAGGTCATGAACGACACCTACGTCCCGGCCGACGGCTATGTCTCGCAGGGCATCCCCGGCTACCGCCCCGGCGTGTGCAAGCTCTGCCACTTCGACCCGGACCAGGCCAAGGAGTACTTCAAGAAGTCCGGATTCACGGGCAAGCTGACCATCGCCTCGAACGCCGACGGCGGGCGCAAGGAGCCGCTGGTCGCCGCGTGCAACAGCATCCAGAACGTGCTCGGCGTCCCGTGCGACTTCGTCCCGGCCACCGACTTCGGGCAGTGGCGCAGCATCGTGACCGGCAAGAAGCTGACCGGGATGGGGCGGTCGGACTGGTCGGCGGACTATCCCTCCATCGAGGACTTCCTCAACCCGATCTACAAGACCGGCGCCTCCTCCAACGACTCGAGCTACAGCAACCCCGCCGTGGACAAGAAGCTCGAAGAGGCGGACGGCACCGCCGACAAGGACGCCGCGATCAAGATGTACCAGCAGGCCGAGGACCTCGTGGCCCAGGACCTGCCCTCGATCCCGGTGTGGGACGAGAAGGGTGTCGCCGCGAAGTCGAAGAACCTCAAGACCGGCGGTCTCGACTTCCGCCGGCTGGGCGACTACCAGTCCTTCCAGGTGCTCAAGAAGTGACGCGCTGACCGCTCCCACCACTCACGGCTTCGTGCGTGCCGCGCGCTCGCGCGGCGGCACGCACGAAGCCCGGCGCGCACGAGGAACCACCCATGACTCGGTACATCCTGCGACGGCTGTTGCAGCTGATCCCGGTGTTCTTCGGGACCACCTTTCTCATCTACGTGCTGGTCTGGGCCGTCCCCGGCGACCCGTTCGCCGGGAAGTGCGGCCAGGCCGCGTGCCCGCAGGCCTACGTCGACCTGATGACACAGAAGTTCCACCTGGACGACAACATCTTCGTCCAGTACTTCAAGTACCTCGGGGACCTGTTCACCGGTGACTGGGGCGAGACCTTCAACGGTAACTCCGTCGGCGAACTGATCGGGAACTCCTATCCGATCACGCTGCGCCTCGCGGTCGTCGCGGTGGCGATCGAGGCGGTGATCGGACTCACCGCCGGTGTGCTGACCGGCCTGCGGGGCAAGGGATTCCTCGACAACCTGGTCCTGGTGTCGACCACCTTCCTGATCTCGCTCCCGGTGTTCGTCACCGCCATCGTGCTGCAACTCGTGCTTGGTACCGAACTGGGCATCATCGACATCAGCGTCTCGGACAACCCCGGCTTCGGCGAGCTGATCGTGCCGGGGATCGCGCTGGGCAGCCTTTCGATGGCTTATGTGGCAAGGCTTTCGCGGACCTCCATCGCGGAGAACCGGCACGCGGACTACGTCCGGACCGCGATCGCCAAGGGGCAGCCGCGCAGCCGCGTCGTCGGGGTGCACCTGCTGCGCAACTCGGTGATCCCGGTGCTGACCTTCCTCGGTACCGACCTCGGCACGCTGATGGGCGGTGCGATCGTCACCGAGGGCGTGTTCAACATCAACGGCCTCGGCGGGCTCATCTTCCGCGGCATCCAGAACCGGGAAAGCGCCACCGTCACCGGGGTCGTGGTCCTGCTGGTGCTGGTGTACCTGCTGATGAGCCTGATCGTCGACCTGCTCTACGCCGTTCTCGACCCGAGGATCCGCTATGACTGACCCGAATCTCGTCGGTGGCGGCGGCGTCGACGCGGCCGAACTGTCCCGTGTGGACGATTCGGCCGCCGGGCCGCGCAAGCCGCGCAGCCTGTGGAACGACGCCTGGCGGCAGCTGCGCCGCAAGCCCGCGTTCGTCATCTCGGTGCTGATCATCCTGGTCATCGCCCTCATCGCGATCGCGCCGGGCCTGTTCAGCTCGCGGCCCGCGGAGTTCAGCGATCTGGCCCACGCCAACGAAGGCCCGTCCGCCGACGCCTGGTTCGGCTACGACAACCAGGGCTACGACGTCTACGCCAGGACGATCTACGGCACCCGTGCCTCGCTGCTCGTCGGGGTGTTCTCCACGCTGCTGACCGTCCTCATCGGATCGATCGTCGGGATTCTCGCGGGGTACTACGGCCGGCTGGTCGACTCCGTGCTCTCGCGGTTCGGCGACATCTTCGCCGGTCTGCCGTTCGTGCTGGGCGCGATCATCATCCTGACCACCTTCAACGCGCCGGGGAGCAGTCCGGGCGCGGTGACCATCATCGTGCAGGTCGTCGTCTCGATCGCGGTGCTGAGCTGGCCGGTGGCGATGCGCATCATGCGCTCGGCGACGCTGGTGGCCAAACAGCTCGACTACGTCAAGGCGGCGCGCGGTCTCGGCGCGAGCACGCCGAGGATCATCTTCCGGCACCTGCTGCCCAACACGATCGCGCCGGTGCTGGTCTACGCGACCATCGCGCTCGGCGCGTTCATCGGCGCCGAGGCGACACTGGCCTACCTCGGGATCGGCGTCCGGCCGCCGGTGGTGTCCTGGGGCGTGATGATCAGCGACGCCAGGGACTACTTCCGCAACGCCCCGCACATGCTGTTGTTCCCCGGGGCGTTCGTCACCTTCACCGTGCTCGCGTTCGTCATGCTCGGTGACGGGATCCGCGACGCGCTCGATCCGAAGTCGAGGTAGCCGATGTCCGTGGAGAACGAGCTGCTGCTCGAAGTCGAGGACCTGCGTGTCGAGTTCCGGACGTCGGAAGGCGTCGCGAACGTGCTCAACGGCGTCAGCTATTCCGTGCACGCCGGGGAAACCCTGGCCGTGCTCGGGGAGTCCGGCTCGGGCAAGAGCGTCACCGCGCAGACGGTGATGGGCATTCTCGACACCCCGCCGGGCGTGGTCACCGGCGGCGCGATCCGGTTCCGTGGCGAGGACCTGCTCACCGCGTCCGAGGAGCGGCGTATGCAGGTGCGTGGCGGGGAGATCGCGATGATCTTCCAGGACGCGCTGTCCGCGCTGAACCCGGTCTTCACCGTCGGTTTCCAGATCGAGGAACAGCTGCGGGTCCGGCTCGGTATGTCCAGAAAGGACGCTCGGCGCCGCGCGGTCGAACTGCTCGACACCGTACGCATCCCGGCGGCGGAACGGCGGGTGCGGGAGTACCCGCACCAGTTCTCCGGCGGGATGCGGCAGCGGGCGATGATCGCGATGTCGCTCGCGCTCGACCCGGACCTGCTGATCGCCGACGAGCCGACCACCGCGCTGGACGTCACCGTGCAGGCGCAGATCATGGACCTGCTCGCGGAGATCCAGGCCGAGCGGCAGATGGGCCTCGTCCTCATCACCCACGACCTCGGGGTGGTCGCCGAGGTCGCCGACCGGATCGCGGTGATGTACGCCGGGCGCATCGTCGAGCAGGCCGACGTCGGCGAGCTCTTCCGCGCGCCTGGGCATCCCTACACCGCGGCGCTGATGGACTCCCTGCCGCGGCTGGACCTCAAAGGACAGACGCTGGAGACGATCAAGGGGCTGCCGCCGAGCCTGCTCGACATCCCGCCGGGCTGTCCGTTCCATCCTCGCTGCAAGCGGGCCGAGGATCGGTGCGCGACCGAACTGCCGCGCAGTCAGAGCCTCGGCTTCGGCCGGACCAGTACCTGTCACTTCGCCGAAGAGGTGGTGAACTCCCGTGGCTGAGCCGATCCTGCGGGTCGACTCGCTGGTCAAGCACTTCCCGGTGCGGGTCGGCGTGCTGATCAAACGCACCATCGGGCACGTGAAGGCCGTCGACGGTGTCTCGTTCGACCTCATGCCGGGGGAAACCCTTGGTGTGGTTGGCGAATCCGGCTGCGGGAAGTCCACACTGGCCCAGGTGCTGATGCGGCTGGAGGAACCGACGGGTGGCACCGCGACCTTCGAGGGCAAGGACATCTTCGCGATGCGCGGGGCCGAGCTGCGCCGGTTGCGCCGCGAGATCCAGATCGTCCTCCAGGACCCGTACACCTCGCTGAACCCCCGGATGACCGTGGGCGACATCGTCGGCGAACCGTTCGAGATCCACCCGGACGTCGCGCCCAAGGGATCGCGGGCGCACAAGGTGCGGGAGCTGCTGGAGGTGGTCGGGCTGAACCCCGAGCACCTCAACCGGTACCCGCACCAGTTCTCCGGCGGCCAGCGTCAGCGCATCGGGATCGCGCGGGCGCTCGCGCTGCGGCCCAAGGTGATCATCTGCGACGAGCCGGTGTCCGCATTGGACGTTTCGATCCAGGCGCAGGTGATGAACCTCCTCGGTGACCTGCAGACGGAGTTCGGACTGTCCTATGTGTTCATCGCGCATGACCTTTCGGTGGTGCGGCACCTGTCGAACCGGATCGCGGTGATGTACCTCGGCAAGATCGTGGAGCTCGGCACCGAGGAGGAGATCTACGAACGGCCGTCGCACCCCTACACCCAGGCGCTGCTTTCGGCCGTGCCCGTCGCCGATCCGGCGGTGCGCGGGCAGCGGCAGGTGATCCGGCTGGAGGGCGACGTGCCCAGCCCGCTGGACCCGCCGTCCGGCTGCCGGTTCCGCACCCGGTGCTGGAAGGCGCAGGACGTCTGCGCGAACGACGAGCCCGAGCTGATCGGCAGGACCGACGGTCACCTCTCGGCCTGCCACTTCGCGGAGCAGAAAACCGTGGTCCCGTAAGGAGAAACGATGAGAAAAAGATCCAGGACGCTCGCCGTCGCCTGCGCGGTGCCGTTGTTCGGCGCGCTGTCGGCGTTCGCCGTCCCGGTGGCCTCGGCCCAGTCGGCGCCGTCCGGGCCGGCGACCGAGTTCACCGTGCTCGCCCGCGACTGGTCGAACGTCGCGGCGGCGCAGCGGGCCGTGCGGGAGGCGGGCGGCACGGTCGTCACCACCAACACCGCGGTCGGCCTGATCACCGCCAGCGCGCCCTCGAACGGTTTCGCCGAAAGGGTTTCCGGCGACCGCGCGGTGTTCGGCGCGGCGAAGACGAAGCCGATCGGCGCGGCGCCCAAGGACGGTGCCCGCGGCGTGAAGCCGGACGTGGTCGAGAAGGAAGGACAGGGCGGCGGCAGGGCCGCGCCCACCGCCTCCGCGCGGCGCGCGGACCCGATCAGGACCGACCCGCTGGACGAGCAGCTCTGGGGTCAGCGGGCCGTCCGCGCCGATCTCGCGCACACGGTGACGAGGGGCGGCAAGAAGGTCAAGGTCGGCATCATCGACACCGGCGTCGACGGGACGCACCCGGACATCGCGCCGAACTTCGACCGGGCGGGTTCGCGGAACTTCACCAAGGACATCCCCACCGACGTCAACGGCGCCGTGGTCGACGGGCCCTGCGAGTACCGCGGCTGCGTCGATCCGGTCGACCACGACGACAACGGGCACGGCACACACGTCGCGGGCATCATCGGCGCGGCGCTGAACGACTTCGGCGTCTCCGGGGTCGCGCCCGACGTGTCGCTGGTGAACATCCGCGCGGGCCAGGACTCGGGCTTCTTCTTCCTCCAGTCCGCCGTCGATGCGCTCACCTACGCCGGTGACGCCGGGATCGACGTCGTCAACATGAGCTTCTACGTCGATCCGTGGCTGTACAACTGCGCCGCGAACCCGGCGGACAGCCCCGCGCAGCAGGCCGAGCAGCGGACGATCATCGAGGCGATGACCCGCGCGATGAACTACGCGCACGGCAAGGGCGTCGCCCAGGTGGTCGCGCTGGGCAACCAGCACGACGAGCTCGCCGCGCCGCACGACGACGTCAAGAGCCCCGGATTCCCGAGCAACAGCACGCATCCGCGCAAGATCGACAACGCGACCTGCCTCTCGCTGCCGGTCGAAGGACCGCACGCCATCAGCGTCGGCTCGTTCGGCCCGTCACAGGCGAAGGCAGACTACTCGAACTACGGCACCGAACGGATTTCGGTGTCCGCGCCCGGCGGGTACTTCCGCGACGGCTACGGCACGCCGTGGTTCAACACCCTGCAGAACGAGATCCTCTCGACCTACCCGAAGAACGTCGGCGTGGCGTCGGGGAAGATCGACGCCGCGGGGAACGTGACGCCCGCCGGGGAGACCGCGGGCATCCAGAAGGCGACCGCCCCGGACGGCCGCGTCGGCTACTACCAGTGGCTGCAGGGCACCTCGATGGCCGCTCCGCACGCGACCGGTGTCGCCGCGCTGATCATCTCGCGGTACGGCAAGCCGTTGCCGCACGGTGGTTTCGGGATGGACCCGGACGCGGTGAAGCGCGTCCTCGAAGGCACCGCCTCGCCGATCGCCTGCCCGGTGCCCAGGACGGTGGACTACCTCAAGGAGGGCCGCGACGCGTCGTTCACCGCGACCTGCCTCGGTGACCCGTCGTTCAACGGCTTCTACGGCCACGGCGCCGTCGACGCCTACGCCGCCGTCACCCGCGGCGCCGCCTTCCTCCGCCCCTAGCCGTTGTTCAGCGAAGGTCCGTGAATGCCACATTGAGGGACTCAGAGTCCCTCAATGTGGCATTCACGGACCGAGGCCCCCGGGAAGATCAGTCGCGGTTCGAGGCCTTCTTGACGAACTTGGCCAGGTCCTTCGACTGCTGGACCCGGGTCGGCTCGTGGACGTACATCATGTGCCCGGCCGGGTAGTACGCGGTGTCGATGTTGTCCCGCAGCTCCTCCGGGATCTGGAGGCTGGCCAGTACGTGCTCGGCGGCGAAGTGCGGGGTGGCGCCGTCGTAGTGGCCGAACGCGACGTGCACCTTCAGATGCGGGTTGGCGCGCATGGCGGCGGCGAGCGAGTCCACAACGGACACCGAGCGGCCCTCGAAGTCCGCGTAGGACCACGCCTTGAACGTGTCGATCGAGAGGATCTCGTACGGCAGGTCGTTCCGGTAGTCGAGCTCGGCGCGGACGTAGTGGTTGAAACCCGCGGAGTACGCGCCGATGATCCGTGAGATCGACGGGTCGTCGCTCGCGTGCTCGCGGCCGCCGTCGGGCTCCCAGGTGGTGAACCGGCCGTCCATGCGGCCGACCACGAGGCCGCGGTCGCGCAGCAGCTCGGTGAAGAACCGCACGTGCTCGATCCGCAGCCCGACCCGGTCCACATAGGACTCGCTGAGCCCGGTCAGCGAGGCGAGGGTGGCGACGGTCTCCGCGCGGTCCTGTGTGGACAGCCGGGCGCCGCGGGCGAGCGCCCACGGCAGTTCCTTCGCGGCGAAGTCCTCGGCGTCGGCGAGTACGTCGTCGAGCGGCCGGTCGCCGTGCAGGCCGTGATAGTGCGCGATCGCGGCGTAGGTGGGCACGTACAACGAGTACGGCAGGTCGTTGCCCTCGGTGAACCGCAGGGTGCCCAGATCGAGCACGGACGAGATGAGCAGCAGCCCGTTGAGGTAGAGGCCGTGCCGTTCCTGCAGGTGCGCGGCCAGCCCGGCCGCGCGCAGCGTCCCGTACGACTCACCGGCGAGGAACTTGGGGGACAGCCAGCGTTCGTTGCGGGACACCCACAGCCGGATGATCTCGCCGACGGACTCGATGTCGCCCTTGAACCCGTGGAAGTCCTTGGTGGTCTCGCCGTCGGTGGCCCGGGAGTAGCCGGTCGCGACCGGGTCGATGAACACCAGGTCGCTGTGTGCCAGCAGGCTTTCCGGGTTGTCGGCCAGCCCGTACGGGGGCGCCGCCGGGTTGTCGACGTCCCCGGAGAGCACCCGCCGCGGCCCGAGCAGTCCGAGGTGCAGCCAGATGCTGGACGAGCCGGGCCCGCCGTTGAACGCGAACGTCACCGGGCGCGTGCCGGGGTCGGCGTCGTCGAGCGTGTAAGCGGTGACGAAGACCTCCGCCTTCGGCTTGTGTCCCTCGGCCTTGCCGTCGGTCACGACCTCCTTGCGCAGCACGATCCGCCCGGTCTGCGCGGTGTAGGCGAGCTTGCGCCGCTTCACCGTCAGCGTGTGGTGGGTCGTGACGAGGTCGTCCGCCGGCTCGGGAGCCTCGGCCTTCGCGGGCTCCGCCGGTTCCGCTGGTTTCTCTTCAGAGGTCGTTTCCGCCATGGAACCAACCTAGTGCCGGGGGTGCACGACCTTCGGCGGTCGCGCGGCTGTGGCATGGTGACCTGGTGCACATCCGCCCGCGTTCGCTGGCCGAACTGGACGCCGAGGTGATCGGGTGCCGCGCCTGTCCGCGGCTGGTCGCCTGGCGAGAGCAGGCCGCGCGCACGAAACGCCCGGCCTTCGCGGATCAGGAGTACTGGGCGCGCCCGGTCCCCGGATTCGGGCCCGCCGACGCCGCGCTGGCGATCGTCGGCCTCGCCCCCTCGGCGCACGGCGCGAACCGCACCGGCCGGATGTTCACCGGTGACCCGTCCGGCGACTTCCTCTTCCGCGCACTGCACGAGGTCGGGCTGGCCTCGCAGCCGACGTCGACCGCGATCGGCGACGGGCTCAGCCTGATCGGGACCAGGATGGTCGCGCCGGTGCGCTGCGCGCCGCCGGAGAACAAGCCGACCCCGGCCGAACGGAACACCTGCCGGCACTGGCTGGCGGCCGAGCTCGACCTGCTGCGTCCCACCCTGCGCGCGGTCGTCGTGCTCGGCGCGTTCGGCTGGCAGGCGCTCCTGCCGGTGCTCGCGGACGCCGGGTGGCCGGTCCCGTCCCCGCGGCCCGCCTTCGGGCACGGGGCCGTGCTCCAGCTCGACGACCTGCGGGTTTTCGGCTGTTACCACGTGTCCCCACGCAATGTCCAGACGCATCGGGTGACTCACGCGATGGTGTGCGAGGTGCTGACCTCGGCCGCCAAGGTGACAGGGCTCTTCTGAATCGGTGCCGAAGAGGTGGCGACGCTGGTCACAGCCGGGTGGGGTCCCCGAGCGATACGCGCGCGTGAGTGCGACTATAGGTACATGGCTGCTAAGTCGGAACCGACTCGGATCCTCGTGCTCGGTGGTGGGTACGTCGGGCTGTACACCGCGTACGGCCTCCAGAAAATGCTTCGGGCCAATGAGGCGTCCGTGACGGTCGTTGACCCCCAGCCGCACATGACCTACGCCCCGTTCCTGCCGGAGGCGGCGGCGGGCGCGATCGAGCCGCGGCACGTGGTCGTGCCGCTGCGGCGCGTGCTCAAGCGCTGCCACGTGCTCACCGCGCGGGTCACCAAGATCGAGCAGGCGCAGAAGTCCGTCACGGTCGAGGCCGCGGACGGCCACGTCGAGCAGCTGGGCTACGACATCCTCGTGGTCGCGCTCGGCGCCGTCGCCCGGGTACTGCCGATCCCCGGCCTGGTCGAGGAGGGCATCGCCTTCAAGACCATCGGCGAGGCGATCTACCTGCGCAACCACGTCATGACCAAGCTGGACGAGGCGGCCAGCACGCTCGACCCCGAGCTGCGCAAGCGTTTGCTGACCTTCACCGTCGTGGGTGGCGGGTTCGCCGGTATCGAGGCGCTGGCGGAGCTGGAGGACATGACCCGCTTCGCCACGAACTACTACCCGAACATCCAGCCGGAGGACATCCGCTGGGTGCTGGTCGAGGCCGCCGGGCGCATCCTGCCCGAGGTCCGCGAGACCCTGGGCGTGTACACCGTCCAGCAGCTCGAGAAGCGTGGCATCGAGGTCTACCTGTCGACCGCGGCGAAGTCGTTCGAGAACGGGCACGTCGTGCTTTCGGACGGCACCGAGTTCGACACCGACACGATCATCTGGACCGCCGGGGTGAAGGCCAACCCGGTGCTGGCCAACTCGGATCTGCCGCTCGACAAGCGCGGCAGGCTCGAGGCGACCGCCGGCCTGCAGGTCGTCGGTCACCCGGACGTCTGGACCGCGGGCGACAACGCCGCCGTGCCGGACCTCTCGCGCACCGAGGCCGACCCGACCGCGACCTGCCCGCCGAACGCGCAGCACGCCGTCCGGCAGGCGCGGCACCTGGCGAAGAACATCATCCGGGTCGTCCGCGGCGGCAAGCCGAAGGACTACTACCACAAGAACCTCGGCGCCGTCGCCAGCCTCGGCCTGCACAAGGGCGTCGCGGACGCCATGGGCATGAAGATCAAGGGCTTCCCGGCCTGGCTGTTCCACCGCGCCTACCACCTCAAGGCGATGCCGACCTGGAACCGCCGGGTGCGCATCCTCTTCGACTGGATGCTCGGCGGCCTGTTCCGCCGCGAGATCATCTCGTTGGGGCAGATCAACAACCCGAAGGAAGACTTCGCGCGGGTCTCGAAGTCCTGACCCGGCCGGGACTACTGCCGAGAGGTGAAAGCCTCTCGGCAGTGCCCTTTCGCCGTGGTTCCGGCGGACCGACGCCCCGGGGTGACGCGCATCGCCTAGGCTGAGCGGTGCCCCCGTAGCCCAACTGGCAGAGGCAGTCGACTTAAAATCGACCCAGTGCGGGTTCGAACCCCGTCGGGGGCACTCCTTGCGCACCGGACAAGCAGACGGCAGCCGCCCTCGCCGGTGTCTGGGTCAACGGCGAGGACGGCTACCGGGTGGAAGCCCGGCCGGCGATTCATGGGGGAGAAAGCACCGGCCGGGCGGCCTCAGCCGACGTGTGACCCAGGCGTGTGAAACGTCGGCTGAGGAAACTGGGGAACAGGACTTCTACCGCGGAGAATTCGGGGCAGCGGCGAGTGCGCTGCCGATGCTGGCGATCGTCGCGGCGGCGGGTTTCTTCCGGAAGATCAGGCTGACCTGCTGCACCAGCGCGCTGTCCTCCCAGCGCCGGTAGGTCGCCACGACCATGGTGGTTTTCGGGAACCGATCGTCGAAAACGAGGCTGTTGTCGCCGTCGCGCTCGTCCACGACGCAGTCGGAGCGCGCGCGGGAGGTCACCTTCACCGCGAACGGGTTCTGGGCAGGACCCGGGGTACTTCCTTGGTAGAACCGGTAGACCACCGCTGTGCCGGGGAACACGATCCCGGAGAACCTGAGGATCGTTCCCGGCGGATAAGCCGGACCCGGAACGCCCGTCCCGTCCGGCGCGTCGCCGGAGTAGACGGAATGCGATGGCTGGTTGCCGGTGGTCGGTACGCCGATGGCGGTGCCCCGGGCGAACGGGGCGGCCAGTGCACCGAGCCCGACGGTCAGGCCCGCCACGCTGAAGATCCGTTTCGTGCGCATGACTGCTTCCCTCCGGACACCGTTCCGTGGCGCCGGCCCGCTCGCCGAGCCGGAGGACCCAGCGTGAACCAGCGCCCTGACTCGGCGTTGAACCAGACCTGAATTACGGCACCGTTCGTTCGAGTGGCTTTGTGCCCAGCGCGAGGAGGTGTCGAGGACACGGGCTCGGCGCTAGGCTGCCGGGGAGACGGCGCGTGGCCGGGGAGGCTGATGCGGTTTCGGGTGCTCGGCCCGGTACAGATCTGGGACGGCGAGGATTGGGCTGCTGTTCGCGCGGCCCAGCCGCGTTCCGTGCTGGCGCTCCTGCTCGTCGATGCGGGCCGGGTGGTCGCCACCGACCGGCTCGTCGACGAACTGTGGGGCGTCCGCCCGCCGAGGACCGCGTTGAACACGGTCCAGGTCTATGTGAACCGCTTGCGGCGCTTGCTCGGCGAGGACGCGCACGAGCTGCTGGCCACCACCGGCCGCGGGTACCGGCTCACGGTCGCCGATGGCGAACTGGACGCGTGGGTGTTCCAGAGCCTTGTCGAATCCGGGCAACGCGAACTGGCCGAGGGACGGGCCGAGGCGGCGGCGACGACGCTGGCCGCGGCACTGGCGTTGTGGCGTGGGCCGGCATTCTCCGAGGTGTCGGCCGGAACCACCGTGGTCGAAGCCGAGCGGCTGGACCAGCTCAGGCTGACCGCGCTGGAGGCACGGCTCGACGCGGATCTGCGGCTGGGCAAGCATGCCGAGGTCGTGGACGAGGTGCAGGGCTGGGTCCTGCGGCATCCCTTGCGTGAGCGGTTGCTGCACCACCTCATGCTGGCGCTGTACCGGTGCGGCCGCCGGGCGGAGGCGCTCCAGGCCTACCGGCGCGGCCGCGCGAGCCTGGTCGCCGAGCTGGGGCTGGAGCCGGGGCCCGCCCTCCGGGAACTGGAACACGCCGTGCTGTCGGATGATCCGGGGCTCGCGCTCGTGCCCGAGCCGGTGCGGGGCCGGCTCGTCCGTCCGGTCCAGTTGCCCGCCGATGTCGCGGGTTTCACCGGGCGCGAGGCCGAACTGGCCGAACTCGACCGGCTGCTCGCCGACGCCGGTGAAGCACCGGCCGCCCTGTTCGTCTCGGTGATCACGGGCACCGCCGGTGTCGGCAAAACCGCGTTGGCGTTGCACTGGGCACACCGGGTACGCGAGCGGTTCGACGACGGACAGCTCTTCGCGGATCTCCGTGGCTACTCCACCGGCACACCGGCGCGGCCGATCACGGTGCTGACCCGCTTCCTGCGGGCGCTCGGTGTGCCAGCCGACGAGATCCCCGCCGATGTCGACGAGGCGGCCGCGCTCTACCGCAGCATCCTGGCCGACCAGCGCACGCTCGTCGTGCTGGACAACGCACGGGACGCGGAGCAGGTTCGCGCGTTGCTCCCCGGCTCGGACACCTGCGCCGTGCTGGTCACCAGCCGTACGCCCTTGTCCGGGCTGGTCGCTCACGACGGCGCGCGAAGCCTGCCGCTGGACCTGCTCACCACGTCCGAATCCGAAGCCCTGCTCCGGCGCGTGCTCCGCCCGGCCCGCGCCCAGCCGGTCGGCGAACTGGCCGTGCTGTGCGCGGGGTTGCCGCTGGCACTCCAGATCGCGGCCGCGCATCTGCACACCCGTCCCGGCCTCTCGATCGGCCGCTACACGGAACAACTGCGGGGCGACGACCGGCTCACCGCGCTCAGCGTCCCTGACGAGGAACAACCAGCCGTGCGTACGGCCTTCGACCTGTCCTACCGGCGTCTCGGTGCTGACGCGCGGCGGTTGTTCCGGCTCCTCGGGGTGGTTCCCGCCGTGGACTTCACCGTTGGCGCGGCGGCCGCGCTCGCCGGGGTGACCGAGGCCGAGGCGGACCGGTTCCTCGCCGAACTCACCATGGCGCACCTGCTCGACGAGCACCAGCCCGGCCGGTACCACAGCCATGACCTGCTGCGCTTCTACGCGCGCGAGCGGGCGGCCCGCGAGGACGACACGGACGCCGCGACGGACCGGCTCCTCGCCTGGTACCTGGCCACCGCCGACCAGGCGGCGAACGCGCTGTATCCGCATTTGCGGCGGCTCACCATTCCCGCGACCGACGCCGTCCGGTCGACCTTCGCCGATCACACCGACGCGGTCGCCTGGCTGGACGCCGAACGGCCCAACTTCCTCGTGATGGTGACGCATGCCGCCCAGTACCGGCCCGTCGCCGCGGCCGGTGTGCTCGCCGACGCGCTGCGTGGCTATTTCTGGCTTCGCATGCACACCGCGGACTGGCTGACCGCCGCCGGGTCCGCACTGGACATCGCCAAGGCCGTCGGCGACCCGCACGGAACGGTCACCGCGCTGCTGAGCCTGGCCGACGTCCACTATCGCCAGGGTCACAGCGAACGCGCCGGGCAGTACTCCGCCGAGGCGCTGGCGATGGCCACGGACATCGGGTGGCCCGACGGACAGGCCGCTGGGCACGGGTACCTCGGCAACCTCGCCGCGCAAGCGGGACACCTGGCCGACGCCGTCCGCCACCACCGGGCTTCGCTCGCGCTCAACCGGCGGACCGGGCGACTTACCAAGCAGGCCAACAATCTCTGGAGCCTCGGCAAGGCACACTCGTATCGAGGCGACCTGCGGGAGGCACTCGGCTGGTACACCGACTCACTGGCGCTCCAACGGGAGCTGCGGTCCGCGTCCGGGCAGGCCGACGTCCTGACCGAACTCGGCCTGATCCACCACGATCTGGGCGATCTCGATCAGGCGACCCGGTGCCTCACCGCCGCGCTGGACCTCCACCAGGAGACCGGTGACCGTGGCATGGAAGCCGCGGCGCGAGCCGGACTCGCCGCGGTGCGCGCCGACGCCGGTCACTATGACGTGGCCTTCGACCAGGCCCACGCGGCCCGGTCCCTCGCCCGTGCCGTGCGGGACCGTCCGGTGGAGGCCGAGGCCCTCATCGCCCTCGGCGCCGTGCATCACCTCCTCGAACACCGTGCCGAGGCGTCGTCCCGGTTCCGGGAAGCCCGGGAACTCAGTCACGCCATCACCCAACGCTTCCCGGAGACCAAGGCGCTCATCGGGCTCGCCGCGGCACGCAACGATCCCGGCGACGCGCGGGCCGCGCTCGCGCTCGCCCGGCGGCACGGCTACCGCCTGCTGGAGGGACAGGCGCTCCTCGTGCTGGCGGTCGTCGCCCCGGAACGCACCCAGGCGATCGAAGAGGTCACCCGCGTGCGTGCCCGGTTCGCCGAGATCGGCCATCGCCTCGGTGAGGCACGGGCCCGGCTCGTCCTCGCCCGGCTGCACGGCCGCGACGGGCACCACAGCCAGTCCCGGGTCCAGCGCCGGAACGCGCTCGCGCTCTTCCAGAGCATCGGCGTGCGGTGGACCGACCATGCCAACGTCCTGCCGGCCTTCCCCCGCATAGGTCCATAGTGGATGGTCAGGCGGCACGATCTGTTTCCCCTTCGACTGGATGCTCGGCGGCCTGTTCCGCCGCGAGATCATCTCGCTGGGGCAGATCAACAACCCGAAGGAAGACTTCGCGCGGGTCTCGAAGTCCTGACCCGGCCGGGACTACTGTCGAGAGGTGAAAGCCTCTCGGAAGCCTGTCCCGCCTGTGCCGCTTCGATCCGGGCTGACCCCGCTCGAACTTGCTCAGCACGTGCTGGAGCGGATCGAGCGGGACAATGCCCACGTACACGGCCGTAAGCGCCGGTTCCGGTGGCGCGCGGTGGCGATCCGGGTACTGCTGCTCGCACTGTCCGGGATGTCGACGATCATCCTGGGACTGCAGAACCTCGACGGCTGGACCGGTTTCGCCTTCGCGCTAGTCGCGGTCACGACCGTGGTAAGCGCGCTTGAGCCGTTCTTCGCGTGGCGCTCGCTGTGGGTACTGATGGAGGAAGGGCAGTTCCACTTCTACCGGCTCCGGGACGAACTCGCCTTCTACATCGCGTCGACGCCTCCCACGGAGCTCGATTCGGCTGTGATCAGCGCCAAGTTCGATGAATACCAGGCCGTCTGGGCGCAGCTGGGACAGCGATGGCTGGAGTTCCGGCGGACCGACGCCCCGGGGTGACGCGCATCGCCTAGGCTGAGCGGTGCCCCCGTAGCCCAACTGGCAGAGGCAGTCGACTTAAAATCGACCCAGTGCGGGTTTGAACCCGTACGTTCTCTTCGACCCCCGGAGGCGAGCTCTGCGGACCCTGCACAGGGCGCCCGGTGTGGTGAGCGTCGCCCCGCCCGTACCGGCCACCAAGCCGGACACCCCGTCGGCTCGCTGGTGTAGGAGAGTCATGGAGCGGACGCCTCCCGTGCAGCTGTCACCTGCTCGTCTCGCCTGTCGGGAACCGCGTCGCCTCTGAACACTAGGTTCGTGTTCAGGCTTCGGCCCCCTCCCAGCCGTATTCGTGGAGTTCGGGCACCCGCGGCGATCGACGAAGGGGTTCGGATGAAGGTGCTCGTAGAGGTCGCCGCGCTCGTCGTGGCGGGGTTCTGGTCGTCCTGACCGGTGGGCCCGGTGGCAAGGACTGGCACACCCGGTGCGGTTCGGCTCTGGCCGAGGTGGTGGGTAGGCACGCGAACGCTGCTCATCGTGCTGGACCTGATCGACGACTCCTCACTGCCCTCGGGCAGCGAGGAGGATGCCGTCCACACCATGCTCGCGACCAGTGACGATCGCGTCGCCAGCAGCCTGTGGCAACAGCGGGGTGGACCGGCGATCTTCGCGCGGCAGGCCAAGAGGCTGGGGCTCGCGCACACGGGCTGGGGCCGTTCCGGGTGCTCAACACCACGGGCCTGGTCCGTCTAGCCCGCCGTGGACACAAGTCCGCCGACTCCCCGGTGCGCGTGCTCGACTTCCTCGATCATGCCCCAGACGCCGTCGTGTTTTCCGCCGCAGGTGCGTACGAAGGCCTCGGTGAGCTCCTCGACAAGCGCCTGCTTCTGCTTGTCGGTGCGACCGGAAAGCATGGATACTCTGATCAACAGCTCATCGTCTCCTCGCGTCTTCGTCTTCGGAGTTGAGCTGGAACCTCGCCTGGTCGGGCCTGGAAGCTCGCTCACGGCGGTGAGGCAGTACCCTACCTGTCCTCACCGCCGTGACTGAGCCATTTCAGTGCATGTGAGCTTTGTCTGGGTTCCAGTAGTCTGAATTCCAGTAGCTAAAGTCCACCGTGGATTCGGAAGCGAGAGCCTTTGCCTCCGTAGCGGGAATCTTCTGGACAAACACCGGCCCGCTGCAGATGAGAGCTACCCCGGCCACGAGGGGCAGCACGGTGGCCTTCGAGAAGTTCTTCATCGTCCTTCTGTTGCTCTAAAATTATTTCTATATGAAAAGGTTCCAGCTGGAGTCGACTGCTGCCAGATGTGCAGGCGTCGACTGAATGCCCGAGGTATCGAACGAGGGACAGCGTACAGACGAGTTACGCGGTGGCTACACGGGGGCCCACTGAGGGGTGAATCGTTGCGGGTGGATAGCCCTGCTGGTGCGCATCAAGGAACCGAGTGGGTGATGGTGGTTGTTGCTGACGGTGTCGAAACACTCGGATGAGTGAAGTTAATTCAGAGTAGGTTTCATGTTGTCATCGAGGGCTTGGTTGGAATTGCCGGGCGCGGTGCCGTCCGCAGCGTCGCGAGATCTTGCCGGACGCGCTCGGCCTTCGCGTGGTTGTTCAGGTCCGCGTAGATCGCCTTTGCGTGTAGCCAGCCCTCCTCGGCGGCAGCAAGGCGACCCAGGTCCTTCAGAGCCCGAGAGAGGATGTGGAAGGCGTTCGCTTCTATGGGAGCGTTGTGGGAGCGTGTGGCGAGTCGTGCGGCCTGTCGCGCGTAGCCGATTGTGGCCTGACGATCGCCGAGCGCGTAATTGATGGTGGCCATGACCTCGCAAGCGCGCGGGCCGACCTCGACATCATTGATGCTCTCGATGATTTCCAATGCTCTGAGCCCGTGTTGTCGCGCTTGGTCGTACTGCTTTTGCTCGGCCAAGATTGCTGCTATCTCGGTGAGGGATTCGGCCTGGCCGTGGCTGTGGTCTATCTGCTCTCGTAGACGCAGGGCGTGGCGATACAGGGAAAGCGCTTCACTGTGTTGTCCGCGTGCCTGAGAGGTGCTCGCGAGTTCGTGGAGGGCTGCGGACTTCGCGCCAGGGCTGCCGGTGGCGGTGGCGTGGTGTAGTGCCCGTCGATGGAGGTCGGCGGCGGCATCCAGGTTTCCCGCTTGCCTTTCATATTTTCCGAGGTGGGACAAGGAGATGGCGATGCCCATGGTGTTGCGGGTCTGCTGTGCTATGGCGGAACAGAGGTGGAATTCGCGTAGGGCGGCCTCCTGATCTCCCAGTGCGAGGTGGATGAAGCCAAGGTCGCTCCGGGTGCCGCCCTCATGATCGAGCCCGCCTTCCACTGCCTGTGTCGAAGTCGCGGAAATCTCGTAGAGGTCTCGCAATTCCTCATACATTCCGTGCCTTCGGTACAGGCCGTATAAATTGTGCGGAATTCGCCAGGCGTAATCGTGATATCCGCGTGGTGCGGCCCAGCGCACGACGGCTGAGATGTTTGCGCGCTCGCGTAGAAGCCAGGCTTTCGCCTCAGCGGCGATGGTGAAATCCAGTGCTGGTGCGTGCGGCACCGCGGGGAGCATCGGTACCGGAATGCGGAAAGGAAAGAGCAGCCGGTCGGCGGCGTAGCTCGTGTGCAGGTAGAACGACAACAGCCGACGTTCGGCTTCGGCGCGGATGTCCGAGTGTTCGGCACCTTCGGTGAGTTCTCGGGAAAAAGCACGAAGGAGGTCGTGCAGATGGTAGTGGCCGGACTTGCCTCGCGAGGTCAGGAAGTGCGTGCTGACAAGTACATCGAGGAAGTGCTGCGTTTTCCTCGTCGAGTTGCCGGACAGTGCAACCGCGGCGGGCAGGGTAAGCTCCGGCGCGGGGGAGAGTCCGATGACTCGGAACAGTGCTTGGGCGTCCGTGGGAAGCGCCCGGTAGGTGATGGACAAAGCAGCCCGAATGCTCGTGGGCGGGTCGTCCCCGTCGTCGCCAATGTCGAGCAGACGGTTCTGGTCCTGTAGTTCGTCGGCGAACTCTGTCAGTGCGGCGCCGTGCCTGCTCTCGATGTGCCGGGCGACCACTTGTAGCGCGAGAGGGAGCCCGCCGCACAGCGCGGTCAGTCGCGCGAGCGAGTTCTGCTCGTTTTCCGCCCTGGCACCGATGCGGCTGCTCAGGACACGCGCCGCGTGAACGTCGTTCAGCCGAGTGACGGAGCAGTGTCGGGCGCCGTGTCGGCTCGCCAGCGCGGTGAGTGACTTCCTGCTGGTCACCACTACGAGACTCGGGGCGAGCGGGAACATCAGTGGCAGGACGTGCGCGGAGTTCGCGGCGTTGTCGAGCACGATCAGGGCGCGACGCCCGGCGAAGATCTCGCGGAGTTTGGCTTGCTTTCTCGCGCGTGTGGGGAGGCGGGAGATGGGTACGCCGAGCGCGTCGAGAAGCTCGTCGATCACGTCGCCGGCTTCGGCGGGGTGCCCGCCGTCGAAGCCGTGGAGGTCGACATACAGAGCGGTGTCGACGAGCTGGCCGTACTGCTGATGTGCCCAGCGCAGTGCGAGGGCCGTCTTGCCGATGCCGGCCAAGCCGTCCAAGACCACCACGCCGGGGCGGAAACGGCCGTCCTCGGTACGGGCCAGCTCATCGAGGGTGGTCAGCAGATCCTGGTGACCGACGAAGTCGGTAACGCCGGGCGGGAGCAGGGACGGTCCTTGCGGGGCGAAGGCCGGCAGCAGGCTGGACGGCCGGTTGCGGGTGACTGGGTCAGCGGGCCGCCGGGGAAGCGGAACCAAGGCCAGCCGCTCGGCTGCCCCGCGGGCGCCTGGTGTCGTCCGGGTGGCCGACCTTCGCGGCTCGGGTTCGGACAGCAGGGTGTTGTAGTACTTGCGCAGGTCCTCGGCCGCGGTCGGATCCTCGTCGAGGAGCGCTTTGCGTGTCTTGATGTGATAGTCGCCCATTTCGTCGGTGCGGTCGAGTTCGCGCAGGATGTACAGTCGGCGTCGTACCAGTCCGATGTCGGTTCGGTGTTCACGTTGCAGCTCGTCGAGCTTCCGTAGCGCGGTCTCGAAACGCTCCAGTGCGATCAGTTCGCCGAGCAGCAGTTGGTTGGCGGGCAACCAGGTGTGCTGGATCGCCGAATAACGCCAGTCGGCCGCCCGCTGTGACTTGAGAACTGCCAGCGGCTGACCTCGCCAAAGATCGAGCGCCGTGCCGAGGATGGCGCAAGCCGTGTCGTGGTCGTGCTCTTTGCGATGTTCTTGGGCGCTCCTGAGCAGACTCTCGAAAGCGAAGTAGTCGATTGTCTCTCGTTCGACATCGATATGGAGAGTCCCGTCGATGGTGTGGAGTTTCGCGGGAGCATCGGCGTCCCGTATCGCTTTGTTGATGCGCCCGGCGTAGGTGCGTAACGTAGCGGGCGCGTCGGTCGGGGTGCGTTCGTCCGTCGACCAGACCCAATCGGCCAGCGTGTTCACCCCCATGCGCACCTTTGGTTTCACCAACAGCGTCGCCAAGAGTTGCTGCAGTTTCAGTGAACCCCACTCCGTGCTCAAACGACCGTGCATACGCATGGTAGTTTGCCCGAGAATTCCGAACGCGACTTCCAGCTGCACAGCGCTCCCCCCTCCTGGGATTGCTGAGTGGAACTTCCCCGCTTCCCCGCGAGTCTGGCATTCGTGCACCGGGTTACGCAGGGATCGTCCGTGGCTGACATCGATTTGTCACCTTTGACGCGTGTTTGTCGCAGACTTGACGGTCGCATTGACACGCCGTTGAACACAACACACCTCACACTTCCGGTGTCCGAGTGAACGCCGATAGAGGGAGTGCGATGCGTGTTTCCAACCGGTCACGAGACTCGTTGGAGTCGGGTGACGAGACCTCGGAACAACGCCGTGGTTGTGTCCCGGCCGCACTCGTCCTTTCCCGGGTCGAGGTGCGAAAGGAGGTGCGAAGTCATGATCGAATTCATTGAGGTGGAACGCGAAATGACCTTCAGTAGCCCGACCCAGGAAAGCTAGCAGTGCGGAGGAGCTCCCATGTGGCGTCCGATGATCAAACCTGAACATCTCCCGGTGCGGCACGGCGAGGATCGTGTCCGGATCGGCGGAATGGTGCGCGGAATCGCGGCCGACATCGTGGACCCGGACGGGTGGGTCTGGACGTTGCTGGAGACTCTCGACGGTTCGAGGACCACGGACCAGGTCGTCGCCGACCTGGTCCGCCTCCACCCCACGAGGCCTCGCGTCGATGTGCTGGCCGCCATCGAAGATCTCACCCGTGCCGGCTACCTCGAAGACGCCTGCCAGCAGGCCCCGGCCGAGCTGAGCGCGGTCGAGCGGGAGCGCTACGGGCGAAGCGCGGCACTGTTCCGCTGGATGGACCGCAGCCCGCGGCGAACCAGTTGGGACACGCAGCTGATGCTGCAGCAGGCGAGGGTGGTGGTGGTCGGCATCGGCGGGGTCGGTTGCACCGCCGCTCAGACGCTCGTCGTGTCCGGTGTCGGGCACGTGCACTGCGTCGAGCCCGACACCGTCGAACTGTCCAATCTGAATCGCCAGATCCTGTTCACCGAGCACGACCTCGGCCGTCCCAAGGCCGAGGTCGCGGTCGACAGGTTGCGCGAACACAACTCCGATGTGCACATCACCGGTGAACAGCGCGCCATCGGCGGCCCAGCGGCGCTGCGCGACCTGGCCATGGGATTCGACGTTCTGCTACTGGCCGCGGACCGGCCACCGGAGATCCGCTCGTGGGCCAACCAGGCGTGCGCGGTCACCGGCACCGCGTGGGTGCATGGCGGCTACCACGGGCCGCAGGTCAACTGTGGGCTCTACCTCCCGGGCGCCGGGCCGTGCTACGACTGTGCCCGCGTCGCCGAGCGGGAACGACGTGCCGGCCTGCCGCCACGGACCTTCTCGCCGGCGGCTGCCCGTGTCGCGCGTGCGCACGCCGCCAACGCCGTGTCGGCGGGCGTCGCGGGCCAGCTGGCCGCGCACGCTGTGCTCTGCCTGCTCACCGGTGTCCCCGCGCTGCGGATCAACTGTCAGTTCGGCTTCAACCTCGTGACCCTGCAGGACAGCTTCGCACTCGGCCCGGAAGCACCGAGGGCCGACTGCCCCACCTGCGCCGGGGCGGCCGGACAGTCCTAGGGCAGTGGCCTGTCGCCGGCGCGGGCCGCCAGCGCGCGGGCCTTGCCGCGCAGCGCCTTCACACGCGAGGTGTCCGATTCGCCGAGGGCGGTGCACGCCTCGGTCAGGTAGTGGCTCGCCCGGGTGAGTGCGCCGATCTGTTCGAGGGAGGAGGCTGCCGTTTCGAGCGCGAGTGCGAGGTAGGCGCCGGTCCCGTCGAGCTCCCGGTACATCGCGATGGCTCGGGTCGCGAACTCGATCGCGGTTTCGTGGTGACCGAGTCCCCGATGGGCCACTGCCACATCATGCAGCGCGTAGGCTTCGCCGACCCGGTCGACGGTCTGGCGGCGCAGTTCCAGCTCACGGAAAGCGTGCGTCAGTGCTTGCTCGTAGTGGCCGAGGAACGTGCTGATCCGGCTGAGGTTGCATTCAACCACCGCTTCGGGACGCCGGGTGGACGCGGCACGCGCCAAGGGCAGCGCCCGTTGGTAGAGATGTTGTGCTTCAAAGTACCGCTCTTCCAGCAGCCGGACCTGGGCTAGGCCGACCAACGCAACGCGGTGACGGGTCGTGTCGCCGATTTCCCGCGCGAGAACGAGCTGCTGGTCGAAATCCGCTTCCGCCTCCGTCAGTCGCCTCAGATCCGCCAGTGTGTCGCCGCGGAACCCAAGCAGACACGCCTCCGCGCCCCTGTTGCCGCTCGCCCTGGCGGCACGGATCCCGAGTGTCTCCGCTTCGAGCCGGATGGGCCACATGCCCTGTTCTCGCAGGCTGAGGGATCTCGCGGAGGCCGCCAGGCACAGCGCGGCATCGTGGGCTTGACACGCGTGTGCGGCGCGCAGCACCGCCATCAGGTTCGTCTGCTCGGTGTTCAGCCACGCCAACGCTTCGGCGCGGTCGGCCAGCGGAATTTCGTGGCCGAGAGGAGCCAGCGGGACGTCGAGGGTGTCCAGGCCGGGGAAGAGAAGCCTGTCGGCGGCCCGCGCGGTCCTGGCGTACCAGGTGAACAAGCGAGTCACGATGTCGTGGCGGGCTTCGGCGGTCTCGTCCAGCCCCGCGCGGTGCGCCGCATAGGCGTGCATCAGATCGTGCAGCCGGTAGCGCTTGGCACCGACGGGTTCGAGCAGATGCGCGTCGGCGAGGCTCTCCAACTGCCGGTAGGTGGCAGCCGGGTCGAGATCGGCGATCACCGCGGCGGCCGGTATGCCGAACTCGGTACCGGGATGCAGGCCGATGCGGCGGAACAGGCGTGCCTGCTCTTCGGGAAGTCCGGTGTAGGACCACTCGAACACGGTCCGTACCGCGCTCTGCTCGTCTCCGCTGTTGCTCAGCATGTCCAGCCGATTCCGTTCGTCGACGATGTCCGCGACGAGTTCCGCGATACTGGTGTGGGGACGGATGGCGATCCGGGTGGCGGCGACCCGCAATGCCAGTGGCAGCCGCGCGCAGACCGCGATGAGATCGGCCACGGCTCCAGGCTCGGCATCGACTCGCTCCGACCGGAGGATGTTCCGGAGCAGGGTCTTGGCTTCGCCGAGGGCGAACAGATCCAGGGGGACCTGGCTTGCCGCCTCGGCGACGATCAGCCCGGTCAAACTGGCTCTGCTGGTGACCAGCACCAGACAGCCGGGCGATCCGGGCAGCAACGGACGGACCTGGTCGGCGGTACTGGCGTTGTCCAGTAGTACCAGGACCCGCCGGTCGGCGAGCACCGTGCGATACAGGCTTGCCTGGGCGTCCAGCTCGGCGGGAATGCGGTTTTCGCGAACTCCGAGGACACGCAGGAACGAGGTGAGCACCAGCCCCGGTGCCAAGGGTGCGCTGGGCCCGTAGCCACGCAGATTGGCGAACAGCGTGCCATCGGTGAAGTGGTGCTCGACACGGTGCGCCCAGTGCACCGCCAACGTGGTTTTCCCGACCCCCGCGGTACCGGCCAGTGTGGTGATCGCGGTGGCGGTGGGGCGGCTTTCACACGTGGCGATCAGCGCGTCCAGCCTGGCCAGTTGGTCGTCGCGACCGGCGAAATCCCGCACTGCGGGAGGAAGCTGGCGGGGGACCGGCAGTTCCGCCGGTGCCGGCCGCTCGACGACCACCTGCTGGATCGTGCCCGCCTGCACGACGGAACCCGCTACGTCGCCCGTCAGGGAATTACGCGCTGTTACCGGATGCTTGGTAGGCTCCGCATCGTCGACCATTGTGGCCCCTCGCGAACAGTGTCAGAATTTCAAGGCTGACCGCGGTCTCGCCGGTAATCCAGTGAAATGTGAACGGGTCCACGTTCTTTCACTCGGATGCGTCACACTCGAATGCGCCAGGTAACAGTGAGCAACAGTTCTGCTCGTACACGCGGTCGTGCGGGCCTACGCCCATGAGTAGGCCGGGTGCCCGCACAGTGAGTGGTGCGTCGAGCTGATGTGAGCCGAATGGCGGTATAACACCGCCGGTGCGGAAAAACTATGCCCGCACCCGCCTGCGTCTTCCGCCGCCAACCCGCCGAAAGTCGGTGCCCCGCAAGGGAAATCCGGATCTACCATCCGGTGCCCGCGGGCGGCTCGCTGCTCCCTTTCCCCACCGTCCGCGCGTTTCCTTCGCCGAGAACGAGGAGATGCATCGATGCGGAAACTGCTCGTCCTACTCTGTTCCGTGCTGGTGACCGCGGCGGTCGTCACCGGGGGCTCGTCCGCTTCCGCCGCGCCCGCCGGGGTGGTGCCCGGGCTGACGGGGGACGCCGCGAAGGTGGCCGCTGGGCCCGCGGCCGACCGCTTCCTCCAGCTGCGCCGCGAACAGGCCGGATTGACCGGCACACCGCGGATCGCGGCGCAGAAACACACCTTCTGGGGTCCCGAACCGCAGCTGTCGAGTGGTGCCGACGGCATCGTCGTGACCCACAGCGTGACACCGGACCTCCAGATTTCGAACTCCTCCGACGTCGTCTACGCGCCGACGGTGAAGCCCACCGGGCATTCCTGCATCGAGGTCGTCACCGCCTACGGACTCGGCCAGTCCGGGCAGGTCTGGGCGTGGGACTGGTGCCAGTCGGTCTCACCGGCGAAGGTCGTGCCGATCGACAGCGCGTTCCTCGACTCCTACACCAGCACGGTGAACGGGCACCCGGCGTACACGGTGCAGGAGGTCAAGACCGGTTCGGGCACCAACAGCTGGACCGCCTCGCTCTACAACGTGAAGACCAGCTCGTGGGACACGCTGTTCACGCAGAGCGGGAGCGACAAGAGCACGCTCAACGAGGGCTGGGACATCTTCGAGCTGTATTCGACGGTCGATCCCTCGACCGGTGAGGCGTACTACTGCGCGGACGCGCGGGGCGCGGTGTTCGAGTCCAGCTCACTGAAGTTGCGTGTCGGCGGGCAGTGGGTGGCGGCGACGACCTCGAACTCGCCGTTGCGTCCCACCGCGAATCCCCGGCCCGGCGACTACGACTGCTCGTCGCTGCGGTTCGAGGTTCCCACGCCGAACAGCAATTGGCGGGTCAGCGTCTGAGGCGACGCGGGCCTACCCTCGCGCAAGCTGGTTCGGGTCGCCGATCGGGTGCGGGTGTCCCGCTGGCCGCTGAGGCGGTCCCGCCGGATGCCGGGGTGGCGTGGCGCAGCCGGTCGGCAGGAGGTCGCGACCGCGTTCGTGCCACCACTGGTCGAACGCGGCGCTGCATCCGCGCCGACCGGCGTAGGCGCGGGCCACCGCGTGGTGGATCTCGCCGATCCGCTCCGCCACCACCGTGCCCGGCCGGTAGCACAGGCGCAGCTCCTGCCACAGCGGCGCGCCTTCGATCGCGCGCACCACGATGTCGTCGCGGCGGTCTTCGCGGGTCGCCAGCGCCGGCGCGAGCGCCATGCCCTCGCGTACCAGGTCCAGCACGGTGGCCAGACACTGCGGACGGTGCGGCTGGTCGAGCGCGACGCCGTGGCGGCGGCACACGCCCTGCAGGTACGCCGACCACCGCGTGGTCCACGGCGGGTCGTCCACCCACGGGTACTCGGCGATGTCGGCGAGCGGGATCGCGCCGGGCCGGGCCAGCGGGTGACTCCGCGCCAGGATCACGAAGACCGGTTCCCGCGGATGCACCACGACACTCTCGACACCGTCCGGGACGATCCGGTCCGGCAGCGGCGGGAGGTAGACCAGTGCCAGGTCGAGCGCGCCCGCCGCGACGCTGGCCAGCGTGCCGGTTTCGTCCTGGTCCTCGTGCACGCTCACCGAGCCGCACCACGGCTGGTCCCGCAGCCACCGCGACACCGCCAGGTGCAGGAAACCGCAGTACCCGCCGACGCGCAGTGTCCCGGAGGGCTCGCGCCGCTCGCCGATCCGGTCGGTCAGCGCGGACATCCCGGCCAGCACCGCGCGCGCGTCGGCGACGACGTCCGCGCCGAGCGCGGTCGGCACGCAGCCGGTGGGCGAGCGCGCGAACAGCAGTCCGCCGACCGACCGCTCGACCCGTCGCAGGAGACCGGACAACGCCGGTTGGGACACGTGCAGCACCTTGGCCGCGCGGACGAGACTGTGCGTGTCGGCGATGGCCACGAGCGCGCGCAGATGGCGTAGTTCCAGCTCCATGACTCCTCCGCTGGCCAAGGCGGCCGTCACTGATGCGTGAGCTGTTTCACTGTAGGCCCGGTGATCGCTTTGTATAAGCGACGCGAGTCGGGTTTCGGCTTGAGCCTCCTGTTACCGGAGGCTTTAGCGTCCGGGTCATGGAGATCATCGTTCACGACACCGGTCAGGCCATGCTCGACCTGCTGGCCCGGCCGGTCGGGCAGCGGCAGGACGCGCTGCGGGAGATCCTGAGCCCGCTGCGCAATCCCGCCGTGCCCCTGCACGAGCCCGCGGTGCACTACGGATTCAGCGGCTTCCGCGAGGACCGCGACGACCCGCGCTACGAGCGGGCGGTGCGGGAGATGCTCGACGCGGACGTGTGGGGCCGCGTGCGCGAGACCACCGCCGCGGCCTGGTCCCGGCTGGCCGCCGCGGTACCCGGGGTCCGCCGCGCCGAGACGATCCACGTGGTCATCGTGCTCGGCGACCCCGACGACGCCTACCTCGTCGAGAATTCGGCCGGGTATCTGGGTTTCGGCGGCATTCCCGGCTCCGTCATGCTGACGATGTGGCCCACCGCGACCAGCCTGGCGAAGATCGCCTACGCCGCCGCGCACGAGATTCACCACAACGTGCGGTACGCCAACGTGAACTGGGACCCGGCGACCGTCACGGTCGGGGAACACGTCGTGGCCGAGGGGCTGGCCGAGGCCTTCGTGCGGGAACTGCGCGGCGAGGAGGCGATGGGGCCGTGGTCGCGGGCGCTCGACGGCGTCGAGCTGGAAAACGCGTACGAGAAGATCACCGGCGCGATCGACCTGGCCGGAATGGAACACCTGACCCCGTACGTCATCGGTGACACCATCGCCGTCCGCACGGGGCAGAAACCGGTGGGACTGCCCGACTTCGCCGGGTACGCGGTCGGGCTCCGCATCGTGGACGCCCATCTCGCCGCCACCGGCCTCACCGCCGCCGAAAGCGTCGCGCTGCCGGTCGCCGAAATCCTCACCAACGCGGGGGTGGCCACGACAGGATAGCGGGAAACGATTTCGTCCGTTGTGGACAATCGAGCCGGTGTTTCACAGTGAACGGCAGGGTATCGAATGGTGTCTCCGGTCACTTGACCGCAAAAGACGTTCGTTCCTAGCCTTTTCGATGTCGATCCCATCCCCGAAGTGAAATGGGAAACATCATGGCGCTCCCCAAGTACTCCCGGTCGGTCGCCGTCGTGCTCGCCGCGGGAATCCTGTCGCTCGGTGTCGTTCCCGTCGCCGCCGCGGCGCCCGGCACGGAAACCACGTCCGCCGCGAGCCAGGCCACCGCGCGGTCCGCGCTGGAAAAGGTGGTCACCACGGCGAACGTGGACGCGTTGATCGCCGCGGGTGACGCGGAAACCGCGCGTCAGCTGGCTCCGGTCAAGGCCGCGCTGGCGGCGGGTGACGACGGCGGTATCGACATCATCGGCGGGCTGAAGGACCTGCTGAAGTTCGCGCAGCCGATCATCGTGCAGGCGCTGCGGGTCGGCGGCCCGATCGCCGCGACCGTGCTGGAAACGATCGGGGACCTCGTCGCGGCGATCCCCGGCGTCAGCATCGGCGGGCCGATCACCCAGGCCGTGCTCAAGCCGATCGCGCTGCTGATCAGGGCGGGCGCCCCGGTGCTGGCCGACCTGATCGAGGGCATCAGGATCGAGGGCACCTCGAAGGCGCGGGCGCGGCAGATCTTCACCGATCACCTGCGGGAGACCGAAAAGCTGCCCGAGGACTCCGCCAAGGTGTTCGGCGCGGTGCTGGCCGAGGTCTACGGCTCCTGACCCCGGCGCGCGGATGCCCCACTGTCCTTGATGGACAGTGGGGCATCCGCGTTCCCGGTGGGTGAGCCCGGTGTCCCTAGCGGAGCCCGCCGCCGGACCGTCGCCGCGTGACCTCGGCGATGCTCGACCAGTCGAGGTCCGCGCCGATCTGCTCGACCGCGGTGGCGAACACGTCGCGCAGGGCTGGCCCGGTGGGCAGTTCGACGCCGAGCTCACCGGCAGTGCCCAGCGCGAGATCCAGATCCTTCAGCCCCAGCGTGGTGGTGAATCCCGGCGGGGTGTAGGTGCCCGTGGCGATGGCGTCGCCGTAGCCTCGGTAAACCACGCCGGGAAAGACGGAATCATTGATCATATCCACGAACCGCCCGGCGTCCAGACCGGCCTGCTGCAACAGGGTGACCGACTCGGACAGTGCCTGCAACGCGTGGATGATCAGGTAGTTGACCGAGATCTTCGCCGTCGGCGCGGCGTCGACGGCGTCACCGAAGTCCCAGACCCGCCGCCCGATCGCGGCGAGCATCGGTGCCACTGCCGCGCGGGCGTCCGCGTCACCGGAGACCAGCACGGCCAGCTTCCCGGCCAGCACGGCCTCCGGACGGCCGACCACCGGGGCACTGAGGTAACCCCCGCCGTTCGCGGCGAACTCGCGGGCCGCCGCCGGGCTGACCGTCGCGTGGTTGACGTGCACGAAGCCCTCCGGCGCGGAGCGAATCCGTTCGGCGGTGAACACCTGTCGCACCGCCTTTTCGTCGCTCAGCATGGAAAAGACGGTTCCGGTGGCGATCGCGTCCTCGGGTGTGGCGCCCAGGGTCGCGCCCCGCGCCACCAGTGCGTCCGCCTTGCCCGCGCTACGGCTCCACACGGTGAGGTCGTAGCCCGCGTCGAGCAGGCGGCCCGCGATGGCGTCGCCCATCCTGCCGAGCCCGATGAAGCCCACCCGGCGCGATGTCGTAGGCATGATTGGTTCTCCCTTTTCTCGTAACGGATGCGCGGTCACTGGCCGTCGGCGAGCGCTTCGGTCATCTCTTCGTCGATCCTGCGCAGCAGGGCGCGGTTCGGGCGCAGCGTGCCGTCGAGGTCGCGCAGTTGCCAGTTCTCGTCCACGTCCTGGTCGGTGATGACGGCTTCGACGTGCGTGTCGAGCACTCGCATGTGCAGTCCGTGCAGGACGCCGATGAACTGTTCGGCGGCTTTGCCGCCGCCGCGGGTGCCGTAGGTGAGCAGGCTCGCGGGGCGGTCGTGCCATTCCTGGTAGAGGTAGTCCAGCGCGTTCTTCAGCACCCCCGGATAGCCCCAGTTGTACTGCGGGAACACGAACAGGAACCCGTCATAGCTCTGTACGAGCTCGCTCCAGGCCCGGGTGTGCTCATGCTCGTACTGCCGCAACGCGGCCTTGACGGGCTCGTCCAGGAACGGCAACCCGACTTCGGCGAGATCGATCAGGTCGTAGCCGAGATCGCTGTCCTCTTGCAGGCTTTCGCGTGCCCAGGCGGCGATACCGCCGCAGATGCGGGTGGGGCGGGTGCTGCCGATGACGACGGCGATGCGTTTCTTGGCTGTCACGGGAACCCACCTCTTGGTTGGTTACACGTACTGTTGGTGTCACGAACCAAAATAGTTGGTGTCACGAACTCGGTCAAGCTAACCTGGGCACTGTGACCGCTTCCTCACCCGAAGGCGCCAAGACGTCGGATCTGGACCTGATCGACGGGCTCATGCAGCTGTCGTTCATCGTGCAGGCGATCCTGGGGCGCCTCGCCGGAGAACAGGGTCTGTCGGTCACCCAGCTGCGGATGCTCGCCGTGCTCGACGACCGCGAGATCGGCATGCGCCAGCTGGCAGGCATCCTGGAACTGGAGAAGTCCAGCGTCACCGGCCTGGTCGACCGCGCCGAGCGGCGTGGGCTGGTGCGGCGGATCGCGGTCCCCGGCAACCGGCGCGCCATCCACGTCACCGTCACCGACGCCGGACGGGCTGTCGTGCACCTGGTGCGCGAGGCGGTCCGAACCGAGATCGGTCAGCTGGCGGGCACGCTGAGCGACAGCCGTCAGGATTCCTTTCGCCGCTCGGTCGAAGCGTTGATCCGGCACTACGTCACCCAGCACGCCATCCCGCTCTGAGCCCGGCCCGGGGCGGGCTCGTCCAAGGGCGGTCAGCTCTGGGGTTGCTGGGGAATGGTTTCCGGCGCGTAGGCGTACACCGTGTTGCCCTGGACGAGCACGTGCCACGCCGTTTCGCAGACCCGGTCGGTCCTGCCCTCCTGCCCGCTCGGCCACCAGTCGGCGGTCAGGGTCGCCGTCTTCTCGTCCGGTTTTCCCGGCGCGCAGGCGCCCAGCGCGGCCGGGTCGTCGAGGGTGAAGCGCAGCAGCCGTTCGGAACCGGTCGTGCGGATGACCTCGGTGACCGTCTTCGCGGCGTCCGGCACCCAGCCCGGCAGCCGGGTGTCCTCGTCGGCCTTGCCCGCCTTGCCGGTGGCGTGCTCCACCGTTTTGACATGCCCGTTCGCCGACTCGGTGAGGGCCTCGGAAAGGGCACAGCCCGAAAGGGTGACGACGCCCAGCGCGGTCACGGCGCCGGCGATCGCGAAGGTGGTCGCTCGGCGAAGCTTCGTGGTCATGGTGCCCAGTCAAGCGGCGGGGGCGGCGGCGGGCATCGGTCGTCCGGCCCGGCCCCCTCGGCCGGATGGCCGATCCGGGCATCTCGCGGGCCGTCTTTTCTGTCGAGGTGACAAATGGCTAGGCTCGCGGGATGTCCCGCAGCCGTCGTGAGCGCCTGAAGGTCACCGTCACCGCCGACCTGGTGATACTGACGATCCGGGAGGCCCGGTTACAGGTACTGCTGGTGGAACGCGGCGGCGAGCCGTTCGCCGGGGAACTCGCGCTGCCGGGGGGATTCCTGCGCGGCGCGGAGAGCCTGGACGAGACCGCGGCGAGGGAGCTGGCGGAGGAGACCGGGATGGACGCCTCCGCCCTGCACCTCGACCAGGTCGGCGTGTACTCCGCGCCGGACCGCGATCCGCGGGAACCGCGGGTGATCACCTGCGCGTACCTGGCCATCGCCCCCGATCTGCCCCGGCCGACCGCCGGTTCGGACGCGCGGCGCGCGCGGTGGATGCCGGTGCCCTCGGCACGCCGCGCCCGTCTCGCCTTCGACCACGGCGAGATCCTGCGGGACGCGGTCGAGTTCGCCAAGGCGAAACTCCAGTTCACCACGGTGGCCACCGCGTTCTGCGGGCCCGAGTTCACCATCAGCGACCTCCGCGCGGTCTACGAGACGGTGTGGGGCGTCGAGCTGGACAAGCCCAACTTCCACCGCAAGGTCACCGACGCCGACGGGTTCGTCGTCCCGCTCGGCCGGAAGCGGCCGACGCCGAACGGCAGGCCCGCGGCGCTCTACCGCGCGGGCACCGCGTCGATGCTGATGCCCCCGATGATGCTGCCCCGCGACGGCTCCTGAGACACCGCCGCCGCCGCGTGCGCGGTCCGGTCGAATTCGCGCTGCGCGCAGCCGGTCGCGATACCGCCCAGCACCGCGCCCGCGGCGAACGCGAGCGCCATCGTCCGAGCCGCTCGCCCGACCGTGCAGTGGATTCTCATCACGCCCCTCGCTTTCTGTCATGAAGACAATTGTTGAGAGGGTAACGGTAACGCGGCCACCTCGTTAATGTCAAGGTGACGATAAGTGGGCCGTGGTTCAGCGGTTGCGCAGCATCGCCGGGTGCAGCACGGTGGCGTCGCCACGCCGGTAGAGCGCCGCGGGCCTGCCGACCTGCCGGGAGACGCGCTCGCCGGTGGGCACGAGGAACCCGGTGACGCCGGTGATCTTCCGGTGGAAGTTGCGGGGGTCGAGGCTGGTGCCCCAGACGATCTCGTACACCTGGCGCAGGTCGGTCATGGTGAACTCGGGCGGGCAGAACGCGGCGCCCAGTGTCGTGTACTCGAGCTTGCTCCGCGCCCGCTCCACCGCGTCCGAGATGATCTTCTTGTGGTCGAAGGCCACCGCGGTCCGGTGGTCGAGTACCTCGTCCACCGGCAGCAGGATCGCCTCCCTGGCGTCCCCGCCCGCGGTGGGTGTCGGCAGATCGGGTGAGAAGGCGAGGTAGCAGACGGTCACGACGCGCCGCCGCGGGTCGCGGTCCGGGGCGCCGTAGGTGCCGAGCTGTTCGAGGTGGAGGTCTTCGGTGCCGAGGCCGGTCTCCTCGGTCAGCTCGCGGGCGGCGGCCGCGTCGAGGTCCTCGGCCGTGGACGCCAGGAAGCCGCCGGGCAGCGCGAGCATGCCTTCGAAGGGGGGAATTCCCCGGCGCACCAGCATGATCTGCAGCGCGCCGTCGTGCACGGTGAGCACGGCGAGGTCGACGGCGACCGCGACCTCGGGGATCGTCCAGGCGTCGTCGGTCATCTTTCGCGCCTTCGGGTCACCCTCGCGGGGGCGGTGTGGGGCGCGGACGAACGAGTGTCCACGTCGCACAGTGTAACGTCGGCAGTAATCGTCGTGTTGACGAAAAGGCGGCGTTTGGACTAGTCTGCACTTGCTTTTCACGACCAGAGCGAGAGCACCCCAGTGCGTGCCGCTGTCGTGCTGCTGCTCTCCCGCACCGGTGAGTTCCGGGCGGGACGCGGGGAAACCGTTGCGAGGGACGGAAAACGGAGGATCACATGATTGTCGTCCTGACCGCGCTCGAGGTCGAGCACGCCGCCGTCCGCGCCCATCTGACCGACGTCGAACGGCACCGGCACCGCGCGGGGACGATCTTCGACGTCGGTACCCTGTCCGCGCGGCCTGGTCGCCGGGTGGCGCTGGCCGCGACCGGGATGGGCAACATCACCGCGGCCGCGCTGACCGAGCGGGCGATCGCGGAGTTCGACCCGTCGATGATGCTGTTCGTCGGGGTCGCCGGTGGCCTGCGCGACTGGCTCCGGCTCGGTGACGTCGTGGTGGCCACCCGGGTCTACGGCTACCACGGCGGCCGCAGCGAGGACGACGAGTTCCTCACCCGGCCGCGCGCGTGGGAGACCTCGCACCGCGCGGAGCAGACGGCCCGCTGGCTGGCGCGCTCCGCCGACTGGTTTCAGCAGCCGCCCTCGGCGGAACCGGCTCGTGCCCCGATGGTGCACTTCGAGCCGGTCGCCGCGGGGGACGTCGTGCTCAACTCCCGGGTCTCGGACCTGGCGCACCAGCTCCACCGCAGCTACAACGACGCGGTCGCCATCGAGATGGAGAGCGCCGGGTTCGCCGCCGCCGGACATCTCAACGACCGCGTCCCCTCGATCACCGTCCGCGGGATCAGCGACCTCGCCGGCGGCGCGAAGGACCAGACCGACGGCGAGGGCTGGCAGCAGGTCGCGGCCAGGAACGCGGCGGCCTTCGCGGTCGCCGTGGCGGCCGATCTGGAGGAGGACGAGCGGGAGCCGCCCGAGCGTGGCGAACCGTCCGGAGTGCACGTCCGCAACCACTTCAGCGGCAAGGCCCGGTCGGTCATCCAGACCGGTGTCCACCACGGCGACATCAACATCGGGTAGCCGTGCTCAGTGCTCGTCGTGCGGGCTGGCGCGGGCGATGACCGCGCCGCCGGACGTCCGCACGGCGATGGTGAGAGGGGAGCCCTGGCCGGGGGAGTGCTTCAGCACTTCCCCGGCCACGGGGGAAGCGACGAGCGTGCGCAGCGCGCGCCGCAGCCCGCGCGCCCCGTAGACCGGGTCGAAACCCTTCTCTCCCAACAGGTCCACCACCTCGTCCGCGACGTCGAGGTGCACGCTGCGGCGGCGCAGGCGGCGGCCGAGCAGGTCGATCTCCAGCGCCGCGATCCGGCGGGCGGTCGGCCGGTCGATCTCCCCGAACAACACGGTCTCGTCGATCCGGTTCAGGAACTCCGGATCGAAGAAGCCGCGCAGCGCCCGGTCGACGACCGCTTCCCCGGACTGCGCGCCGAGGCGCAGGCCCAGCCGGTCGGCCGCCCGGCGCCACGGCGCCGCGCGCCGTCTGGCCAGCTCGGCCGAACCGAGGTTGGAGGTGAGGAACACGAAGCAGTTGCGGAACGAGATCTTCTCCTGTCCGTTCGCGAGCCGCAGTATCCCGGTGTCCAGTACCTGCAACAGGGCCCGCAACACCGTCGGGTGTGCCTTCTCGACCTCGTCGAACAGCACGATGCCCGGCGTGTACGGGTCACCCTCCACTGTGGACCGGTCGAACAGGCTGTACGCCTCCTTGGCGCCCGCGTAACCGGGCGGCGCCCCGCTGAACGACGCGGCGTAGTGCTCCTGCGCCAGCGAGTTCATGTCCACCCGGCACAGATCGTCCGGCCCGGACCGCAGCAGCGCGGCCACCTGCCGGACCAGTTCCGTCTTGCCGACCCCGGTGGGGCCGACCAGCAGCAGGTTGGCGGGCGGGCGGTCCGGGTCGTGCGCGCCCGCCTTGGCCAGCGACAGCGCCCGGACCACCGCGTCCACCGCCGTGTCCTGGCCGAGCACCCGGCCGCGCAGCCGTTCGGCCGCCGCGACCGGGTCGAAGGAACCGGGCGGGCGCTTCACCGCGCCGACAGCGCCGTCTTCGCCGTTCTCGGACCGCTCGGGCCCGCGCCGGTTCTGGTCGTGGAACATGTCGGTCAGGTACGGCATTCCCGTTCCCTACGCCTGCTTGGTCTGCTCGACCGGCAGCGTGCCGACGCGGCAGTCGGCCACGCCGATCGTGTCGCGGGTGATCGTTTCGACGTTCTCCTGCGCCTTCTGCGCGTCGGTGACCCACAGCTTGTAGAACTCGAACGGGCAGTCCGCGACGCCCTTGTCGCCGTCACCGGCCGCGTGCACGCCGGAGTAGCCGCGGTGCAGGAGCTTGAAGAGGTGGTTCTGCGACTGGTCGTGCTCGCGGGCGTCGCGGATGGCCGAGAGCGACAGCTGGGCGTACTGGATGCCGTACTCCTCTTCGCCGGTTTCGCCGAGCGTGCGCCCGTCGAAGCCGATGATCGACGAATGGCCGAAGTAGGAGTAGACGCCGTCGAACCCGGCGGCGTTGGCGACGGCCACGTAGCAGTTGTTGGCCCACGCCATCGCCTTGGCCATGAGCACCTGCTGGTCCTTGGCCGGGTACATGTACCCCTGACAGCGCACGATCAGTTCGGCACCCTTCATCGCGCAGTCCCGCCAGATCTCCGGGTAGTTCCCGTCGTCGCAGATGATCAGCGAGATCTTCATGCCCTTCGGCCCGGCGGTGACGTAGGTGGTGTCGCCGGGGTACCAGCCCTCGATCGGGCACCACGGGAGGATCTTGCGGTACTTCTGCACGATCTCGCCCCGGTCGTTGATCAGCACGAGGGTGTTGTAGGGCGGCTTGTTCGGGTGATCCTCGTGCTGTTCGCCGGTGATGGAGAAGACACCCCAGGTACCGGCTTCGCGGCAGGCGGCGGCGAAGATGTCGGTCTCCTCGCCGGGCACGGTGGCCGCGGTTTCGAACATCTCCTTTTCGTCGTACATGATTCCCTGGGTCGAGTACTCCGGGAACACCACCAGGTCCATGCCGGGCAGCCCGGACTTCATGCCGACCACCATTTCGGCGATCTTGTGCGCGTTGTCGAGCACCTCCGCCTTCGTGTGCAGGCGCGGCATCTTGTAGTTGACCACCGCGACGCCGACCGTGTCCGGGCTGGCGGAAATGTCACCGTGTCGCATGAGGACTCCTCTTCTCTTGGTGGTTTTCAGGTCGTCGAGACAGCGGGTTCGCGAACGGGAAAGCGCTTGCTGAGCAGTGTCGCGGCAGCCAGCAGCACCACGGCGGCGACGGCGGCGATCAGTGCGGCGCCGGCACCGGGGTGGTAGCCGCCGGTCAGGCCGAGGAAGGCGGGCACCGCGCAGGTCGGCAGGCTGAACAGCACGACGGTCCAGCCGGTGAACCGGGTCAGCCGCTCGACACCGAGCCCGAGCACCAGGAAGAACAACGCCCACAGCAGTGCCCAGCAGAGCCAGATGACCCCGAACACCGGATCGTGGTCGTGCCAGAACGAGATCCCGGCGTACACCACCGCGGCGCCCGCCACGAACAGTGAGAACCAGCCGAGGCCCTCGGGCGGCAGCCCGGCGAGGTTCGCGATGCCGACGTAGAGGTAGGTGAAGCCGAACAGGTACAGGCCGGACGCGGCGAGGATGGCGTTCTGCTGCCCGCCCGCCTGGATGATCAGCACCGTCGGCGTGACGCACTGCAGCCCGCCGACGAACAGGTTCAGCGGTGCCGCCGCGCGCGCCGGTACCCGGCCGAGCAGCATCAGGCCGTTGACCAGGAGTACGGCGCCGACGTAGAGCAGGCCGACGTTGCCCATGCTCACCTCCCACGTAATGTGCGCCACATGGAATAATTTCAGATGAAAGTAAGCGGTGATACCGAGCACGTCAAGCGGGGTGCGGCGTTCAGAGCCGGGTGAGGACCTCGAAGTCGTACCCGTCGGCCACCGCCAGGTGGACGTGCTGGTCGGCCTGCTGGCCGCGGAACTCGATCGTGCCGCGCGGGCCGTGGTAGGCGACGCCGTCGATCGCGGCGTTGAGCGCGGGCAGGTCGGGCGTGCCCGCCCTGCGGACGAGCGCGGCCAGCGTGTGCAGCCCCTCATAACAGGATTCGGCGGCGTTGTTCAGCGCGGGCGCGCTCGCGCCGTGCCGGTCGACGTAACGGCCGAGCAGGTCCATCGCGTCGGCGGTCACCATCGACCGGAAGTAGGCCGCCGACACGTACAGGTTGCCGGTCGCGTCCGCGCCGCTGGCCAGCAACATGTTCTCCTCCATCAGCGGGCTGAACCGGACCAGCCGGTCGCCGAGCCCGTGCGCGGCGAAGCTGCGGTTGAACCGCACCGCGTCCTGCCCGACCAGCAGCATGAGCACACCGTCGCTTGTGGACGATTCGATCGCGCGGACCACTGTGGACATGTCGCCGGAACCGAGCCCGACGAACGCCTCGCCGGTGATGTCCAGGCCCAGCTCGTGCGCGTACTGCCGGATCGCCCGCGCCGACCGGTGCGGCCACACGTAGTCGTCGCCGACGACGAACCAGCGGCGTGCCCCGAGCTGGTCCCGCAGCCAGCGCAGCGCGGGCTCGATCTGGCACCGCGGCGTCTCGCCGGAACAGAAGATGCCCGCGCGCCGCTCGCCGCCTTCGTAGAGCGAGGTGTACACGTAGGGCACCCGATCGGCCACGACCGGGGCGAGCGCGTGCCGGACCGAGGAGATGTGCCAGCCGCTGACCGCGTCGACCCGGCCGCCCTCGACGAGCCCGCGCAGGTCCTCGGCCACCTGGCCGGGCGGCGCGCCCCCGTCGACGATCTCGGCGTCGACCCGCCTGCCGAGGATGCCGCCGGACTCGTTGAGCTCGTGCACGGCCAGGTCGGTGATGGCCTCGCAGGAGGGACCGAACAGCCCGGCGGGCCCCTGGAGCGGGACCACCATCGCGACGCGCCAGGATTCGTCGCGGGTCCGCGTGGCGAGGCTGGGGGGCATGGCGCTCCGTGCGATGGCCCGGTAAGGTCAAAGTGCTTTCACCTGGAAGTATTGTCGCGGTGGCCCTGATTTGGCAAGCGCTGGGGGCAACTCCCGCGCCGGGTGTCGGCGGGGTAGTGGTCGTGGGGACAAGGGGACGGGGCGAGATGGCGTCACGCGGTGTGGAAGAGACACGTGCTCTCGCGGCGTCTTCCCCGGGTACCCCGCTCACCGGCGCGCTGATCCGGGCGGCACGCGCCGTGACGGCCAGGGTCGAGCAGGTGCTCGCCGCCGAAGGGCTGACGCTGGACCAGTGGCTGGCGCTGGACGCGCTGACCGGGCGCGGCGGCGTGGCGATGACCGAGCTCGCCGACCGCACGCTGACCACCGGCCCGACCCTGACCAGGGTGGTGGACCGGCTGGTGGGCACCGCGCAGGCCTACCGCGAGGTGGACGCGGGGGACCGGCGCCGGGTGCTGGTGTACCTGTCCGCCCGCGGCCGCGCGACCCATCGGCGGATCGCGGCGAGGATCGGCGAGGTCGAGGCCGAAGTGCTGACCGAGCTGAGCGCGCCGGACGAGCTGCTGGCGGATCTGCGCCGCCTCGGCGGCTGACTTCCGCCGGGCCCGAAAACCGAGGGACGCCTTGGGTGCGTTCAGTGCACCGAGGGACGCCCTTGTCGCACTCAACGCACCAAGGGCGTCCCTCGGTGCGGCCGTGGCGGCGCCAGGTGAACTCGTCGCGGGTAGCCTCGCGGCAGCGACGGGAGGAGTACGCGTGGTCCGGGAACAGGCTGGTCAGGTGCTGGCCGCGAACCTCAGGGCGTTGCGCGAGCAGGCCGGGCTGTCCCTGTCGGAGCTGGCCAGGCGGTCGGACATCGCGAAGGGGACGCTGTCGCAGCTGGAGTCCGGCGCCGGTAATCCCACCATCGAGACGGTGTTCAGTTTGTCGAACGCTCTGGAGGTGCCGGTTTCGTCGCTGCTCACCGAGCGCGCCGATCCGGACGTCGTGCTGGTGCGGTCCGCGGGGCTCGACGTGCTCAGCAGCAACGCCGTCGACCTGCGGATGCTGCGGCGGATGGACGTCACCGACACCGTGTTCGAGCTGTACGACCAGCGCGTCCGGCCGGGTGAGGTGCAGCGTTCGGCAGGACATCCCGGCACCGAGCACGTCGTGGTCACGGCCGGACGGCTCCGGGTCGGCCCGCCGGATTCGCCGTACGAGCTGGGTCCCGGCGACTACGTCTGCTTCCCGGCGCGGGGCCCGCACATCTACGAGACCGTGGATGGCCCGGTGACTTCGGTGCTGCTGCTCGAGTACCCCGCCGACGCCGGCCCGCCGACGCTCGGCGGGTCGTGCGCGCGACCGGTCACCGCGCCCGGCGGGGCTTGACCGGGAGCGGGCGCGGCACCTAGCCTCGAAATCGTTCATTTCAATGAACGGTGGTGAGCGATGCGGCATCCGGACGTCGTGGTGGCCGGTGCTGGCGTCGTCGGTGCCGCGTGCGCGGAGGCGCTCAGCCGGGCGGGGCTGCGGGTGCTCGTCCTCGACCGCGGCGCGCCCGCGAGCGGGACCACGGCGGCGGGCGAGGGCAACGTGCTGGTGTCCGACAAGGAACCCGGCCCGGAGCTGGTGCTGGCGCGGGCCTCTCGGCGTCGCTGGCCGGAACTGCTCGCGGAGCTGCGCGAGGAACTCGGGCCCGCAGCCGCGGAGGCGGAATGGGAGCCGAAGGGCGGCCTCGTCGTCGCCACCACCGAGGAGACCGCCGCGCCCCTTCAGGGCTTCGCGAAGGCGCATCGCGACGTGGGCATCCGCGCCGAGCCGATCACGCTCGACGAGGTCGCGAGCCGCGAGCCATGGCTGACCAGGAAACTCACCGCGGCGATCCACTACCCCGAGGACGCCCAGCTCCAGCCGGTCCTCGCCGCGACGACGCTGCTGGCGGCCGTCCGGGCGCGCGGCGGCGAGGTGCGCCCCGGTGTCCGGGCGGTCGGGGTGCGTCGTGGAGAAAACGGTGCGGTACAAGCGATCCGGACGGACCGGGGCGAGTTCCCATGTGCCGCGGTGGTGAACGCCTGCGGCCCGTGGGCGGGCGCCTTCGCGGCGGACTGCGGGGCCCCGATCGCCGTGCTGCCCCGGCGCGGCCTGGTGCTGGTGACCGCGCCGCTGCCGCCGGGCACCGTCCAGCACAAGGTGTACGACGCGGACTACGTCGGCGCGGTGGCCAGTGGCGACGCCGAGCTCCAGACGTCCACAGTGGTCGAATCCACCAGGGCGGGGACCGTCCTCATCGGATCGAGCAGGCAGCGCGCCGGATTCGACGAGACGATCCGCTTCGACGTGCTGCGTGAGCTGGCCCGCAAGGCGGCCGCGTTGTTCCCGGTGCTCGCGAACGTGCCGGTCATGCGGGCCTACGGCGGATTCCGGCCCTACACGCCCGATCACCTGCCGGTGATCGGCGAGGACCCGAGGCTGCCGGGGCTCTGGCACGCCACCGGCCACGAGGGCGCGGGCATCGGGCTCGCCGCCGCGACCGGGCAACTGCTCGCCGAGCTGTTCACCGGCCGGGAATCCACAGTGGACGCCACGCCGTTCCGGGTCGGCAGACCCGCGGTGGCCGAGGAGGTGCGAGCGTGAACGTCGAGGTCGACGGGCACCCGGTCGACGCGAGGCCGGGGCAGACGGTGGCCGGGCTGCTGCTCGCGCTCGGCCGGACGTCGTGGCGGAGTACGCGCAACGGGGGCAAACCTCGGGGAGTCTTCTGCGGCATTGGGGTGTGCTTCGACTGTCTCGTCGTGGTCAACGGCGTGCCCGACGTCCGCGCGTGCCAACGGCTGCTGGCCGAAGGCGACGCCGTCCGGACCCAGCACGGTGCGGAGCTTCCCTCGTGAAGGAGGTGGTGGTCGTAGGCGCCGGTCCCGCCGGGATGGCCGCGGCCGACGCCGCGGCGAAGGCCGGGTGCCGGGTCCTCCTGATCGACTCGGCGGCCCGGCTCGGAGGCCAGTACCACCGGCAAGATTCCTTGCTGGATAAGGAGAAGTTCACCCCGCACCGAAACGTCGAGCGGTTGACGGAGACCACCGTGACCGCGCTGGAACCCGTCGGGCCCGGCCACCGGCTGCACCTGCGCACCGGCCCGGCGGACGGTCCACAACGGACCGCTCGGTACGTCGACACGGCGGCGCTCGTACTGGCCACCGGTGCCCACGACCGCGCGCTCCCGTTCCCCGGCTGGGATCTTCCCGGCGTCTACACCGCGGGCGCCGCGCAGGCGCTCGCGAAGGGGCAGCGCGTCGCGGTCGGCAAGCGGGTCCTGCTCGCCGGGACCGGTCCCTTCCTGCTGCCCGTCGCGGCGTCGCTGCTCGACGTCGGTGCGCGGATCGCCGGTGTACTGGAGGCGAACGGCGCCGTCGCGGGCTGGCTGCGGACGCCCTCGGCCGTGTTCGCCGGTCGCCGTAAGACCGCCGAACTCGCCGGATACCTGCGGACGCTGGCCGCGCACCGCGTGCCGTACCGGGCGCGGAGCACGGTGCTCGCCGCGCACGGCCGCGACCGGGTCGAGGCGGTCACCACCGCGCGGCTCGACCACGGCTGGCGGGTGCGGCGCGGCACCGAACGCCGGGTCGAGGTCGACGCGGTGTGCGCCGGGTTCGGGTTCGTGCCCCAGCTCGAACTCGCCGTATCCGCGGGATGTGTGCTGGCGGACGGGTTCGTCGCGGTGAACACCGCGCAGGCGACCTCGGTCCCCGGCGTGTTCGCGGCGGGCGAGCTGACCGGCGTCGGCGGCGCGGACCTCGCCGCGGCCGAAGGAACCGTCGCGGGACTGGCCGCCGCGTGCTCGCTCGGCGCGCCCGTCGACGTCCCGCGCCGGGCGCTGCGACGGGTCCGGGCGGGCCGGGTGTTCGCCGAGGGGCTCGGCCGCGCCTACCCCGTGCGCGCGGGCTGGCGGACGTGGCCGGACGACGAGACGCTCGTCTGCCGCTGCGAGGAGGTCACCTGCCGTGAGCTGCGCGAAAGCGTCGAACGCCGAGACGTGCTCGGTGTCCGCTCGCTGAAACTCGTCAGCCGCGCCGGGCTCGGGATGTGCCAGGGCCGGATCTGCGGCCGGAACGTCGCGGAGCTGGCCGGGGTGCCGTCCGACGGGTTCGCCCGGCGGCCGCTCGCCGCGCCGATCCGGCTCGGCGAACTGTCCGATGTGGAATCACCATGGGAGGGAAAGGCATGACGAGTAAGGAACTCGACGGGGTCATAGTCGCCACGGCGCTGCCCTACATCGAAGACGCGAAGGCCCCCGCCGGGCTCCGGGTGGACTACGACCGGTATGCCGAGCACTGCCGATGGCTCGTCGACAACGGCTGCCACGGAATCGGCCCGAACGGCTCGCTCGGCGAGTACTCCTCGCTGACCGACGAGGAACGCCGCCGGGTCGCGCGGACCGCGATCGAGGCGGTCGGCGACGACGGGGTCGTGGTGGTCGGGGTGCACGGCGTCGGCGCGCACCAGGCCAGGGAGTGGGCGGAGAAGGCGGCCGAGGACGGCGCGCACGGCGTGCTGTGCCTGCCGCCCACGCTGTACCGCGCGAACCGGAGCGAGGTGCTGCACCACTACGAGCAGGTGGCGAGTGTCGGGCTGCCGGTGATGGTCTACAACAACCCGATCGACACCAAGGTGGATCTCACTCCCGAGCTGCTCGCGGAGCTCGCGCGGCTGGACAACGTCGTGGCGGTCAAGGAGTTCTCCGGTGACGTCCGGCGGGTGCTGGAGATCAGGGAACGCGCTCCCGGGCTGACCGTGGTGGCCGGCGCGGACGACGTCGCGCTGGAGGCGGTGCTGATGGGCGCCACCGGCTGGTTCGCCGGGTTCCCGAACGTGTTCCCCGCCGAATCGGCGCGGCTGTTCTCCTTGGCACGGGAGGGAAAACTGGCCGAGGCGCGGGCGCTGTACGAACCGCTGGTCGCCGCGTTCCGCTGGGACTCCCGCACCGAGTTCGTGCAGGCGATCAAGCGCGGGATGGACCTCGTCGGCCGGTTCGGCGGGCCGTGCCGTCCGCCGAGGGGCCCGCTGTCCGCCGAACAGCTCGCGGCGCTCGACGCCGACCTGCGCCGCGCCGCCGACTTCCTGCGCGCGCACCCGGTGGCGGCCTGACATGCGGGCGTCGCGGTACTTCAGCGCGGTCGATTCGCACACCGAGGGCATGCCGACGCGCGTGATCACCGGCGGGGTCGGGGTACTGCCCGGCGACACCATGGCGGAGCGGCGCGCGCACTTCGTGGCGAACCTGGATCACCTGCGCGAGCTGCTGATGCACGAGCCGCGCGGGCACGCGGCGATGAGCGGCGCGATCCTGCAACCGCCGACCAGGGCGGACGCGGACTGGGGCGTGCTCTACATCGAGGTGTCCGGCTGCCTGCCGATGTGCGGGCACGGCACCATCGGCGTCGCCACGGTACTGGTGGAGACCGGGATGGTCATGGTGACCGAACCGGTCACCCTGGTCCGGCTCGACACCCCGGCCGGGCTGGTCGTGGCCGAGGTCGCGGTGTCCGAGGGGCGGGCGGTATCGGTCACGATCCGGAACGTGCCGTCGTTCTCCCACCAGCTCGACGCCGAAGTGGACGTCCCGGGAACCGGCAGGATCCGGTACGACATGGCGTACGGCGGGAACTTCTACGCCATCCTGCCGATCGCCGAGCTCGGTATCCCGTTCGAAAAGTCCGAAAAGGACCGGATCATCCACACCGGACTGTCCATCATGGACGCGATCAACGAGCGGAACCGGCCGGTGCACCCCGCCGAGGCCGGGATCGGCGGCTGCAAGCACGTCCAGTTCGTCGCGCCCGGCCGGGACGGGAGCGACGCCCGCAACGCGATGGCCATCCATCCCGGCTGGCTCGACCGGTCGCCCTGCGGCACCGGCACCTCCGCCCGCATGGCGCAGCTGCACGCACGCGGTGAGCTCGCGCTCGGTGAGGACTTCGTCAACGAGTCGCTGCTCGGTACCCGGTTCACCGGCAGACTGGTCGAGCGGGTCTCGGTCGGCGGCGTGCCCGCGGTGGTGCCCACGGTCACCGGCAGCGCGTGGATCACCGGGATGGGCCAGTACCTGCTCGATCCGACCGACCCGTTCCCGAAGGGCTTCACCCTGTGACCTGAGGTCAGACCCGGTTCGCGGCCATGTCCATGAGCCGGGGCAGCACCTTCTCGCCTTCGGTGCGGAGCCCGTCGTGCTCGGCCTCGTTCGTCACCCACGTCCGGAGGGCGCCCACCGCCGCGGCGGTTTCGAGCGAGAGCCCGGCATCGACGTACATGTCGTCGTGGTAGACGAGCGCGGCCACCGGGACGGTGTTGGCGGCCAGCCGCGCCGGATCGTAGAGCGCCGGCCAGTCATCCACTGTGGACAGAAGGTCGACGGCGCCGGCGAACGGCCGCAGCGCGTGGATGTCCTCGAACATCCACGGGTAGATCATCTCGCCGGTGAACAGCAGCGGATCGGCGTCTTCGGCGAACTCGCCGAACGTGGCCATCATCCGGTGCGCGGCCCACGCCGTCGGTGTCGAACCCTGACCGTAGACGAACTCCTGGAGCGCCGCGTATAGCGGGCGACCGGCGAAACCGGTGGTGGTGAGTGCCGCCATCAGGAAGGTGTCGGAGACTTCGGTGCCGTCGAAGGCTTCGTCGAGCAGCCAGTGCGTCTGCTCGAAGGTGTCGGACATGCCGAAGCCGAAGCCGAACAGGCGAAGCCGCCGAGGAGTGAGCCGGTCGCCGTCCGGCAGCCGGACGTCGTGGCGTGCCAGGTGGTCGGCCAGCCGCCGCACGCGGTCGCGATCCTCCGGGTACCGCGCGTAGAACTCGGCCATCTTGGCCCGGACCCGGGGATAGGTGCGGGCGTAGACCTCGTCCGCGGTCGCGGTGAGCCCGGGGAGCCCGCCGGTGATGTAGCAGGCACACAGCCCCTCCGGTGCCCGGGACAGATAGCTGAGCGTCAGGAACCCGCCGTAGCTCTGGCCGAGCGTCTCCCACGGCTGCTCGCCGCACAGCCGGGCCCGGATCACCTCGCAGTCGGCCACGATGGAATCGGCCCGGAAGTGCCGGAGGTACGCCGCGAGCGTGGCGGCGTCCATGCCCGCCGCCACCCGGCTGGTGACCGGGGTGCTGCGGCCGGTGCCCCGCTGATCCAGCAGCAGTACGCGGTGGGTGCGCAGCGCGTGCTTGAGCCAGCCGCTGGACAGGACCGGCCGCGGGCCCTTGCCACCGGGACCGCCCTGGAGGAACAGCAGCCACGGGAGCTCGTCGCCCGCGCGGGCCGGATCGACCAGCTCCCTGGCGAACACCTCGATCGACGGCCCGGACGGGTCGCGGTGATCCAGCGGTACCGGGAAGACGTGGTCGGTGGCGGCGAAACCGGGCAGTCGGGGCATCGAGGTCCTTTCGTCTGCTGGTAAGGAAATCCTAGCCGGGATGCTCAGCCGAGCCGGTCGAGGACGGTCACGACTTCGCCGCCCCGCCGGAGGAACCCGCCATGGCTGCTCGCCACCGAGTGCACCTCGAACGGGTTCGCCGGGGTGAGCGCGTCGGCCTCCCGGATGTAGCGGTCCTGCGCGGCGGGCGGCATCGCCCTGTCCTCGGTGAGGCGGACGTAGGTGCGCGGGATCCGGCCCCAGGTGTCCTTCTCCGCGCGGTGGTCCCATTCCGGATCGTCCAGCCACAGCACCTCGTCCGGCTGCATGGCGGCGAGGCCGCGGCGGAACTCGTCGTCGGTGAGCTCGCCGGCGATGGCCTCGCGCAGCGCGGTGACCTGCGCCCGGCCGGCGCCCCGCCAGTTCAGCCGGAGGCAGCCGAGCACCGCGGGATCACCGGCGAGCAGCGGCTCGGAGGCGGCGAAGAGCGCGCTGCCGGACCACTCCGGGAGCCGCGGGTACGCCCCGGGTGCCAGCTCGACCGGGCACTGCGCGGCGATGTAGACGAGCCGGTCGACCAGTTCGGGGGCCGCGTTGGCGACGCCGGTGGTGACGAGCCCGCCGAAGCTGTGCGCCACCAGTACGACCGGCCCGTGTGCGCGGGCCCGGCGGACCACCTCCAGCACGTGCCCGATCATGTCCGCCGCCGTGACACCGGCGATCGCCGACGGTTCGGTCGCGAACGTTTTCAGGTCCTGTTCGTAGTAGGCCCGGGAGAAGCCCGCGCCCCGGCCCGGCAGATCGACCGCGACCGTCCGATGCCCGCGCAGGCCCAGTTCCTGCTGGACCGCCGACCAGCTCTGCGCGTTACCCGCCGACCCGTGCACCAATACGTAGGTGGAAGACATACGGCGATTATGGGCGCGACGTTCCGGGGCGTCCAGGGAAATGTACACAAGGGCGGGAAAACCCGCCTCATCGCGCGGATGTATTCGATGAAAAGAAGAGAACAAAACAAGGTCTGCCACGACCGCTGATCGCATTATAGCGCACAATTCGCGCGGTGTCCGCTGATTTTCGGGGGGTGGTGCTGAAGGACGCTTTCAGTGCATCCAGCGCACTGAAAGCGTCCTTCAGCGCGCCCAACGCACTCAAGGCGTCCTTCAGCTCCGCCGGGCGCTGGATCTCGCCGATCCCAGGGACGCCTTCGGTGCGCTCACCGCACCGAGGGACGCCCCCGTCGCATCCAACGCACCAAGGGCGTCCCTCGGCGCCCGCCACCCAAGCATCGCCCCACCGCGGCGTTCAAAGCCCGAGGAACGCAATGAAGGACCCTTTCAGTGCGTTGGGCGCAGTGAAGGACGCCTTCAGTGCATTGACTGCACTCAAGGCGTCCTTCAGCACCACCGGCCCGGCTCGGTCAGGACAGGATTTCGACGTATCCGTCGGTTCCGTGTACGCGGATCCGCTGTCCGTCCTGGATCAGTTTCGTGGCCTTTTCGACGCCGACGACGGCGGGCAGCCCGTATTCCCGGGCGATGACCGCGCCGTGGGTCATCAGGCCGCCCACCTCGGTGACGAGACCGGCGATTCCGACGAACAGCGGGGACCAGCTGGGGTCGGTGAAGGCGGTGACGAGGATGTCACCCGCTTCGAGGTCGGCGTCGGCCATGTCGAGGATGACGCGGGCCCGGCCTTCGACGGTCCCGGTGGAGACCGGGAGGCCGGTCAGCGCGCCGTCGGGGATGTCGTCGCGCCGGTAGGCCCCGGAGACGGCTTCGCCGTCGGAGGTGAGTACCCGGGGCGGGGTGAGTGCCTGGTGGACCTGGAACTCCTCCTTGCGCTGCCGGACGAGGTTTTCGTCCACCCGGCCGGTGTGCGCGGCGTCCCGGAACTCCTCGAAGGTGAGGTAGAAAACGTCTTCCTTCTCGGAGATCACCTCGGCCTCGGCGAGGCGTTCGGCTTCCTTCAGCAGGGCTTGTTTGTAGACAAAATAACGGCTGATGATGCCGTATTTCGGGTATTCCCGGTAGCCGATGAAGGTGCGGACCTGATCGATCATCCGCTTGGTTTCCCCGGCTTTCCGGTCCCCGTCCGGCAGGGCGCGCAGCCGGGTCAGCACGTCCTGCTCCTTCTCCAGCGCCTTCCGCCGTCCTTGTTCGAAGCGCAGTTCGGCGGCGCCCGGCTCGAAGTTCTTGACGTTGTCGAGGATCACGGGCACCAGGGTGGCGGGGCGTTCGCGCCAGCGTGGCCTGGTGATGTCGATCTCGCCGACGCAGCGCATGCCGTACCGGTCGAGATACGCCGTGATGGCGTCACGCGCTTCGATGCCGCCTTCGAGCTTCGGCAGTTCGTCCAGGAAGGTCTCGTCCTCGACGTCCCGCAGGAAGGCCACCACCTCCGGCCACGGCCGGATCACGTCCGCGACGTCGAGCAGCGCCAGTCCCATCTCCGAGGTGACGTTGCCGGGCGCGGACAGGGTGAGCGTGTCGGCCGCGTTCTTCTCGCCGAGCCACTCCTGCAGTTTGTCGTTGAGCCACCAGGTGGCCTCCATGCCCGCCATGATCGCCTGGAAGCTCACCGGGTCGCCGAGGACCCGTTTGTGCTCCTCGAAGGCCTTCAGCAGGAAGTCGAACACCGCCGGCCCGGTCACCGCCTGGATGTCGTGCTCCAGCGCGGCGATGGACTCCTGACTGCGCTCGATCAGCTCGGGAACGATGGCCGGGTCGGGATCGGCGGGCGCGGGCGCGCCGCCGGCCGGCGGGCCACCGGGGCTCGCGTCCGGAAGGGACGGGACGAAACCCTCGCGGTCGAGCACGGTCTCCAGCGCGTCCCGCATCAGCGGATCGCCCTTCCCCATCAGGTCCAGCAGGGCGGCGCGGCTCGCTGGCGAGGCCAGACGCCGGGTGATGTCGACGAACAGCCGCCCGCCCGCCTTGGCCATCGGCACCATGGCCGTCAGCTGCCACACGGACAGGCCCAGCGGCTTCATGGCGTCGGTCATCATCTGCTGGTGACCGACCGAGGCGTAGACGTGGTTCTCCTGATCACCGGTCTCGGGGATGGGGAACAGCGTCGTGATCGGCCGGCTCTGCACGATCTGGAAGTCGTCCTCGACCAGGCACCATTCGATGTCCTGCGGGCGGCCGAAGTGCGCTTCGATCCGCCGCCCGAGCGCCACGAGCCGCACGACCTGCGCGTCCGTCAGCGACGGCTGCTCCTGCTGTGCCGGGTCGATCGCCGTTTCCCGGGTGCCGCCCTCGGCCAGTGGGAGCACGGCACGCTGCTTGGCCGCGATCGTCTTGGCGACGACCTCGCCGTCCCGCACCCTGAAGACGTCCGGGTTCACCAGGCCGGACACCAGGGCCTCGCCGAGGCCGAAGCCGGCGTCCACGGTGGCGTCCTTCCGGTTGCCCGTGACCGGGTCGGCCGTGAACAGGATGCCGGACGCCTCCGGGAAGACCATCCGCTGCACGACCACGGCCATCTGGACGGTGCGGTGGTCGATGCCGTTCCGCTGGCGGTAGGTCACGGCCCGTTCGGTGAACAGCGAGGCCCAGCACCGGCTGACGTGCTCGACGATCGCCGCCGGTCCCACGACGTTCAGGTACGTGTCCTGCTGGCCCGCGAAGGAGGCCGTCGGCAGGTCCTCCGCCGTCGCGCTGGATCGGACGGCGTACGCGGCCCGCTCACCGAGCCGGGCGAGCGCGCGGGTGATCGCCGCCGAGAGTTCGTCCGGGACGGGCGCCTTTTCGATGATCCGGCGGATCTGCGCGCTGAGGGCGCGGATCCCCTCCCGGTCGTCCGGGTCCGAACGCGACAGCCGGTCGAGCGAATCGTCGAGCGACGGCGCCTCCGCGAGGATCCGCCGGAAGGCGTCCGTCGTCACGCAGAAGCCGCCCGGCACACCGACGCCGTCGATCCGCGCCAGCCCGCCGAGATGCGCGCCCTTGCCGCCGACGTCCGCGAGCCGGGTCTCGTCGACCTCCCGAAGGTCCACTACGTACTGCTCGGTCAACGCGACACCTCCCCGGCAGTCGTGGCCGGCCACTGGTTCGACGTCATCGCGTCCCCCATACGTCGATAACAACACATGCCCGTAGAGCCCTCGTTTCCGCAGGTTGTGGGATCGGCCGCTGATTCTGCACGGTGACCCGGGTCTTGCGGCAAGCCCCCTGGTGCGCTATATGTTGGAAGTGGCAGGGAGAGTTCTCCCTGCCTTTGTCGTTTCATCGTCCACAACGGACGCCCCGGGGCAACCCTCAGCGCGGCTCTCGAATCCGCAGTTCACGCAGGAAGGTCTCCGCCAGCTCCCTGGCCACGAGGCGGGCGGGATCCCGTCCGCTCGTGATCCAGAAGAAGGCCGGGCCGATCAGCAGCGCGGTCGCCAGATCGACCGGGATCGACGGAGTGTCCTCGCGCACAACGCGCTCGATGACGGTCCTGGCGCTGTCGCCGAGGATGTCCTTCGAGGCGAGCAGTTCCGCGACGGCGACGTCGTGTTGTGCCTCGCCGAGCAGGGCCCGATAGGCGGCGCCCGCCGGTGAGCGGGTGAGGAAGTGGACGAGCGCTTCCAGGTAGGCGACGAGGTCGTCCAGGGCCTCGCCAGTGGGTTCGACGGCGAGTTCGTGGGACGCGTCGGCCGCGCTGGCCTCGAACAGGATCTCCGCCTTGGTGGACCACCACCGGTACACGGTCTGCCTGCCGACGCCCGCCTTCTCGGCGATGCCCTTCATGGTCATCGCCGCGTAGCCGATCTCGACCAGCAGGTCGTCGACGGCGTGCAGCACGGCCGCCCGCGCCCGCTCGCTCCGGGGGCGGCCGACTCGTCCGCGCTCTTCAAGCATGCCTCGACTATACCGAGACACCGTGTCTCGTTACGTGCTAGTGTTGCGAGGCATGGTGACTCGAAATGGTCGCCGCCCCCCCCGTCTCGCAGTGACCCGTGGAGGGCTTGAGGAGGTCACGCGCATGCGCCGAGGGGTTTCCCGTGCTGTCGAAAGGAAGTGAAATGAAGACCTCGCCCAAAATCACCCCGGAGACCGTGCCCCGGTCCGCGCGGCCGGGGCTGGTCCTGGCGTGTGTGAGCGCGTGCACCGTGCTGGTCATCAGCCTGGTCGCCGCGATCAACCTGGCGGTGCCGATGATCGCGGCGAGCGAGCTGCGGCCGGACTCGGCGGAGCTGCTGTGGATCGTGGACGCCTACATCGTGGTGTTCGCCTGCCTGGTCATCCCGGGCGGCGCGGCCGGGGATCGCTTCGGCCGCAAGGGAATGCTGCTCACCGGGCTCGTCACCTTCGCGGTGGGCGCCGCGGTTTCCGCGGTCTCGGTGACCGTGCCGGTCATGCTGATCGGCCGCGTGCTCACCGGGCTGGGCGCTGCGCTGGTGCTGCCGAACGGCCTGGCGGTGCTGGTGCACGCGACCGCGCCCGAACGGCGCGGTCGTGCCCTCGCGCTCTGGGCCGCGGTCACCGGCGTTGCCGGGATCGTCGGGAACATCGGCGGCGGCGCCCTCATGTCCGTGGGGTCGTGGCGAAGCCTGTTCGTCGCGATCGTGCCGATCGCGCTCCTTTGTGGACTGTGGGTGCTCCTGGCCGCGCCACGGAGCGGCCGGCACTCCCGTAGCCTCGACCCGGCGGGCACCGCCCTGTTCGTCGCGGCGATCGTGGCCCTGCTCGTCGGCATCATCGAGGGACCGGCGCGGGGCTGGGGCAGCGCCGTCGTGCTCATCGCCTTCGCGTTCAGCGTGGTGCTCGGAGTGCTCTGGGTCGTGGTCGAACTACGCGTCGCGCATCCCCTGCTCGACCCGCGCCTGTTCCGTATTCCCCTGCTGCGCAGCGCCGCCCTCGGCATGCTCGTCATGTTCTTCGGCAACTTCGGGCTGTTCTACCTCAACGCCTCGATCCTCCAGTACGGGCGCGGGTACTCCGTCCTGCAGGCGGGGCTCGGGGTCTTTCCCCTGACACTGCCGGTGATGTTCGGCTCGCGGTACGTCCCGGAGCTGGCGAAGCGCATCGGCGTCCCCGCCACGCTTTCCGCCGCCTTCCTGGCCACCGGCGCCGGACTGTTCGGGCTCTCGACCGCCACGGAGCAGCCGTACCCCGTCTACGCGATCTGGCTCGTCGTCATCGGTGTCGGCATCACCCTCGGCCTGCCCTGCCTGACCGCCGAGATCACCGCGGCGCTGCCCGCCGAGCAGGCCGGTGTCGCGGGCGGACTCCAGTCCGCGACCAGGGAACTCGGCAGCGCGCTTGGCGTCGCCGTCGTCGGCACCGCGCTGACGGCGAGCTTCACCCATGGTCTTCCCGCGAGCGTCCGCGCGCACGACCCGGTTCCCCGCACCATCGCCGAGGCGCTCACCGCGGCGCCGGCGCAGCACGCCGAAATCGTCGGCGCCTTCGCCTCGGGCGCCGGGACCGCGCTCCGGGTCGCGAGCATCGTCACGCTCGTCGCGGGCGCGGTGGCCGTCGCGGGCGCGGTGCGGTCCGGTACCCGCCGTCGTGGCTAGAAGACGCACTGCGGCTTGTCGGGATCACCGCGCACCGCGCCGTTCGCGGATCCCTCCGTGGGCGGTGCGGCGGCCGACGGCGGTGCGGCGGGCGTGCCGCCGAAGGCCGCGGGCAGGCCGTGGTAGTCCGTGCCGAGGTACACCGCGATGTGCCCGGCGGAGGCGGCCGTGCTGGCCGAGACCGCGGTGATGCCCAGCTTCCCGGCGAGCGCGTCGGCGTCGGCCTTCGCGCCCTTGCCGTAGAACACCTGTGATGCGGGCCGGCTGGCCACCGCGGAGGTATCGCCCTTGACGAACCCGTGTGCCGCCACCGCGTTCACCAGGTCGGCGGCCGCGTTGTCCACTCCGGACGCGTTGCGAACGTCCACAGTGGATCCTCCAGAACCGGCCGGGGTGGTGGGCGGCGCCGATGTCGCGGGGGGAGCGGCGGGGGCCTGGCCGGGATTGATCCACGCCTGGACGGCGGCCCGCATCTGCCCGATGTCGATCCGGTTGATGTCGACCTTGCTGCCGCCCACGGTGATCGTGTCGGTCCCCTGGATCGGCAGGGTGTGGAACACGATGTTGGCCGGGTTGAGGTTCTTCGCGTGTTTCGCGAGGTCGAGGATGTTCCAGCCCTTGTCGTAGACGACGTCCTGTTCCGCGGCGGTGAGCAGGTTCTGCAGGTCGGAAAGGCTGCCGAAGACGCCGTCCCGTTTCAGGGTGCTCGCCACCGAGGCGAGGAAGGCCTGCTGGCGGGATTCGCGGCCGAGGTCCTCACCGGGCAGGCCGTGGCGTTGCCGGACGAACTCCAGCGCCCGCTCGCCGTCGAGGTGCTGGGGCCCCGCCGGGAAGTCCGCGCCGGAGTCCTGGTCCTTGGTCGCCTCCTTCAGGCACACGTCGACGCCGCCGAGCGCGTCGGCGAGGTGGTAGAACCCGGCGAGGCTGACCTCGGCGAAATGGTCGACGTGGATGTTCAGGAGGTTTTCGACGTTCTTGATCGTCGAGGTGCGGCCCGCCTCGCGGCTCTTGAACTCCAGCGTCGCCTGGTCGTGCTCGCCCTGGGCGTACAGGCGTTCCTGCTCCTGTTCCTTCGCCCAGCCGTAACCTTCCTTGATCTTGCCCTTGGTGGCTCCCAGCAGGGGCCCGTCCACGAAGGTGATGTAGTCGTCGCGGGGTATCGAGATGCCGGTGGCCTTGCTGCCGTCGTTGGGTACGTGCAGCAGGATCATCGTGTTGGTGTTGTAGCCGCCGGTGTGGTCCTGGTGATCGGGGGAGTGCTCGGCGTCGAGGCCGTTCCCGGCGTGGAGCGCTTTCAGGACGTTCGGCGGGAGGTCCTGACCGTTCTTGTCCTTGCGGGTGGTGAGCCCGAGCAACAGGATGTTCTGCGATCCGTCCGGCGCCTTCCCCTCGCCCGAGATCGCGCCGGACGCGCCGAGTTCCTCCGCCTGGCGCAGGGTGTTCCAGAAGAACCCGGTGACCACGAGGGTCAGCACGGACAGCAGGGCGACCAGCGCGCGACCGGCCACGACCTGGGGACGGTGCCTACTCGCGGCCTTCGGATTCCGGGCGTTGGGCTTCACGCGTCCCTAGACGCCGATGTCCCCGTCGCTGTTGCACGGCGTGACGAATCCTACGTCTCGACATGGTGCGGAATGCCGTGCACGGTGTGCGCCGCGAAGCCGAGTGCCTCGCCGACCAGGCCGGTCAGGTGATCGCTGGTGATCCGGTACAGCATGCGCCGTCCCTCGCGGCGGACCTGGACGAGCCCGGCCAGCCGCAGCCGCCCCAGGTGCTGGGAAACCGACGAACGGGACGCCGCGACCTGCTCGGTCAGCGTCGTCACGTCCTGCTCGGTGGCCAGCAGATGCAGCAGGTGCAACCGGGTCGGGTCGGCCAGATGCCGCAGGATCTCCGCGGCCACGTCCAGCTGCCGCTGGTCGGCCGGGTGACCGGGCCGGGTCACCGAGGTCGGGTTAACATGCGCGTGCATGGTTGCATAATGGCGGTGAACAGGGTGTTCGCACAACTCGGCGCCCGGAACGGGAGGACGGCCATGGGTTCGGCACACGGCCACGGGCACGGCCACGGGCACGCCCCGGCGTCGCGCTGGGCGAGGGCGCGGCACGCGCTCACCCACGCCTTCACGCCGCACAGCCACGACAGCGCCGACCGGTTCGACAGCGCGCTGGAGGCGAGCAGGCAGGGCACGCGGACGCTGGTGTGGTCGTTCGCCGCGCTGTTCGTCACCGCGGCCGCGCAGCTCGCGGTGGTGCTGCTTAGTGACTCCGTCGCGTTGCTCGGGGACACCGTGCACAACTTCGCCGACGCGCTCACCGCGCTGCCGGTCGGGATCGCGTTCGCGCTCGGCAGGCGGGCGGCGAGCCGCCGGTTCACCTACGGTCTCGGCCGCGCGGAGGATCTCGCCGGGGTGGTCGTGGTGCTGGTCATCGCCGCGTCGGCGGTGTTCGCCGGGTACGAGGCGGTGCTGCGGCTGCTCGACCCGCGCCCGGTCGGGCACCTGTGGGTCGTCGCGATCGCCGGGGTCGTCGGCTTCGCGGGCAATGAGCTCGTCGCGCGCTGGCGGATCACGGTCGGCCGCCGGATCGGTTCGGCGGCGCTGGTCGCCGACGGGCTCCACGCGCGCACCGACGGGTTCACCTCGCTGGCCGTCGTCGCGGGCGCGGGCGGGGTGGCGCTCGGGTTCCCCCAGGCCGATCCGATCATCGGGCTGGTGATCACCGTGGCGATCCTCTTCGTGCTCCGTGACGCGGCGAAGGAGGTCTTCGGCAGGCTCATGGACGCCGTCGACCCGGCGACCGTGGAACTGACCGAACGGTCGGCCGCCGAGGTCGACGGCGTCGTCGGGGTGAGCCAGCTGCGGATGCGCTGGACCGGGCACGTGCTGCGGGCCGAGCTCGCCGTCGCCGTCGAACCCTCGCTCACCGTCGAGGCCGCGCACCTGCTCGCGCACGAGGTCGAGCGTCACCTGGTGCGGGAGGTGCCGCGGCTGACCGCCGCCGTCGTGCACACCGAACCGGCGACCGGGGCGCACCGGGCGCACGCCCTGCTCCACCCTTGAATTCGCTCCCCGGTCTCTGAAGGCCACCTTGAGGGACCTGGAGTCCCTCAAGGTGGCCTTCAGAGATCTTCCGGGGCTCGATTTCCCGTCAAGTCTATGTTAGGAAAGGTTCCTAACTAATGACTGGCTCGGGAGGCGATGTGCGCAAGCGTGGCCTGGTCGCGGCGGCGGTGCTGGTGGTACTCGGGGGCGGCACGGTCGCCGACGCGCAGACGGCGGGAACCCCGGAGGCGGAACCCGCCGGTGCTCACCCGGCGAAGAACATCATCTACATCCAGGGTGACGGGATGGGGCTCGGCCAGCGCGACCTCATCCGGCTGGCGACCGTGGGCAAACGCGGGGAGCTGGAGATGAACAAGCTCCCGGTGACCGGCCTCGTCCGCACCGCGCCGGACGACCCGGACGAGATCGTCACCGACTCGGCGGCCGCCGCGACGGCGCTCGCGACCGGGCACAAGACCCGCAACGGCGCGGTCGGCGTCGACACCCATGGCCGTCCACTCGAGACGGTCCTGGAACGAGCCAAGAAGGCGGGGAAGTCGACGGGCCTGGTCACCACGGCGCAGGTCACCGGCGCCTCGCCGGCGGCGTTCGCGGCACACGTGCCGAGCCGGGACTCCCAGAGCGACATCGCCAAGCAGTACCTGGAGAACAGCCGTCCCGAGGTGCTGCTCGGCGGCGGCGAGGACTGGTGGTTCCCGAAGGGGAATCCCGGTGCCTGGCCGGACAAGCCGGGCGAGGAGAGCCGCAGCCCGTACGGCAACCTCGTCGAGCGCGCGCAGCGGACGGGATACACCTACGTGCGCAACGCCGACGAGCTGGCACGCACCCGCGGCGGCCGGATTCTCGGCCTGTTCGCGAACGAGGACATGGTCGACTACGGTCCGGACGGCGTCGGCAAGTACGCGCCGAAGGTGCCGTTGCGGCAGATGGCGCGCAAGGCGCTTGACACGCTTTCGCAGAACCCGCGCGGTTTCTTCCTGTTCCTGGAGGAGGAAGGCATCGACGGGATGTCGCACGAGAACAACGCGCATTCGGTCATCGACGCCGGGCGCGCGCTGGAGGAGACGGTGGCGGAGGTGATGCGGTTCGTCCGCACGCATCCGGACACCCTGGTGATCATCGGCGGCGACCACGAGACCGGCGGGCTGAGCATCGAGAACCACGACAGCTCCAACACCGGGCCGGAACACGCCCGCGAGGACGGCCCGTTCCCGGTGCCGGGCTCGAAGCTGGAGTTCACCGTGGACTGGACGACGAACGACCACACCGGCGCCGACACCCCGGTCACCGCGAGCGGCCCTGGCTCCGCGCGGCTGCGCGGGTTCGTCGAAAACACCGACGTCTACCACGTCATGCGGGACGCACTCGGCCGCTGAGCCTGTGGTGTTCTTCGTCCTTTGTGGACGATTCGGACAGCCGCTCCGGTCGAGCGCCCCAATGTGGCATTGGGTGCTCCACCCTTGCCCCCGCCACCACCCTCAACGGAGACGCTGCGCGTCCGGGCTTGAATCGGCAGCGAATGTGGCGTTCGGTGCGTTGGACGCACCGAACGCCACATTGGGGCGCTTGCCGGTGGCGGGCCACGTAGATGGGGCTTCGCCGGGGTGCTAGGAATCCGTAAGTTCGGTGCGCGGTACCTTGCCGCCGCGCGCCGGGCCGGATTCCATCGAAGAATGGGCAGAGGTCTCGTACGTGGGCACGCGTGGGGCGTGCGCCACGACGACCGGCCGCCTGATCCGGTGCCGGTCGGCGATACCACCGGTCCCGGCGATTCACCGGCCGGCAGCTGAATCCTGCCCATTTCGCGCGGCCTTCCCGCGCTTCAGTCCTTTGTGGATGGATCATGCCCGAAAACCCCACGATCCTCGTCACCGGAAGCACCGACGGTATCGGCCTCGAAACGGTGCGGCTGCTCGGTGCCGGCGACGCGACGATCATCGCGCACGCCCGCACCCGCGAAGAAGGCGAAGAAGCCCACCGCAGGCTGGTGAGTTCCGGCGTCGACGCGCGGCGCCTCCAGCCCGTCGTCGCGGACTTCACCGATCTGCGGCAGGTGGCCGAAATGGCCGCCGCGGTCGCGCAGGCGTTTCCCCGGCTGGACGTCCTGGTCAACAACGCGGGTGTCGCGGGTACCGGCGACCGCGTGCTCACCAGGGACGGCAACGAGGAGACGTTCCAGGTCAACTACCTGGCCCCGTACCTGTTGACCAGGCTGCTCGAAGACCGGCTCGGCGCGTCGACGGTGAGCCGCGTGGTCAACGTGTCCTCGTCGCTGCATCGCGGCGGCCGGATCAACTGGAACGACCTCAACGGGAAACGGCGGTACAACCGCGGTGCCGCGTACGCCCAGTCCAAACTGGCGCTGACCATGCTCACCACCGCGCTGACCGAGCTCCGGCCCAAGGTACGGGAGGCCGTCAGCGTGCACCCCGGCATCGTCACCACCGGAATGCTCCGGCACTACAGCTACCGCGGCCGTCCCGTTGTCGAAGGGGCCGAGGTCGTCGCCCGGCTCGCCGATCCCGGGGCCAAGGTGCTGGCGGGTGCCTACTACGACGGTCGCCTTCCCGCCAGGGCCTCGGCCGCGGCGGTGGACGCCGAGGCCGTCGCGAAGCTCTGGAAGCTCAGCGAACGGCTGACGCTGGTGGAGCGGCACCGCGGCTGAGCCTCAGCGCATCGGCCGCCGGTATCGGGTACGCACCATCAGCGGCTCGCCGTTCTCACGGCGGACCGCCGGGCGCGTGCCCGGCCGGCGGTCGGTGTTCAGCCACCACTGGAGGAACCGCAGCACCAGTGCCAACAGCACACAACACGCGATCAGCAGCGCCGAATAGGCCAGGTCGCTCATGCAACGCCTTCTTTTGCCGGGGACGAGGGGTTACCGCCCAGCATGCGGCCGCGACGCCCGCCCGGCGTAGCGGCGCTCACGAACCCTTGACGCCCCAACGGAAGATGTTGACGCCGTTCGCGACCTCCGGCGTGAGTGCTGTGAAGGACTCCTTCAGGGCGTTGAGCGCCGGTAAGGGGTCCTTCACGGACCGCTGAAGAACGGCGTTGCAACCCGCTCGTGCGTCACTGCCAAAAACGCGCGTCGGAAACCTGACCGGTATGCCATTTTCGGCCGGGGTCACCGGGTTTTCTTGACACTCCCGTGGCCCCGGCCGAAACTCGTTTCGCCACGGGCGCCTTTCCCGGAATTCTGTCCGATATCACGCGTACTGGAGAAGCTATGCGGTTTTCCGCTCGACTTCGTTTCGGCAGGGTCGTTTCGGTTTTCCCGGCGGTGCTGCTGGCGGCCATGGTCGCTGTGGCTACCCCCGCGACAGCGGACGAAGGGTTCTACAGCCCGCCTTCGCCGTTGCCCGCCGGGCAGAACGGTGACGTCGTCAAGTCGCAGCCGTCGGCCTTCGCCGGCGGCAGGGCGACCCGGATCATGTACCTGTCCCGTGACACCAAGGACAAACCGATTCCGGTGACCGGCACGGTGATCGTGCCGACGACGCCGTGGACCGGCCAGGGGCCGCGGCCGATCGTCGCCTACGCGCCGTTCACCGCGGGTATGGGCGATCAGTGCGCGGTGTCGAAGACGATCGCGGGCGAGGGCAGTGCCGACCTCGTCGCCAACGTGCAGACGCAGTTCGTGAACGCGTTGCTGCAAAAGGGTTTCGCCGTGGCGCAGACCGACTACGAGGGACTCGGCACCCCGAACGCGGAGCACGCGTACGTGATGCGCCGCTCCGAGGCGCACACCACGCTGGACGTCGTCCGCGCGGCGCAGCGGCTGCCCGATTCGGGGCTGGCCAAGGACGCTCCGGTCGGGATCGTCGGCTATTCCCAGGGCGGCGGCGCGTCCGCGGCGGCGGTGGAAATGGCTCCGGACTACGCGCCGGAACTCAACCTCAAGGGCGCATACGCGGGTGCCGCCCCGGCGGACAAGGCCGTGCTCGCGAAAAGCCTCGACGGCGCGTACGCGGCCGGTTTTCTCGGATTCGCGCTCATCGGTATCAACACGGCCTATCCCGAAACACACATGCTGGATCTGGCCAACCCCGCCGGTGCGCAGTTGTTCATGCAGGCCAGCAGGCTCTGCACGATGGACGCGATCTTCCAGCTGGCCTACAAGCAGACCAGTGCGCTGACCAAGGACGGCAGGCCGGTGTCGGCCTACCTCGCCGAGGCCCCGTTCAAGGCCGTGGTCGACGATCTGCGGATCGGCAACCTCAGGCCCGCCGCGCCGGTGCTCGTCGAGCACACCCCGCTGGACGACATCGTGCCCTACGGCCAGGGCAAACAGCTGGCCAAGGACTGGTGCGGGCAGGGCGCGAACGTCGAGTTCAAGGATCTGGCCTCGTTCACGCCGGTGTTCTCCCACGCGCTCGCCGCGTTCACCGCCTCGGGCAACGCCGCCACCTGGATCGCCGACCGCCTCGCCGGGAAACCCGCGACGGGCAACTGCGGTGGATTCTGAACCCGGCTCAGCGCTCGCCGATCCGGTCGAGGTCGGCGAGCACGTCCGGGGGCAGCACCAGATCCGCGGCGGCGACGTTCTCCCGCAGATGCGCCACCGACGAGGTGCCGGGGATGACCAGCATCGTCGGCGAGCGCTGGAGCAGCCACGCGAGCGCCACCTGCATCGAGGTCGCCCCGACGCGGCGGGCGCAGTCCGCGAGCAACTCGGACCGCAGCGGGCTGAACCCGCCGAGCGGGAAGTACGGGACGAACGCGATGCCCTCGGCCGCGCACTTGTCGACCAGCGCGTCGGCACCGCGGTTGGCCAGGTTGTACTCGTTCTGCACGCACACCACCGGCGCGATCGACCGTGCCTCGTCGAGCTGCTCGGCGGTGACGTGGCTGACGCCGAGATGCCGGATCAGCCCCTGCCGCCGCAGCTCGGCGAGCGTGCCGAACTGCTCCGCGAGCGACCCGGCCACCGGGTATTCGGCCCTTTCGCCCGCCAGCCGCAGATTCACCACGTCGAGCGTGTCGAGACCGAGGTTGCGCAGGTTGTCGTGCACCGCCGAGGTCAGCTCTTCCGGGGACTGCGCGGGCGGCCAGCCCTTGTCGGGGGTGCGCCGCGCGCCGACCTTCGTGACGATGCGCAGGTCACCGGGGTAGGGGTGCAGCGTGTCGCGCAGCAGCGTGTTCACGGTGTGCGGGCCGTAGAAGTCGCTCGTGTCGAAGTGATCGACGCCGAGTTCGCGGGCCTCGCGCAGCACGGCGACGGCGGCGTCGTGATCCCGCGGCGGCCCCCACACGCCGGGGCCGGCCAGCTGCATCGTGCCGTATCCCATCCGGTGCACGGTCAGCTCGCCGCCGAGCGTGAAGGTGCCGCCGAGAGTGGCGTCCGTGGCCATGTCCGTTCCTCCTGTGTTCCACCCGCCGGACACCTTAGCCGGGCGGTACGACAGAACGGTCAGCCGCACAGTCCCTCAACCACACAGCCCCTTGGTGGTCAGCACCCTGGTGAGCGCCTCGTGGACCCGTGCCTCGGGCAGTTCGCCGGTCCGCAGCGCCTGGGACAGCCGGTCCAGAACCTCGGTCACGTGTCCGCCCGAGGACCACAGTGCCTCGTCGGCGCCCGACTGGAGGGCCTTCAGCACCGCTTCGGGGAGCGGGAACTCCGCGGTGATCGCCTTCATCGCGCCGAGATCGTCGGTCACCACCGGCCCGGTGAACCCGAACTCCCCGCGCAGCAGCTGGTAGGCGGGGGCCGACAGCGACGCGGGCAGGCCGCCGGTCAGGTCGGGGACGCTCAGGTGCCCGACCATCACCCCGATCGGCCCGTACTCCGCGATCCGCTGGTAGGGCACCAGGTCCACCCGGCGCAGCGTGGGCAGCGGCGGGGTGCTGACGAGCCCGCGGTGCGAGTCCCCGGACGCGTGCCCGTGCCCGGGGAAGTGCTTGAGGACCGGCAGGACCCCGGCGTCGCGCAGCCCCGCGGCGAACGCGCGCACGTACCGCCGCGCACGGGCGGGATCGGCGCTGAACGACCGGTCGCCGATGACGCCGTCGTCGAGCTGGTCGGTGATGTCGGCGTCCGGCGCGTAGTCGACGGTGACCCCGCGGGCACGCAGCTGCCTGCCGCGCTGGGCGGCCACCTCGCGGACCTGGTCCGGGGTCTTGGACGCCGCCAGCTCGCGCGCGCTGGGGATGCTGCCGTCCAGCGCGTCGATGCGCTGGACCCGGCCGCCCTCCTCGTCGACCGCGACGGACACGGGCACCTTCGCGGCCTGCTGGACGGCGTCCAGCGCCTGACCGGAGAGCAGCTCGGTCGCGTCGCCCGCGATGAAGATCCCGCCCGGCTGCTGTTCCCGGACCAGCTTGACCGTCGAAGCCGGATCACTGCCGGGCACGCCGACGACGACCAGCTGCGCGAGCTGGGCGCGGGGGTCGAGTTTGGCGATGGCGGGCCCGCAGTCGGGCACCCGCGCGAGCCGGGCGTCCGCCGTCGGCGGTGCCGCGGCGCTCGTGCCGCCGTCCTGCCTGGTCGACGCCACGACCAGGCTCGCCGCGGCGACCACCACCGCGCCTCCGGCCACCAGCCCGTACCACGCTTTCCGCCGCATCGACCCTTCTCAGCTGCTCAAGACGTCGTCGACCCGACGGTAGCCGACGAAGCGACAGCGGCGGTCCTTCACCCGTACGGGGGGCACGCGTAGGTCCGTGAATGCCACATTGAGGGACTCTGAGTCCCTCAATGTGGCATTCACGGACCGTCCGAAAACCTCAGGAGCCGGTCTTGGCGGTGGCCGGTTTCCCGTTCTTGGCGGGCGTGCCGTTCTGCGCCGGCTCGTCGCCGCCGACCAGCTTCGACGCCTGCGGGATGACGGACTCCTCCGGCAGCGGCTTCAGCTGGCCCTCGCTGCGGCCGAGGATCTCGTCGGCCATCGCCAGGCTCTTGCGGGCCTGCTCGCGGATCTCCGCCAGCCGCTCGACCTTCCGCTGTGCCGCGGTGGTCCGCTGCGCGGCCGTCGTGGTCGCCTCGTCCAGCCGCCGCTTCGCCTCCGCGGTGGCCTCGTCGACGAGCCGCTTCGACTCCGCCGTCGCCTCGCTGATCCGCCGCTCGGCCTGCTGCTTGCTCGCGGTGCGCTGGTCGGCGACGTGCTTCTCCAGCGCGGCGCGCTGCGCGGCCATCGACGCCTCGAACTCGCGCTCGATCTTGCGCCGCTTCCGCTCGGCCTCGGTGTCCAGCAGTTCCCGCCGCTGTGCCGCCTCGACGGTGAGCCGCTGGGTCTCCGCGCGCGTCTCGGCCAGCGCCGCCTCGTGCTCGGAATGCAGCGCCTCGGCCTGCTTGTCCAGCTCGGCCATCAGGTTCGTGTAGCGCTCGCGCAGCTTCGTCGACGCCTCGCTGGAGGACGCCCAGTGCTTCTCCGCGGCGACCTGGGCACGCTTGGTGATCTCGTCGGCGCGGGCCTGCGCGAGCGTGACCGTCCGCTGCATCCGCTCGTCGAGATCTTCCAACCGCTCCGGGGGCTTCTTCAGCTCCTCGACCCGCGCCTGGAGCTGCTGGACCTCCTTGCGCGCGTTCTCGAGTTCACGGGACACGGTCGCGACCTGGTTGGCCGCGGCGTCGCGCTCGTTGATCAGCCTGTGCAGCTGGCCCTCGACGTGATCGAGGTACTGCCGCACCTCGTTGCGGTCGAAACCATGCCACGCCTGGGTGTATTCGCGCCTGAGGGGAAGAAGGCCAGGGAGGCTGTTGTCTCGCTCGGGAACCATGTGCCCGACCGTACCCGCGTACGCCGCGTCGCCGACGTCAGGTTTGGTGATTCACCGGTGTGTCTTCACCCGGGGCTGACAAATGGTGCCCGAACGGCCGCCACCCGGAAGCGGAGAGTCACCAGTGGAATCCGCGACTGAGCCGCGCCAAGGCCATCGCCGCCTTCGACAGGTGTTTTTCCCCACGGCCGATCTTCAGTCCGCCCGAACCGCCCGCGGCGGCGGAGTCGGGGAAGATCCGGAAACCCTGGTACGCGACGGCGTCGGTGAGCCCGGGGGTGAGGGTGTAGGCGAGCCCGATCGCCTGCCCGGCCGGGGTGCCGATGTGCTTCGGCCGCTCGACCAGCGCCTTCAGCACCATGTCCGCCGCCTGCTCCGGTGACTTCGTCGGGAAGGCGTCGTAGATCTTCGTCGGGCGGATCATCGGCGTGCGCACGAGCGGCATGTGGATGGTGGTGAAGGTGATCCCGTCGCCGTGGGTCTCGGTCGCCGCGATCCGCGAGAAGTAGTCCAGCGCCGCCTTCGACGCCGCGTAGGCGGAGAACCGGGGCGCGATGCCCTGCACGCCGATCGACGACACGTTCACGATGTGTCCGAACTTCCGCTCGGACATGTGCGGCAGCACCGCGAGGATCAGCCGCACCGCGCCGAAGTAGTTGATCGCCATCGCGCGCTCGTAGTCGTGCATGCGGTCGTAGGACAGCTTGATGGAGCGGCGGATCGACCGGCCCGCGTTGTTCACCAGCATGTCGATCCGGCCGTGCTCGGCCAGCATCGCGTCGACGGCCTTGTGCACCGACTCCTCGTCGGTCAGGTCCGCCGGGTACACCGACGCCGTGCCGCCCGCGGCGAGGATCTCGTCACGGACCTCCTCCAGCTCGTGCTGCCGCCGCGCGACCAGCAGCGGGACGCCGCCCGCCGCGGCGACCTTCAGCGCCGCCGCGCGCCCGATGCCCGAGGACGCGCCGGTGATGATCACGCGACGGCCGTCCAGCTCGCCGCGCGGGCCGTGCTTGCGCGCGCGGAACGGGTCGAGGTGCTCGCGCCAGTACCGCCACAACGTGGCCGCGTAGTCCTCCAGCCGGGGGACTTCGACACCGGAACCGGCCAGTGCCTTGCGGGTCGACGCCGAGGAGAACACCGACGCGAACGCGACGTTGTCCAGCAGCACCGGCGGGATGCCGAGACGTTCGAGGACCGCGTCGCGCGCGATGGTGAACCCGGGGATGTGCTCGGACAGCCGGGCGAGCCCGACGATGCCTTTGGACAGCTTTTCGTTCAGCTGCACCGAAATCGTCGGCGCGCCCGCCGCCTTCGCGAAGGCGTTGTACACCGAGACCACCGGCTGCGGCTCCGGGTTGACCAGGTGGAAGGCCCGTCCGTCGAGCCCGTCGGTGGTCACCAGTTCCAGCAGCGCCTTCGCGACGTAGTCGACCGGGACGATGTTCGAGTCGCCGAGGCCGGGCCCGACCAGTGGCAGGTCCGGCAGCCCGGTGAGCCTGCTGATCGCGGGGAACAGGTAGTAGGGGCCGTCGATCTTGTCCATCTCGCCGGTCTCGGAATGTCCGACGACGATGGCCGGGCGGTACACCCGCCACGGCACTTCCTGCTGCTCGCGGACCAGTTTCTCGGCCTCGAACTTGGTGCGGTGGTACGGGGTGAGCAGCCGCTGGCCGACGTCGAACATGTCCTCGGTGAACACGCCGTCGTGGTCACCGGCGACCGCGACCGAGGAAACGTGGTGCAGGCAGCCGGCGTCCAGGTCCGCGGCGAGGTCGACGACGTGCTGTGTACCGTCCACATTGGCCTTGACGCTGGCTTCGTCGTCGGCGGTGATGTCGTAGAGGGCGGCCAGGTGCACGACGTGCCCGACCTGCCCGCGCAGCCGCGCGCGGTCTTCTTCGGACACCCCGAGCAGCGGTTCGGCGAGATCGCCGGTGACCAGCGTGACGCGGTCGGCGTGCGGCCACTGGTCGACCAGCGCCGCGAGTTTGTCCCGCGAGGACGCCCGCACCACCAGCGCGATGCGATCGGCGCCAGGACGGGACAGCAGGAGCCGGGTGAAGTGGCGGCCGATCAGCCCGGTCGCGCCGGTCACCAGAAACGTCGCCATTGCTCGCACCCTCTCGCCGTCGCCTGTTCCCCGGCATTGTGCTGCATCCGGCGGCCGCGAACCTATATTACTCGTGGGTAACTTGGCTCACGCCGGATCGGCGACGGCGACGCGGTTCTCCTCGTAGCCCTGCGGCCCGCCGACCCAGCGGCCGCCGCAGGTCACCAGCACCACGCGATGCGGCCCGGACGGGCCGAACAGGTCGTCGGCCCGCTGCGGCAGATCGTTCTTGTGCACGGTGACGAGCTGGGAGATCTTGTACCGCCACGTCTTGCCCTTGGCGTCGACGACGGTGACCTCACCGCCGATCTTCTCGTCCCACAGCTCCGCGAAGGGGCCGATCGCGCCCCGCCAGTTGACGTGCCCGGCGAACACGCTGGCCCCGCCCGCCGCGGTGAGGTCGGCGCCCCACCACGTCGCCTCGCCGAGGTTGTCCGGGATGGGCAGCTCCGCGTTCGGGCCGAGGTTCCTGCGCACCATCACCGCGGTGCCGCCGCCGGGCAGCCGGATCGTGCCCGGCCGCTGTGGCTGTGGCGGCGGCGGGGACGGTGGCTGCGCGGCGGGAGCCGCGGGTGTCGGCGAGGACGGTGTCACCGGGGGGACCGCCGACGTACTCGGCGCGGCGGGCACCGCGGGCGAGCCCTTCGCGGGCACGACGGTGGCGGGGGCCGCTTCCGCGGTCCCCGCCACCACTGTCGTGGGCGGCATGGTGATCACCACGGCGGCGAGCTCGACCGCGAGCACACTCGCGACACCGAGCGCGAAGCCGGTGGCGAGCCGACGACCAGTCACGCGCGCCAGCCTATCGCCGCGAGGCCCGCCGGGCCGCGATGCCGACGAGTGCCGAACCCAGCAGCGCGAGCACGCCGAGGCCGATCAGGCCCGGCGTCGAGTACTGGGTTTCGACGGTGCCCTGCGCCATCGCGACCGGTTTGTCCCCGGCCGGGATCGCGTGCGGGACCTCGTTGGGCACGTTGACCACGCTCAGCGCGAGCGTTTCGCCGGATTTCACCGAACCGCAGGCGGACGGCGGGTTCGCCGGGTCGAACGCGTTCGTGTAGCCCGGTGGGGCGCTCACCTCGACGACGCAGATGTCCTGCGGCGCCTGGATCTTCTCGACCGTCGCGACGCCGGAGCCGTCGGTGGTGACCACGACGGGCTTGCCGTCGGGACCGTTGAGCGGCTTGCCGTCCTGGCCGGTCGCCGCCGCGCTCTTGTCCTTGCCGGTGATCCGCAGCTGCGCGCCGGCGATGCCCTTGCCGGTCTTCTTGTCGGTCTTGGTGACCTGGAGCTGGCCCGGCTTGGCGACGTTCACCGCGCCCTGGACCTTCAGTTCCTTCTCGCCGCCGGTGGAGACGACGTTTTGGGTCGCGAGGCCGCTGCCCTGGGTCACCGGGAACTGCACGTACGGCCGGTCGGCGGGCGCGGACAGCGATCCGGCCAGCTGCGGGTGCTCACCGGACGGGGTGAGCTTGACGGTGACCGTCCCGTCCTTGCCGGTCTTGACCGTGACGTCCTTGGTGGCGGCCTGCGGGCTCGCGTTGCCCGCCTTGTCCTGCTGCTCGGTCCCGGTCGCCTTCGCGCCGGCTTCGTCCACCGAGGCGTCGGTGGCCGCGAGCTTCACCGGGACGTCCGGGATGCCGGTGCCCTGGGAGTTCTTGACCGTGATCGTCCACGCCGCCGGGGTGCCGATGTGCTGCTCGGTGCTGGGCGCGGCGATCGTCGCCGTCCACGGGCCCCGGTTGGCCTCGGCTTCCTTGGTGAGCTTGTCGGCGGCGTCCGCCGCGGCGGCGTGCCCGTTGTCCCGCAGCGTCTTCAGGTGACGCGGGGCGTCGTAGCCGATCTTCTCCGGGGGCAGGCCGGGGTCGAGGTCGTTCTTGCCCTCGCGCGGCGCGGACGTCCACGAGTGCAGCAGGTGCGCGAGCGCGGCGGCCTCGTCGTTGTTCTTGGTGTCGCCGTAGCGCAGCAGCAGGTACGAGATGTTGGCTGCCTTGTCCGCGGGCAGGGCCTGGCCCCACTTGTCGCGGAGTTCGTCACCCGGCTTGTACTTTTCGCCGGTGTCCGGTGCCTTGAGCTGGAAGCTCACGCAGAACACCTGCTTGCCGCCGACGACGTAGGAACCGAGCCAGCCGCGCTTGGGTGTCACGCCCCCGACGGGCTGACCCGGTGTGATCTCGTAACCCACACCTTCCTGGGTCGCCGCGGATGCGGTGGGGGCGACGGCTACGGACAGTGCGCCGAGGAGGCAGGTCGCGAGCAGACCGGTGACCGCCTTCGGGCGTAGGGACCACCCCATGGTGTGTTTGACTCCTTGCCATGTGCCCGCCCGGCGTCCAGCACGCCGAAGGGGTCCACACGATCGTCCACTGAGCGGGCACGCCTTCGGTGAGGATCCGAACACGCGTGGTGAGACTCGACCCTGCGGGCCCGCTTTGTCTAGACGCCATCGGGGGACGGTCGATGAACGGTCGTGATCTCCCTCGCATACGGTGGAGCCCGCCGCCGGTCACAGGGCGGGTAAAGTCATCTTTACTCAGTCGGGAACTGGCAGGCCGGAGTGGTCGTTGAACCCGATACAGGTGCCAGCAGATCCAGGAGGATCAGGTGCGTTCCAGTAGCAACCCGGCGTTCCGCAACCTGCCGCGTGGCGGAACCATGACCGGTGAGTACGGGCCCAACGTGGGCTTCAACCCCGCCCAGGGTTACCCGCAGGCCCAGGGGGGCGTCCCCGGCTACGGTCCGGGGCACGCTCCGACGGGGTCGGCCGACCGGCCGATGACCGTCGACGACGTCGTCATCAAGACGGGGCTGAGCCTCGCCGTCGCGCTCGTGGCCGGTGTGCTCACCGCGCTGTGGGCGCAGAGCCAGCTCGTGGTTTCCGCGTCGGGCCGGATCGCGCTGCCCGGCGCGGTGCTCGGTGTGACGCTCGGCGCGCTGGTCGTCGGGCTCGTCGTCTCGCTGGTGATGATCTTCCGCGGTAAGCCGAGCGGTCCGCTCACGCTGATCTACTCGGGTGTCGAGGGTGTGTTCCTCGGTGCGCTGAGCGGCGTGTTCGAGGCCATTTACCCCGGTATCGCGCTCCAGGCGATCATCGGGACCGCGGGTGTGTTCATCGCGATGCTGGTCGTCTACAAGACCGGCGCGGTCAAGGTCACCCCCAAGCTGACCAAGTGGATCATCGGCGCCGTCTGCGGTGTCGCGATCCTGATGCTGGTCAACCTCATCACCAGCTTCTTCGGCTTCAACCCGCTGCGTGACGGCGGTCCGATCGCGATCATCTTCAGCCTCGTGGTGATCGGTATCGCCGCGTTCAGCTTCCTGCTCGACTTCGACCAGGCCGACCGGATGATCCGCGAGGGCATGCCGTCGAAGTGGGCCTGGTACGCCGCGTTCGGCTTGATGACCACGCTGGTGTGGCTGTACCTGGAGATCCTGCGGCTGCTGTCCTACCTCCGCGACTAGCCGTCGTTTCTTCCGGCTTCCCCGAAGGCCACCCCGCGATCCCGCGGGGTGGCCTTCGGCTTTTCCCAGGGGCTGCTCTCGACCCGGGGTTGTCGGTGCCTGTCCGTACTGTGTTCGGCAAGGGGGCCTTGGGGTGTCCTGAATCTTCCGTTCATTCCTTCAGCGGTCCGTGAATGCCACATTGAGGGACTCTGAGTCCCTCAATGTGGCATTCACGGACCGGCGGAGAGCTTGGCCGCGACGACGGGTTCGGGACGTGCGCGCTCCAAAACCGCGCGCGGCGTCGATGCCGCCAACGGCCCGTTCGCGACGTTGAACGTCCCGAACGTGGCGTTCGGGACGCTGCCGCGGCTCGATGCCCGACGCCGCCCCTCAAGGCGGTCTGTGAAGGACCCCTTACCGGCGCTCAACGCCCTGAAGGCGTCCTTCACAGCCTTCCGTCCCGGGGGCACGAGGGCCGCGCCGCCGCGCCGTCCGGCCCGGTGGACGGCGTCGGCTTTGCTCCGTTCGTCGCACTCTGTGGGACGGGCTGTATCTGCCCGGTCACCAGTCCTAACCTGAGTCTCCCGATCAGCCCGATCTGCCGTGGAGTGTCAAGGTGGCGACAACCGAATCACCGGCCGGTGCCAAGAGGTTCCTCGACTTCCCGACGTCGTGTGCCGCCCCGCTGCCGAAGCCGGAGGAGCCGGTCCGCGTGGTCCCGCTCGCCGTCGCCGGGGTGCTCGCGGTCGGCCTGACCACCTACGTCTGGGCGAGCCACGGCGCGAAGTTCGGGGTGCTGCTGGCACTCGGCCTGCTGCTCGGGCTCGCGCTGTTCCACTCGCGGTTCGGGTTCACCTCGGCGTGGCGGCAGCTGATCGCCGTCGGCAACGGACAGGGGCTGCGCGCGCACGCACTCCTGCTCGGCACGGCGGCGACGCTCATCGCGCTGATCGCGGGTACCGGATCCGGGCTGTTCGGCAGCAAGCCGGCGCCGACGGCGGGCGCGCTCGGGCTGTCGCTGTTCGTGGGCGCGACGGTCTTCGCGATCGGCATGCAGCTCGGTGGCGCGTGCGCGTCCGGCACGTTGTTCGCGGTCGGGTCGGGGCAGTCGGCGATCGTGCTGACCCTCGGCGGGTTCATTGCCGGGTCGGTGCTCTACACCTGGGCCTACCCGGTGCTGTCCGGCTGGCCGGAGTTCAAGGGCGTGCTGCTCGCCGACCACGTCGGCTGGGCGGGCTCGTGGCTGATCACGATCGCGGTGCTCGCGCTCATCGTGCTGGCTACCAGGGCGGTGCAGCGGCGGCGCACGCCGCCGCCGACCGACGTGGTGCCGACCGCGCGCGGGTTCGCCAGGGTGTTCCGCGGTTCGTGGCCGATGCTCGTCGGCGCGCTCGTGCTCGGGGTACTGGCCGCCGCGGTGTTCCTCGTCTCCGGCGGGATCTGGGGCGTCACCAGCGCGTTCAGCCTGTGGGGCGCGAAGATCCTCCAGGTGTTCGGGCTGCACCCGGAGCACTGGGAGTTCTGGCGGCTCAAGGCGAACGCGACCTCGTTGAACACCACCGTCTGGAAGGACAAGACCAGCCTCACCGACATCGGCATCATGATCGGCGCCGGGGTGGCCGCGGCCGCGGCGGGCGCGTGGAAGATCCACAGCTCGATCCCGTGGCGGACGGCGCTGGCCGCGGTACTCGGCGGGATCCTGATGGGGGTCGGCGCGCGGATGGCGGGCGGCTGCAACATCGGCGCGTATCTCGGCGGGATTTCCGTCGGCAGCCTGCACGGCTGGCTGTGGGGCGTGTTCGCGCTGGGCGGCACCTGGATCGGGCTCCGGCTGCGGCCGCTGTTCGGGCTGGCGAACCCGGCCCCCGCCGACAGCGTCTGCTGACGTGTCCCGCTGAAACCGTCGCGGAAAGCGAGCACGACAGCACACCGCGTGCGAACGCGCAACGTTATTTCTTGCCGCGGGCGAAACTGGTTGGCAGGAGCAAGTTCCCATCGGTTACCCTCGGTGCCGAGAGCAGGGGGATTCCGGGTCTATGCCGGATTTGTGTCTTCACGGGCACTGACATCAATTGGGGACGGTTCTACCGTATGAGTTCGCAAGCTGGCCCGGCCGCGCCCGGCGCCGTCACCGACAAACTCGACCGCGACGTACTGAAGGTCGCGGTGGTGGTCGTCGCGGGCGCCATCATGGCGATCCTGGACGTCACGGTCGTCAACGTCGCGATGCAGAAGCTGATGCTTCAGTTCAACACCTCGTTCGACACCATCCAGTGGATCGCCACCGGCTACATGCTCGCGCTGGCGACGGTCATCCCGATCACCGGCTGGGCGGCCGACCGCTTCGGCACCAAACGTCTTTATCTGCTGGCGATCGCGTTCTTCCTGATCGGGTCGATGCTCGCCGGGATGGCGTGGAACGTCGAGTCGCTGATCGCCTTCCGGATCGTGCAGGGCTTCGGCGGCGGCATGCTGATGCCCGCCGGGATGACGATGCTGACGCGGGCCGCGGGCCCGCAGCGGATCGGCCGCGTGATGTCCGTGATCAGCGTGCCGATGCTGCTCGGCCCGGTCTGCGGCCCGATCCTCGGCGGCTGGCTGGTCGACGCGGTGAGCTGGCGCTGGATCTTCTACATCAACGTCCCGATCGGCGCGATCGCCATCCTGCTCGCGCTGAAGCTGCTGCCCAAGGACTCGCCGGAGCCCTCGCAGCGGTTCGACTTCCCCGGCCTGCTCATGGTCTCGCCGGGTCTCGCCGCGCTGATCTTCGGGGTTTCCCGCATCCCGGAAGCGGGCGGGGTCACGCACCTCGCGGTGTGGCTGCCCGGTCTCGCCGGTGTGCTGCTCCTGGTCGGGTTCGTGCTGCGGTCGGTGCGGATCGCCAACCCGCTGCTCGACATGAACCTGTTCCGCAACAAGGCGTTCTCGATGTCGATGTTGACCATGGCGGTGTTCTTCATCGGCATGATGGGCTCGATGCTGCTGCTGCCGACCTACCTCCAGGTGGTGCGCGGTGAGTCGGCGCTGCAGTCCGGGCTGCTGATCGCGCCGCAGGCGCTCGGCGTGATGATCACGATGCCGAGGGCGGGCAAGCTGGCCGACAGGATGGGTCCGCGCAAGCTCGTGCTGCCCGGTGTGGTCGTGATGGTGCTCGGCATGATCCCGTTCACCATGGTCACGGCGGACACCTCGTTCTGGGTGCTGCTGCCCGGGCTGTTCGTGATCGGGCTCGGCATGGGCCTCACGATGGTTCCGGTCATGTCGGCCGCGCTGCAGCAGCTGGAACTGAAGGACATGGCGAAGGCGTCGACCGCGACGAACATCCTCCAGCAGACCGCGGGCGCGGTCGGCTCCGCGGTGATGTCGATCATCCTGGCGGCGCTGCTGGCCGGGAAGTTCGGCGTCCCGACCAGCCAGGGGCAGATCGCCGCCACCGTGGCGACGCTGAACCCGGCCACACACGACGCCGCGGCGTCGATGGCCTCCGACGCGTTCGCGACCACCTTCGTGTGGGCGCTGGTGCTGATGGCGGCGAGCATCATCCCGGCGTTCTTCCTGCCGAAGAAGGGCCCGGCCGCCGCCGCACCCGCGCCCGCACCGGGCGAGGACACCGCCCCGCCGGTGGTCGTCCACTAGCGACACCGTCCGAAAGGTCCGTGGGGGCCTCCTTGAGGGACCTAGAGTCCCTCAAGGAGGCCCCCACGGACCGTTACGGGATCAGGAGAGGCGTTCGAGGACCATGGCCATGCCCTGGCCGCCGCCGACGCACATCGTCTCCAGGCCGAACTGCTTGTCGTGGTGCTGCAACGAGTTGATCAGCGTCGAGGCGATGCGCGCGCCGGTCATGCCGAACGGGTGCCCGACCGCGATCGCGCCGCCGTTGACGTTCAGCCGGTCGATGTCGATGCCGAGGTCGCGATAGGACGGGATGACCTGCGCCGCGAACGCCTCGTTGATCTCGACGAGGTCGATGTCGCCGATGGACAGCCCGGCGCGGGACAGCGCCCGCTTCGACGCCTCCACCGGACCGTAGCCCATGATTTCCGGCGACAGCCCGGAAACCCCGGTCGAGACGACCCGCGCGAGCGGCGTGATGCCGAGTTCACGAGCCTTCGTGTCGGACATGACCACGAGCGCGGCGGCCCCGTCGTTGAGCGGGCAGCAGTTACCCGCGGTGACCCGTCCGTCCGGCCGGAACACCGGCTTCAGGCCCGAGACGCCTTCGAGCGTGACGCCCGCGCGCGGGCCGTCGTCCTTCGAGACGACCGTGCCGTCCGGGAGCGTGACCGGGGTGATGTCCTTGGCCCAGAACCCGTCCGCGATGGCCTTCTCGGCGAGGTTCTGCGACCGGACACCGAACTCGTCCATGTCCTCCCGCGTGACGCCCTTGAGCCGCGCGAGGTTCTCCGCGGTCTGGCCCATCGCGATGTAGACGTCCGGGACCTTGCCCTCGGTCCTCGGGTCGGTCCAGCTGTCCGAGCCCTGCTCCGCGGTCGTCTTCGTGCGGGCCTCGGCCTCGGCGAACAGCGGGTTGTGCGTGTCGGGCCACGAGTCCGAGCTGCCCTTGCCGAAGCGGGACACGGTTTCCACACCGGCCGAGACGAAGACGTCGCCCTCACCCGCCTTGATCGCGTGCAGTGCCATGCGGGTGGTCTGCAGGCTGGAGGCGCAGTAGCGGGTGACGGTGCAGCCGGGCAGGTGGTCGTAGCCGAGCTCGACCGCGACCGCGCGGCCCATGTTGAAACCGGACTCACCGCCCGGCAGACCACAGCCCAGCATCAGGTCGTCGATGTCGGCCGGGTCCAGCTGCGGCACCTTGTCCAGCGCGGCGCGCACCATCCGCGCCGCCAGGTCGTCGGGCCGCATGCTGACCAGCGAACCCTTGTTGGCACGTCCGATCGGCGACCGGGCGGCGGAGACAATCACGGCTTCGGGCATCACAGACCTCTTCGTCGAGTACTGAAATAAGCGCTTGTTCACATCTTGGGCGCGTGTGGCGCGGGCGACAAGCCGAGCGCGACGCGGAACACGTCCGGAAAACCCGCACGGGCCCGCGCCGGCCCTGGCACAATGCGCCGCCGTGACGAGCCATCGGGTGCTGTCGACGCGGACCATCCTCCTCTGGGGCGCCGGCCTCCTCGTCCTCGCGACGACGGCGGCGATCACCCTGCTCTCGACCCTCGGCGGTGGCAGACCGGAGGACTCCGCGCGGCTCGACGCGCTGCGCACCGCGGCGAACGTCGTCGTCGGCACCGGCGGCGCGGCGGCGCTCCTGCTCGCCGCGCGGCGTCAGCGTTCCGCCGAACTCGACCTGGTGCAGAAGGACCACGACGCGACCCAGCGCCGGGTGACCGAGATGTACAGCAAGGCCGCCGAACAGCTCGGCAGCGACAAGGCGCCCGTCCGGCTCGCCGGCCTGTACGCGCTGGAACGGCTCGCGCAGGAACACGAGGAACAGCGGCAGACCATCGTCAACGTCCTCTGCGCCTACCTGCGGATGCCCTTCGAACACGTACTCGACGAACATGAGCGCTCCGAAGAGAACCGGCAGGAACTGCAGGTCCGCAAGGCTGCGCAGCGCATTCTCATGCTGCACCTGGGGCCGGCCGCCGAGGGCTCGTTCTGGCCGGGCACCGACTTGGATCTCTCCGATGCCTCGCTGGTCGACTTCACTCTGACGCGTTGCCGGATTCGCTCAGTGGTGTTCGACCGAGCGAAGTTTGCCGGCGTGACCGAATTCAGCGGAGCCGTCTTCCTCAGCAAGGCGAGTTTTGAGGGCGCGAACTTCACGGACTACGTCGACTTTTCGTCAGTGGGGTTCCCGACGCTCGTAGCTGGGCAATTTCCTCCCGCCACGGACTTCTCCGATGCGACCTTCAGCGGTGAAGTCGACTTCAGCAGCACTGACGCACACCTGTCCGGCGCTATGGCTCGTACGGACCGGCCTGTACCAGGAGTGTGGCCGCCCGGCTGGATCGAACGGCCGCTGGGCACTGGTGCTGTGTGGTCGGGTGTATTCCGCCACGACGGCTAGGTCATGCTGGGCACTGGAGCAGTCCGCCGCTCGCGTGACCGGCCCCGCCTTGGCTGGACAACGACCGAACCGCTCTGATTAGGCTGTGCGCGTGGATTACGTCGAGCACATCGCCGACCTCGTGGGCAACACCCCGCTGGTCAAGCTGAACGCACTGGCCGAAGGGCTACAGCCGCTCGTGCTGGCCAAGGTCGAGTACCTCAACCCCGGCGGGAGCGTCAAGGACCGCATCGCGCTGCGCATGATCGAGGCGGCCGAGCGGTCCGGCGAGCTGAAGCCCGGCGGCACGATCGTCGAGCCGACCTCGGGCAACACCGGCGTCGGGCTCGCCATGGTCGCCCAGCGCAAGGGCTACCAGTGCGTGTTCGTCTGCCCGGACAAGGTCAGCGAGGACAAGCGCAACGTGCTCAAGGCGTACGGCGCGCGGGTCGTGGTGTGCCCGACGGCGGTGCCGCCGGAGCATCCCGACTCCTACTACAACGTGTCCGACCGGCTGGTCCGCGAGATCGAAGGCGCCTGGAAGCCCAACCAGTACGCCAACCCGCAGAACCCGGAGAGTCACTACCACTCGACCGGTCCCGAGCTGTGGCGGCAGACCGAGGGGAAGATCACCCACTTCGTCGCGGGCGTCGGCACCGGCGGGACCATCTCCGGCACCGGCCGCTACCTCAAGGAGGTCAGCGACGGCCGTGTGCGGGTGGTCGGCGCCGACCCGGAGGGCTCGGTGTACTCGGGCGGCACCGGACGGCCCTACCTCGTGGAGGGGGTCGGCGAGGACTTCTGGCCGGAGACCTACGACCGGGACATCGCCGACGAGATCATCGCCGTCTCGGACGCGAACTCCTTCGAGACCACCCGGCGCCTCGCCCTGGAAGAGGGCCTGCTGGTCGGCGGCTCGTGCGGCATGGCGGTGGCCGCCGCGCTGAAGCTCGCCGAGCGGCTCGGGCCGGACGACGTCGTCGTGGTGCTGCTGCCCGACGGCGGCCGCGGCTATCTCACCAAGGTGTTCAACGACGCGTGGATGTCGTCCTACGGCTTCCTGCCGCCGGACTCCTCCGGCGCCACGGTCGGCGACGTGCTCACGCGCAAGAGCGGGTCGCTGCCGAGCCTGGTGCACAGTCACCCCAACGAGACCGTCGCCGAGGCGGTCGCGATCTTCTCCGAGTTCGGCGTCAGCCAGATGCCCGTGGTCAGCGCCGAACCGCCGGTGATGGCCGCCGAGGTCGTCGGCGCGGTCAACGAACGGGATCTGCTCGACGCGCTGTTCACCGGGAAGGCCCAGCTGGCCGACCGGCTGGAGACGCACATGTCGCCGCCGCTGCCCACGATCGGTGCCGGTGAGCAGGTCGGATCCGCCATGACGGCGCTGGAGGGCGCGGACGGCGCGCTCGTGCTCATCGACGGTAAACCCGCTGGTGTCGTCACCCGGCACGACCTGCTCAGTTTCCTCGCCGGACGGTAGAAAAGGTCTCATCGCGCGGGCACACCGAGGTGTTACCGGCGGTTGACCCGGGTATCCGATAGCGTGTGGCCTGGTTAGAACTTTTTCGTGTCCTCGTCAAGGGGGTTCAAGACCCAAATGAGTGCTCCGCAGCCACCGAACCAGCCGTGGGGTGGCGGCCAGCCACCGCAGGGCCCACCGAGTGGCCCCCAGCCACAGCAGGACAATCCGTTCGGCTCGCCGGAACCGACCCAGGTGGTCCAGCCGGCCCAGCCGCAACAGCCGCAGGGCGGCCAGTTCGGTGACACGCCGGAGCCGACCCAGGTCGTGCAGCCCGTGTCGCCGGGCGAGGGGGGCCAGCCCGCACAGCAGGGGGACGCGAACGCGACCCAGCTGGTGAACCCGGTCGGGGGCGGCGACGCGCCCGGCGCGGACTCCACCCAGCTGGTGCCCCCGGGCTCGCAGCCGCCGGCCATCCCGTACGCCCCGCCGCCGAGCGCGGCCGACAACCCCGCCGCGGTGGGCGGGTTCGGCCAGCAGCCCGGTTACGGGCAGCCGGGTGCCTACGGGCAGCAGCCCGCGTTCGGCCAGCCCGGCCAGCCGCAGCCGGGGCAGCCCGGTCAGCCGCAGGGCGGCTTCGGCGGTCCCCCGCCGGGCGGTGGCTTCGGCCAGCCCGCGCCGGCGTTCGGCGGCGCGCCCGCCGCCGGTGGCGCCGGTGGCAACCAGCTGTTCGGGTGGATCGCCGCCGGGGTCGCGGGGGTGCTCGGTCTCATCGGCACGATCCTCATGATCACGGTGTTCGTGGACCTGTCCGACGTGCCCAGCAGCAGTGACCTGATCAACCAGTGCACCTCCAGCGGCGTCTCCCGCAGTGTCTGCGAGCGCGCGATGGAGTCGCGGGGCAGCTCGGTCGGCGTCCCTGGCCGGGCGTACTTCTACATCGTCATGATCCTGCTCGGCAGCCTCGCGGCGGTCGGCGGTGGCGTGTTCCTGTTCCTGCGGAACAAGATCGCGACCTGGATCCTGGTCGCGGGCGGCGCGCTGTCGCTGCTCTTCTCGATCATCCTGCTCGCCGACCTCGGCAGCCTGACGCGGGCCGTGTTCACCCTGATCTTCGGTCTCCTGGTGGCCGCCGTCGGTGCCGCGGGCCTGGTGCCCGCGACAGCGCAGTTCGTCGGCCTCGGTGGCGGCGCGGGTGCCGCGCCGGCCCCGGGCGGGCCCGCGCCGTTCGGTACGCCGCAGGGCTTCGGGCAGCAGCCGGGCTACGGTCAGCCGGATCCGTCGAGTGGCGGGTTCGCGCAACCGGGTCAGCAGCCCGGTCCGTACGGTCAGCCGCCGCAGGGCTTCGGCCAGCCGGGTGGACAGGACCCGTCCAGTGGTGGGTTCGCGCAGCCGGGTCAGCAGCCCGGTCCCTACGGCCAGCCGCCGCAGCAGCCCGGGTACGGGCAGCCGGGTCAGCCGCCGCAGCAGCAGCCGGGTTACGGCCAGCCGCCGCAGGGCTACGGGCAGCAGCCCGGTCAGCAGGGCCCGCCGGGCGGAGGCTACGGCCAGCCGCCCCAGCAGTGGTGATCCACTAGCGCATCCGTGATGCCCCCGGCCGCCCGGCCGGGGGCATCACGTCTTCATACCGTCCGTCGTTTCCGGTCCGCGGCGGGTTTTCCCGGGCTAGGGTGAGCGCCGTCCTTTTGCACCGCCTGCCCGACGGGGGAGCCGTGACCGGTCCGTACGGATATCCAGCACCACAACCGGGCCCCGGCTATGGAGTCCCCGCACCACGCCCGACCGCGGCGACGGCGGTCATCGCCGGGCTGTTCGGCCTGCTCGCCGCGGTGGCGTCGGGCTACGTGCCGGTCTCCCTGTTCATCGCCCTCCCGTCCGGGCTGAGCCTCGGCGACCTGCCGCCGCTGGTGCTCGCCGGTCTCGCCGGGTATCTCCTCGCCGGGCTGCTGCTGCTCGTCGGCGCGCTGGCGACGTTCTTCCGTTCCACCGCGGGCGCGGTGCTGCTGATCATCGGCACGGTGCTGGCGATCGTGTCGATCCTGCTCGAGCCGCTCGCCACGTCGAGCTACGCGCACTACTTCACCGCGGTCTTCCGCCTGCGGAACTTCGCCGCCATCGACCGCGTCGCGCTCATGGCGCTCGTGCCGCTGACGTTGCTTTTCGCCGTCCTGCCGCCCACGTTCAAGTACCTGCGGCATCGCCCGCAGGCCGCGATGCCGCCCTACGGCGGGCCGCAGGGCCACTACGCGCCGCGCCAGTGGTGATCCGGAGCTTCCACTGGTGAATAACCCACCGCGAAACACTTCTGGCCGGTACGCTCCGCCGGAGGGCGGCCACCGGTCGTGGGTGGCCTGAGCACGAGGGGACCACCGTGTCGTATCCGCAGTACCCGGGACAGCCACCAGGCCAGGGACAGCCGGGGGTGCCGCCGCAGTACCCGCCCTCGGGCGGATATCCGGTGCCGGGACAGCCGCCCGCGTACGGCCAGCCCTACCCCGCCGCCTACCCGCCGATGCCCGGTTTCGTTCCCCCGCACCAGAAACCCAGTGGTGCCACGGCGATCACCGCCGGCGTGCTCGCGGTACTGGGCAGCCTGTACTTCCTGGTGAACGTCATCCTCCAGCTCATCGCCCTGTTCGCCTACCGCTCCCGTAGCGGGGCGTGGATCCTGTACGTCACGACGGGCATCTACCTCGTTCTCGCCGGCCTGTTGCTGATCGGCGGCATCCTGCTGCTCGCCAAGAAGCCCGCGGGCCGGATGCTCACCATCATCGGCAGCGGGCTCGCGCTCGCGCTGGTGGTCCTCGGGATTGTGCTGAGCCTGGTCGGCATGGACAGCCTCCGGCACCTCAACGGCAGTCTCATCGCCAGGGCGGGCGTCAGCTCGCTCGTGCTGATCGTCATCCCGGCCACCGCGACGCTGGTGCTGTCGCTGGTGCGCTCGACCGCGGCGTGGGCCGGGAAGGGCCGGCCCACTGCGGTGTACCCGCCGGGCGGCGCGTACCCGGGCGGCTACCCGCAGCAGTATCCGCACTGAGCCCCGATGTCCTACCCCTATCCGCCGCGCCCGACCGCGGCGCCGTACGGGCCGCCGCCCCGGCTTTCCACCGGCGTGACCGCGATCGTCACCGCCGTGCTGGGCCTCGCGCTCGGCGGCGCCGTCTTCTCGAAGCCGATCGTCGCGCTCATCACGCTGCCGAAGGGATCCTCCGTCGGGGACCTCAGCGGCGGCTCCCTCGCGGCGCTCGGCCTGTTCCTGCTGTTCGGGATCGTCCTGCTGGTGGGCGGCATCCTGGTCTTCACGCGCACCGCGGGCGGGCTGGTGACACTGGTCGTGGGCACCACGCTCACGATCGCGCTCGGCTGGCTCGAACCGCTCTTCTACGGCACGCCGTACGGCCGCTTCCTCAAGCTGACCTTCCAGTTCAGGATCCCGACCGCGTACGGCACGGTCGCCTGCGTGACCCTCGCGCCGCTGGTGCTCGTGCTCGCCGTGGTGGCACTGGTGCTGCGCTCGATCCGGCGTAGGCGTGCCGCGCGAGCCGCCTCGCCGGTGGCCTCGCCGCTGCGGGAGGAGCCCGGCGTACGGGTGTTGCGCACCGGCGCGGCCGGGGTGTGCGCGCTGCTCGCGGCCCTCGGGATCCTGCTGGCGGCGGTTTCCCCCTCGACCTGGCGGCACGCCGGGGTCTTCTGGCTGATCGTGGTGGTGGGTGCCTGGGCGATCGTGCTCGCCGGTGCCGCCTGCCTGTACTCGGGGAAGCGGGCGGCGGCGCTGCTCGTGCCGGGTGGCGCGGTGCTCGCGTTCGTCGGGGCGCTGGTGGAGGTCGGGTACGGGTGCCGTGCCTGGTGGCTGCTCGTGCTCGGACTGGTGGCCTGCGCCGCCGGTGCCGCGCTCCTGAGTCCATACATCGGGATGCAGATCGGCTTCGCGTCGCCGGTCAGGCTGGGTGGTCACACCCCGCCGCAGTCCCCTCACCAGCAGTATTCGCCACCATTGCCACCTCGCCGGTGGTGAAGTTACTCCCACTTACTGGGAATGTCGATCGAGTCTCGTAGCATGGAGTCATGGTCGATGACTACTCCACGCTGGGATTCGAGACGCGTGCCATCCATGCCGGGCAGCAGCCCGATCCGCGCACGGGTGCCGTCATCGTGCCGATCTACCAGACCTCGACGTACGCGCAGGACGGCGTCGGCGGCACCCGCGAGGGCGACTACGAGTACTCGCGCACCGCGAACCCGACCCGGACGGCGCTCGAACAGGCGCTCGCCGCGCTGGAGGGCGGGCGGCACGCGCTGGCCTTCGCCTCCGGGATGGCCGCGTCGGACGCGGTGCTGCGCACCGTGCTGCGCCCCGGTGACCACCTCGTGCTCGGGAACGACGCCTACGGCGGCACGTTCCGGCTGATCGACAAGGTGCTGAGCCTGTGGGGCATCGAGCACACCGTCGCCGATCTGTCCAAAGTGGACGATGTGCGGGCGGCGATCCGGCCGGAGACCAAGCTCGTCTGGTGCGAGTCGCCCACGAACCCGCTGCTCGGCATCGCTGACATCGCCGCGCTGGCCGGTGTCGCGCACGAGGCGGGCGCCCGGCTGGTCGTGGACAACACCTTCGCGACGCCGTACCTGCAGACGCCGCTCGCCCTCGGCGCGGACATCGTCGTGCACTCGACCACGAAGTACCTCGGCGGCCACTCCGACGTCGTCGGCGGCGCCGTGGTGACCAACGAGGACGAGGTCCGCGAGCAGCTGTTCTTCCTGCGCAACTCGGCGGGCGCGGTGCCCGGCCCGTTCGACGCCTGGCTCACCCTGCGCGGGATCAAGACCCTCGCGCTGCGGATGGAGCGGCACAGCGACAACGCCGAGAAGATCGTCCAGGCGCTGGTGAAGCACCCCAAGGTGGCGAAGGTCTACTACCCCGGCCTGCCGGAGCACCCCGGTCACGAGACAGCGGCCAAGCAGATGCGCCGCTTCGGCGGCATGGTGTCCTTCGAGCACGCGGACGGCGAGCAGGCCGCGCTGGAGGTCGCTTCCCGGACGAAGCTGTTCATCCTGGCCGAATCGCTCGGCGGGATCGAGTCGCTGATCGAGCACCCCGGCCGGATGACCCACGCGAGCACCGCGGGCTCCACGTTGCAGGTGCCCGCCGATCTGCTGCGCCTGTCGGTCGGTATCGAGGACGGCCGCGACCTGGTCGCCGATCTGCTCGCCGCGCTGGGCTGAGCGCGGCCTACGGGCGGTAGTTGCCGGGCTGGGCGTCCCCACCGGACGCCTGGCCCGCCGGAGTGTGCGGTGCGGCGGGCAGTTCTTCGCCGTTCACGCAGCCGCCGACCAGCTCGATGTGGTTGTCGTGGCGGATGTACTGTGCGGGCGCGGTGCATCCCGCGCTGTCGACCGTGAACACCGCCGCGCCGGTCAGCGCCGCCGCGGACAGCACACCGGCGACGAGGGGCAGCACGCTGGCGGAGCGGGTCGCGCGCACCGGTCGAGCGGTGTTCGCGTGGTCACCCGATGCCATGTTCGCTCCCTGATCAGCCGTCGCCGCCGCGTCCAGGGTACTCGTCCCGCCCTCGCCTCAGCCCGCATGTCCGGCAAGTGACATCGCCCGCTGTCACGGCACCCCCTCGCCAGCCTGGCGCCGGATCCGGGAGGCGCCGCGGTCGAGCGCCCCAATGTGGCATTGGGTGCGTTGGACGCAGCGAATGTGGCGTTCGGTGCGTTGGACGCACCGAACGCCACATTGGGCGCGTCGCGGTCAGAGGTTGCCGCGGCGCTCCTGCTCGCGCTCGATCGCCTCGAACAGCGCCTTGAAGTTCCCCTTGCCGAAGCCGAGCGAGCCGTGCCGCTCGATCAGCTCGTAGAACACCGTCGGCCGGTCACCGATCGGCTTGGTGAAGATCTGCAGCAGATAGCCGTCCTCGTCGCGGTCGACCAGGATCCGGTGCTCCTTGAGCGTCTCGATCGGCACGCGGACCTCGCCGATCCGCGCCCGCAGCTCCGGGTCGTCGTAGTAGGAGTCCGGGGTGTCCAGGAACTCGACGCCCGCCGCGCGCATCGCGGTCACGGTGGTCACGATGTCGTTGGTGGCCAGCGCGATGTGCTGGCAGCCCGCGCCGTCGTAGAACTCCAGGTACTCGTCGATCTGCGACTTCTTCTTCGCCACCGCCGGCTCGTTGAGCGGGAACTTGACCCGGTGGTTGCCGTTCGAGACGACCTTGCTCATCAGCGCCGAGTACTCGGTCGCGATGTCGTCGCCGACGAACTCCGCCATGTTCACGAAGCCCATCACGCGGTGGTACCAGTCGACCCAGTAGTCCATCTTGCCGAGCTCGACGTTGCCGACGCAGTGGTCGACGGCCTGGAACAGCCGCTTCGGCGCGCCCTCGGGCCGCTTCACCGAGCTTTCGCGCGGCTCGTAGCCGGGCAGGTAGACACCGTTGTAGCGCGAGCGGTCGACGAGGCTGTGCCGCGTCTCGCCGTAGGTCGCGATCGCGGCCCGGCGGATGGTGCCGTGCTCGTCGGAGACGTCGTGCGGCTCTTCGAGGATCGTCGCGCCCTGCGCGCGGGCGTGCTCGACGCACTTGTCGACGTCCTCGGTCTCCAGCGCCAGGTCGATGACGCCGTCGCCGTGCTTGCGGTGGTGATCCAGCAGCGGGGAGTCCGGCTTGACCCCGCCGGTGATCACGAACCGCGCCGAGCCGGACTTCAGCACGAAGGACTTGCGGTCGAAGTCGCCGGTCTCCGGGCCGGAGTAGGCGACCAGCCGCATCCCGAAGGCGACCTGGTAGAACCAGGCCGTCTGGGTGGCGTTGCCGGCGATGAACACCACCGCGTCCATGGACTTGACCGGGAACGGGTCGGTCGACGCGTCGTGGTCGACGAGACCGACGAGCTGGCGGAGCTGGTCGTAGGAAACGTCGTCGAGGGCACCGGGGGAATCGACTGTGGTCATGGTCGAAGCATCCGATCACACGGCAAGATGTGCAATGGTTGCTGTTTTGAGTGGACAATCTGCCTAGTTGCCTCGGGTGACCTGGTGACATCTTGGACAACCTGCGCAGGAGGAAAGTGCGATGCCGGAAAACCTCGACGCACTCGACGCGCGGCTGCTGCTCCTGCTCACCGACGCCCCCCGCCTCGGCGTGCTCGAATGCGCGCGGCGGCTCGGCGTCGCGCGCGGGACGGTGCAGGCGCGGCTCGACCGGCTGACCGAGCGCGGCATCCTCGGCGGGTTCCCGCCCGAGGTCGACCTCGCCGCGATGGGCTACGGACTCACCGCGTTCGCCGTGCTGGAGATCGCACAGGGCAAGCGCGGCGGGGTGGCCGAGGCGCTCGCCGCGATCGACGAGGTCTGTGAGGTGCACGCCACCACCGGACAGGGCGATCTGTTCGTCCGGATGGTGGCGCGCGGCAACGACGATCTGCAACGCGTCATCGACGAGGTGGTCAGCGTGCCCGACGTGCTGCGTACCTCGACGTCGATCGCCCTGTCGACGCCGGTCGCGCCACGGGTGCGTCCCTTGCTGGAACGCACCGCGCGGAGTCAGGATTCGAGCGCGTAGGCGAGATAACGCTTCGCCGAGCGCTGCACGACCTCGTGGCCGTCGGACCGGACGATCGCGTCCCACCACGCCCCGTAGATCGCCTCGAACGCGTAGGGCTCCAGCAGTTCCGCGGCGCGCCGGACGACGCTGGGCCGCTCCGGGATCAGGTTCGGGTAGCTGTACATGAAACCGACGTGGGTGCGGTCCGGCACGACCTGGACGATGTCGCCGGACAGCAGCGCGCCCCGGCCGTGCTCGCCCTCGGGCCAGTGCAGCACCGTGCCGCCCGCGAAGTGCACCCCGAGGTTGATCAGCGTCAGCCCCGGCGCGACCTCGAACGTCGTGCCCGACCACAGGTGGATCGCCGGGTCGGGCCGCCCGATCCACTGCCGGTCCTTCTCGTGCAGGTGGATCGGCGCGTCGAAGGCGCGGGACCACTCGACCATGGTCGTGTAGTAGTGCGGGTGGCTGATCGCGATGCCGGTGAGGCCGCCGAGCGCCTCGACCTGCCAGATCAGCTCGTCGTCGAGATATCCGGCACAGTCCCACAGGAAGTTGCCGGAGGCGGCCCGCACCAGCAGCGCGCGTTCGCCGATCGCGAAGTTCGGGGTCGAGCCGACACCGACGAGCCCGGGTCCCTGCTCCTCGATCCGCGGCACGTACTGCCCGCTCGCGCGCAGGGTCTCCAGATCGGTCCAGCGCTGGCCCGTCGCGGGGACGTACTGCCGTTCGTCCTGGCAGATCGGGCACTCGTCACGGGGCCGCGCGTACTGCGTCCCGCAGGTGGCGCACATCGGTTCGGTACTCACAGTGATGTCCTCCCAGAAAGCTTTCCGGGAGGACAGTAACCGCATTCATGCGCGTCCGGCCATGACCGAACCGGACGCGCATGAAGGCTCAGCTCTCGCTGTAGGGCACGGCCTTCACCAGGGTGACCTTCATGGTCTTGCCGTTGGGCAGCTCGTACTCGCGCTCCTCGCCCTCCTTGGCGCCGAGCAGTGCCTTGCCCAGCGGCGACTCGGGGGAGTACACGTCGAGATCGCCTTCGGCGCCCTCTTCGCGGGTCGCGAGCAGGAACTTCTCCAGCTCGTCGTCGCCGTCGTAACGCACGGTCAGCACCTTGCCGGGACCGGCGGTGCCGTCGTTGGCGGGCGCCTCGCCCACCTTCGCCGAACGCAGCAGCTCCTGCAGGTGGCGGATGCGGGCCTCGGCCTGCCCCTGCTCCTCGCGCGCCGCGTGGTACCCGCCGTTCTCCTTGAGGTCGCCCTCTTCACGGCTGTCGTTGATACGCGCTGCGATGACCGGACGATTCTCGATCATTTCGTCGAGCTCGTGCTTGAGCCTGTCGTAGGCATCCTGGGTCAGCCAGGTCACCTTCGTGTCACTCACGGTCACCATCTCCTCGTTGGGCCTGCCAGGCTTGGGTGTACAAGCCGGCCACCACGCGGAATTCCACTTGCCGCGTGGCTGAGATAAAGGAAAAACACGGCCCGTCCGGGGCCGTGCTGGTGGTTCAGCGTATCACGGCATGACGAGCCGACGCCGGGTTTTCCACGCAGCGCGGGCGTTGAACGCGCGGTTCACTCCGTTGGCCGCTAGGGGCTTGACAGATAGCGTGGTATGTCGTACGAGCAGCCGTAGACGTCCGCGGTGACCGGCGCCCCGATGCTCTTCACCTCGGTGGTGATCCTGCTGTGCTTGGCCCCGGCCTCGACCAGGACTTCCTTACGGCCGCTCTCGGCACCGGACCTGTCGCGGACCCGCACGATGCAGACCCCCGCGCGGTTGTCGTCGTCACGGGTCACGTTGACGGTGATCTCCGCGCTCTCCGGCTTCAGGACGAACCCGATCCGCTCGGCGTCGATCGGCGCGGCGCCGAGGTTGGTGTACGCCACATACGCGACTCCGGCGCCGACGACCAGCGCGATCGCGAGGTACAGCCAGCGGCGCCACGGCCTGGTCTCGCCGCTGCGGGACTTGCCGTAGCGGTCGGGGGGAGGTGTCACGGCGCTCGCGGTGCCGTCCGTTACCTCGCCAGTGCGCAAAACCCGGGCCTCCGGTCGATCCTGTCGTACCCGCGGGGACAATGGAGAGGCGGCCGCGGGCGCGTCCTGCGGTCGAGTATCCGCGCACCGTTCCCGGCGCGCGGAACCGGGGGCAGGAATAAGCGATGATGGAGGGTCGTTCGGAGCATGGTGCGAGCTGACGAACTGACAGACAACGGTCGTAAGCCACGCCTGCGCCTGATGGCGGTGCACGCCCACCCGGACGACGAGTCCAGCAAGGGTGCGGCGACGCTGGCGAGATACTCCGCCGAGGGGCACGACGTCATGGTCGTGACCTGCACCGGGGGCGAGGCGGGCAGCATTCTCAACTCGGCGATGGACCGGCCGGAGGTGCTGGCCAACATGGCCGAGGTCCGGCGCGACGAGATGGCCCGCGCGGCCAAGATCCTCGGGGTGAGCCACCGCTGGCTCGGCTTCGTCGACTCCGGCCTGCCCGAGGGCGACCCGCTCCCGCCGGTGCCCGAGGGGTCCTTCGCGGTGATCCCGCTGGAGGAGTCGACCAGGGCGCTGGTGGAGGTCGTGCGCGAATTCCGCCCGCACGTCGTGATCACCTACGACGAGAACGGCGGCTACCCGCACCCCGACCACATCCGCACGCACGAGATCTCGATGGCGGCCTTCGACGCGGCGGGCGACGCGGCGCGCTTCCCCGACGCGGGCGAGCCGTGGCAGCCGCTCAAGCTCTACTACGTGCACGGGTTCTCCCGCGCCCGGATGCTGGCCTTCCACGCCGCGCTGGAGGAGGCGGGGCTGGAGTCGCCCTACACCGAGTGGCTCAAGTCGTGGGACCCGGACAAGGCGGACGTCATGGAACGCGTCACCACCCGGGTCGAATGCGCCGAGTACTTCGAGCAGCGTGACGAAGCGCTCAAGGCCCACGCGACGCAGATCGACCCGACCAGCCGCTGGTTCGCCGTCCCGCTGGAGCTGCAGCGGGAGATCTGGCCGACCGAGGAGTACGAGCTGGTCAAGTCGCTGGTGGACAGCACACTGCCGGAGGACGATCTGTTCGCGGGGGTCACGGAGTAGAGTGGGCCTATGAGTTTTTTGCTGCCGGCGGTGGCCGTCGCCCCGACGACGGCACTGGTGCTGGCACAGCAGCCCGCCGACGGTGACAAGGGCGGTCAGGGCGAGGACTTCGGCAAGTCGTCCCCGCTCGGCCTGCTGGTGCTGATCCTGTTCCTGATCGCGGTGGCCCTGCTGGTGCGGTCGATGACCAAGCACCTCAAGCGCCTCCCGAAGAGCTTCGACGAGCCCGCCGAGGGCGAGGCCGAATCCGGGACGCCCGAGGCGAAGGACGAAGCGCCCGCCGCGGAGGCGGAAGCCGCTCCCGTCGAGGAGCAGCGCAAGGTCCCCGACAAGGCCGCGAAGGCCGACTGACCCAGGTGAACGGGGCCGACGAGGCTCCCTCCAAAGCTGTCGCACGCTGCCAACGGCCCGTTCGGGACATTCAGCGTCGCGAGCGGGCCGTTTGCGACGATTAGCGGTGCTGTCGCTGAGTTTCGGCGGCCGGATGTGCTGAAGGACGCCTTCGGTGCGCTCAATGCACTGAAGGCGTCCTTCAGCGCGTCCAACGCACTAAAAGCGTCCTTCAGCACCCGGCCCGCCCCGAACAGGCCAACAGCATCGGTCACCATTCCCCTCGCGTCGTTCGGGACGTCCCGCACAGTGCGGGAGCACGAGTCGATCGATCCCGGGGACGCCTTCGGTGCACTCACCGCACCGAGGGACGCCCCTGTCGCACCCAACGCACCAAGGGCGTCCCTCGGCACACCGGCCGCCCGCGCAAGTACTGCCCACCGCGTCGCACAGGCTGGAAAAGCGCTGTGAAGGGGTCCTTCACGGCATTCGACCAGGAGATTACATGCGTGCAGGGATGTATGTAAATCTTGGTGCGCTGACCTGCTGAAACAGCCTCTTCAAGGTCAGGTTCACCGCTGAGAGGGTTGATAAATACAGTCAGGCTTGTATCTTCTGGGTGTCGGTCACGTCCAGGTCGAGGGAGTGCTGCGGTGGCGAACAGGGTCTACGTCGTCGGCGTCGGGATGACGAAGTTCGAGAAACCGGGCCGCCGCGAGGGCTGGGACTACCCGCAGATGGCCAGGGAGTCGGGCACGAAGGCCCTCGAAGACGCGGGTATCGGCTACGAGCGGGTCCAGCAGGCCTACGTCGGATACGTCTACGGCGAGTCGACGTCGGGGCAGCGCGCGGTCTACGAGCTGGGCATGACCGGGATCCCGGTGCTCAACGTGAACAACAACTGCTCCACCGGCTCGACCGCGCTCTTCCTCGCCGCCGAGTCGATCCGGGGCGGCCGCGCGGACTGCGTGCTCGCGCTCGGCTTCGAGAAGATGCAGCCCGGTTCGCTCGGGTCGACCTACGACGACCGCGAGCAGCCGATGGGCAGGCACCTCCAGGCCCTCGCCGAGATCTCCGAGGTGCTGTTCCCGCCCGCGCCGTGGATGTTCGGCGCGGCGGGCCGCGAGCACATGAAGACCCACGGCACGACCGCCGAGCACTTCGCCAAGATCGGCGAGAAGAACCACCGGCACTCGGCGAACAACCCCTACGCGCAGTTCCAGGATGTCTATACGCTGCAAGATATTCTCGACTCGCGGATGATCTACGACCCGCTCACCAAGCTCCAGTGCTCGCCGACCTCGGACGGTTCGGGCGCCGCGATCCTCGCCAGTGAGTCCTTTGTGGAGGAACACGGGCTGGCGGGCCGGGCGGTGGAGATCGTCGGGCAGGCGATGACCACCGACTTCCGGTCCACTTTCGACGGTACGGCGAAGAACATCATCGGCTACGACATGAACGTCCGGGCCGCCCGCCAGGTGTACGAGCAGGCCGGGCTCGGCGCGGCGGACTTCCAGGTCATCGAGCTGCACGACTGCTTCTCCGCCAACGAACTCCTGCTCTACGAAGCCCTCGGGCTGTGTGCCGAGGGCGAGGCGGGCGGGCTCGTCGACGCCGGGGCCACCACCTACGGCGGCAAGTGGGTGGTCAACCCGTCCGGCGGCCTGATCTCCAAGGGACATCCGCTCGGCGCGACCGGGCTCGCCCAGTGCGCCGAGCTGACCTGGCAGCTGCGCGGCGACGCGGAGCGGCGTCAGGTCGAGCACGTCACCGCCGCCCTCCAGCACAACATCGGGCTCGGCGGCGCCGCCGTCGTCACCGCCTACCAGCGCGCCGAGCGCTGAAACTCAAGGGAGAAAACAGCATGGGCCAGATCAGCGCGTCGGTCGAACTCCCCGCCACCCCGGACAAGGTGTGGGCGGAGTTCTCCAACCCGAACAACTTCGAGAAGTGGCTGACCATCCACACCAAGTGGAAGGGGGAGGTCCCCGCCGCGTTCTCGAAGGGCGCGCAGGCGTCCGAGGTGGTCACCATGCTCGGGATGCCGAACACCATCACCTGGACCGTCGACGAGTTCGAGGCACCGGTCAAACTGGTCATCTCCGGCACCGGCATGGCCGGGGTCAAGGTGAGTTTCCGGCTGTCGGTCGAGGCTGCCGGCACGGGCTCGAAGGCGGCCATCGACGCGGAGTTCAGCGGACAGATGATCGTCGGGGCGCTCGGCAAGGCCGTCGAGAAGGACGGCAAGAAGAATCTCGACGAGTCGCTGGAGAAGTTCAAGGCACTGGTCGGCGCCTGATGGCGGACGGACTGCGCTTCGATCCGTCCGGTTTGGACAAATGGACCGAGGAGAACCGGTTCGAGGTCACCCGGGAGCGGCTGGCCGAGTACGCGAGGGCGACCAACGACCCGATCGAGCGGCATCTGGCCGGTGACGTCGCGAGCCCGGTGTTCGCGATCGTCCCGGTGTTCCAGTCGCTGCTGGAACCCGCGCTGGAGGTCGTGCCGCCCTCGTTGTTCGGCAGCGTCCTGCACGGGGAGCAGGACTTCCGGTTCCACCGCCCGATCCGGCCGGGGGACAAGCTGGTCTCGCGCGGCAGGATGACCGGTTACCAGGGCCTGCCGAAGGGGACCAGGGCCACGGTCTACCTCGAAACCCGCGACGAGGACGGCGAACTCGTCAACGAGCAGTACGTCATGTTCTTCGTCCGCGGCTTCGACACCGGCGAGGAACGCGGCGAGCCGGCGCCGGAGCACAAGTTCGACGAGACGCTGCGCGCGGATGCCCCGGTGGGCGAGGTCGGCCAGCACGTCGACGACGACCAGACGTTCCGCTACGGTCCCGCCGCGGGCGACCCGATGCCGATCCACCTCGACGAGGAGATCGCGAAGGCCTCCGGGCTGCCCGGGATCATCGCGCACGGGCTGTGCACCATGGCGTTCACCTCGTGGGCGCTGCTGACCGAGGTCGGATCGTCCGAAGTGGACAGACTGCGGCGGCTCGCCGTGCGGTTCGCGAAACCGGTGCTGCCCGGCCAGGACCTGAACACGACGATCTGGCGTGCCGGATCCGCGGACGGCGTCACCAGCTACGCGTACGAAACCAGGGTCGGGGACACCGTGGTGATCTCCGACGGGCTGGCCGAGATCTCCGAAGGGACAAGCTGATGGGAACGCTGGACGGGCGGGTCGCCGTCATCACCGGCGCGGGCCGGGGCATCGGCCGTGAGCACGCGCTGCTGTTCGCCGCCGAGGGCGCGAGCGTCGTGGTCAACGATCTCGGCGGCGGCAACGACGGCAGCGGCACGGACGCCGGGCCCGCACACGAGGTCGTCGAAGAAATCCGCGCCGCGGGTGGGAAGGCCGTCGCCAACACCTCGAGCGTGGCCGACTGGAAGGGTGCCGCCGAGTTGGTCGGCCAGGCCGTCGACGAGTTCGGCAGGCTGGACGTGGTGGTGAACAACGCGGGCATCCTGCGTGACGCGTTCGTGGCGAACATCGAGGAAGCGCAGTGGGACGCGGTGATCGCGGTGCACCTCAAGGGGCACGCGGCGGTGCTGCACCACGTGGCGGCGTACTGGAAGGCCGCGAGCAAGGCGGGCGAGCCGGTGGCCGGGTCGGTGATCAACACCGCGTCGGCGTCCGGGACGACGTTGCCCAACGCGGGACAGCTCAACTACGGGGCCGCCAAGGCGGGCATCGCGGCGATGACGCTGGTCGCGGCCGAGGAGCTGGAACGCTACGGCGTGCGCGCCAACGCGATCGCGCCGATCGCGCGGACGCGGCTCACCCTGGCGACGCCGGGGATGGGCGCGATCTTCGCCCAGGAAGTCGAGGAGGGCGAGTTCGACGCGTTCTCCCCGGCCAACATCTCGCCGCTGGTGGCGTACCTGGCCACCGAGAAGTGCCCGATCACCGGCAAGGTGTTCGCGGTGCAGGGCGGCGCGATCTCGGAGCTGGCGGGCTGGCACGACGTCAAGACCATCGAGACCGAAGGTCCCTGGCGCATCGACGACATCGCCGCGCGGTTGCCATGATCGAGTGGTCCGAGACGGAACTGCTGATCCGGGACGCGATCCGCGAGTTCGTCGACAAGGAGATCCGGCCCGTGTCCGCGGAGCTGGAGAGCGGTGAGTTGCCGCCCTACGACCTGATCCGGAAGTTCTTCGCCTCCTTCGGGGTCGGCGCGATGGCCGCCGAGGCGCTGGAGAAACAGCTCGCCAGGGCACGGGCGAAGGCTTCGGGCGAGGCGCCGGAGAAGGACTCCGGTGCGGGTGGTGGGCTCGGTGGTCAGGAGTCTCTGGCCCTGATCGCCGCGACCGAACTGGCCAGGGTGAGTCTCGGGCTCGTCGCGTCGATGGGCGTGAGCATCGGGCTCACCGCGCAGACCATCCAGGCGAAGGGCACTCTGACCCAGCAGGAACGCTGGCTGCCAGGGCTGGTCACCTTCGAGAAGGTGGGCGCGTGGGCGATCACCGAACCGGACTCCGGCTCGGACGCGTTCGGCGGGATGAAGACCCACGTCCGTCGCGACGGCGACGGGTATGTCCTCAATGGACAGAAGACGTTCATCACGAACGGGCCGTACGCGGACGTCATCGTCGTCTACGCGAAGCTGGACGAGGGCGACGGCGCCGATTCGAGGGATCGCAAGGTACTCACCTTCGTCCTTGAGTCCGGAATGGACGGTCTGACGCAGGGCAAGCCGTTCAAGAAGATGGGCATGATGTCCTCGCCCACCGGTGAGCTGTTCTTCGACAATGTCAAGCTAGGCCCGGACCGGCTGCTCGGCGAGTTCGAGGAGAGCAGGGGTGGCGACGGGCGGGACAGCGCGCGGGCGAGTTTCACGGCCGAGCGGATCGGGGTCGCGGCGCTGTCGCTCGGGATCATCGAGGAATGTCATCGGCTGTGTCTCGGCTACGCGAAGAGCCGGAGGCTGTGGGGCCAGGAGATCGGGCGGTTCCAGCTGATCCAGCTGAAGCTGGCGAAGATGGAGGTCGCCAGGATCAACGTGCGGAACATGGTGTTCCAGGCGATCGAGGCGGCACGCGCGGGCAAGCCGCCGACGCTCGCGGAGGCCTCGGCGATGAAGCTCTACTCGTCCGAGGCCGCCACCGAGGTCGCGATGGAGGCGGTGCAGCTGTTCGGCGGCAACGGGTACATGGCCGAGTACCAGGTGGAACGGCTGGCCAGGGACGCGAAGTCGCTGATGATCTACGCCGGCAGCAACGAGATCCAGGTGACCCACATCGCCAAGGCGCTACTCGGGGCCTGAAGGTCCAAGTCTCTGAAGGCCACCTTGAGGGCGTTCAAGTTCCTCAAGGTGGCCTTCAGAGCACGTCAGTCGCGTTCGATGAGGTGGCCGACGACGTCCGGGCCGGGGTGGGCGTGGCCGGAGCCGTCGCGGCGCAGGTCGACCTCGGGCAGCTCGACCGGGTCGCCGTTCTTCGCCGCGCCCGCCGGGCGCGGGCCGACCCAGCCCACGGTCAGCCCGGTCTCGCCCTTGAGGAACCGCTGTGCGCGGACACCCGCCGTCGCGCGGCCCTTCGCCGGGTACTCGCTGAACGGCGTCACCTTCACGCTCGCGCCGGTGGCCGTGATGACCATCGGTTCGCCGTGTTCGTCGTCGTCGGTGCGGACGGCGCCGAAGAACACCACCACCGCGCCCTTCGTGCCGAGGTTGATCCCGGCCATACCGCCGCCCTTGATGCCCTGCGGGCGCACGAGCGAGGCCGGGTACTTCAGCAGCGCGGCGTCCGAGGACATGAACGCCAGCGTCTCGTTGCCGTCGGTGAGCCAGGTGGCGCCGACGATCTCGTCGCCGTCCTTGAGCGTGATGAGGTCGAACTCGTCGGACCGCACGGGCCATTCCGGCGCGCACACCTTGACCACGCCGAGCCGCGTGCCGACCGCGAGCCCCGGCGATCCGGCCGCCTGCTCGCCCAGCGGGGCGATGCCGACCACCCGCTCGCCCTTCTCCAGCGGGACCAGTTCGCGCGCGGCCATCCCGCCGCGCAGCGACACCGTGCCCGCCTGCTCCGGGAGCACCGGCAGCGGCAGCACGTCGGTCTTGAACGCCCGGCCCCTGCTCGTGACGAGCAGGACCTGACCGCGGGCGGTGGTATGGACCACCGCGGCCACCGCGTCGTGCTTGACCCGGCCGTTGCGCCGCCGGGCCTCCGAGGACTCCTCGGACTCGGCCGCGGTGCGCGCGACCAGCCCGGTGGCGGACAGGATCACCTGGCACGGGTCGTCGCTGATCTCCAGCGGGCCGGACGGCTTCGAGGCGGCCAGCACCTCCTTGAGGTCACCGTCGATCAGCGCCGTACGGCGCTCGGTCGGGAAATCCTTGGCGACCTTGGCCAGCTCGGTGGACACGACCTTCCGCAGCACCGTCTCGTCGTCGAGGATCTTGGACAGCTCGGCGATCTCCTCGCGCAGCTTGTCCTGCTCCGACTCCAGCTCCAGCCGGTCGTACTTGGTGAGCCGCCGCAGCGGAGTGTCCAAAATGTACTGCGCCTGGATCTCGGAGAGCTTGAACCGCTTCATCAGGCCGTCCTTCGCGGCCTGCGCGTTCTCGCTCTCCCGGATCAGCCGGATCACCTTGTCGATGTTCAGCAGCGCGACGAGCAGGCCGTCGACCAGGTGCAGCCGCTCCTCGCGCTTGCGGCGCCGGTAGCGGGTGCGGCGGGTGACGACCTCGTAGCGGTGCCGCAGGAAGACCTCCAGCAGCGCCTTGAGCCCCAGCGTCCGCGGCTGGCCGTCGACGAGCACGAGGTTGTTGATGCCGAAGGACTGCTCCAGCGGCGTGAGCCGGTACAGGTCGGCGAGCAGCGCCTGCGGGTTGACCCCGACCTTGCACTCGATCACCAGCCGGGTGCCGTTCTCGCGGTCGGTCAGGTCCTTGACGTCGGCGATGCCGGTGAGCCGCTTGGACTTGTTGACCTCGTCGGTGATCTTCTCGATCACCTTCTCCGGCCCGACGCCGTAGGGCAGTTCGGTGACGGTGATGGCCTGCCTGCCGCGGCTGCCCTCCAGGGGGCCGGTCTCGCAGCGGGCGCGCATCCGCACCACGCCGCGGCCGGTCTCGTACGCCTTGCGCACCTCGTCCAGGCCCAGCAGCGTGCCGCCGGTGGGCAGATCGGGGCCGGGGATGAACTCCATCAGCTTGTCGAGGTCGGCGTTCGGATGCGTGATCAGCCAGCGCGCCGCCGCGATGACCTCGCCCATGTTGTGCGGGATCATGTTGGTCGCCATGCCGACCGCGATCCCGGACGTGCCGTTGACCAGCAGGTTCGGGAAGGCCGCCGGCAGCACCGACGGCTCTTCCAGCGATCCGTCGTAGTTGGGCCGGAAGTCGACGGTGTCCTCGCCCAGCTCGCCGACCAGCAGCATGGCCTGCGGCGAGAGCCGCGCCTCGGTGTATCGCGAGGCGGCCGGGCCGTCGTCCGGGGAGCCGAAGTTCCCGTGCCCGTCGACCAGGGGGACGTTGAGCGAGAAGTCCTGGGCGAGACGGACCATCGCGTCGTAGATCGCGGTGTCGCCGTGCGGGTGGTACTTGCCCATCACGTCGCCGACGACGCGGGACGACTTCACGTACGCGTGGGTGGGCCGGTAGCCGTTCTCCTGCATCGAGAACATGATCCGGCGGTGCACCGGCTTGAGGCCGTCCCGCGCGTCCGGCAGCGCACGCGCGTGGATGACCGAGTACGCGTATTCGAGGTACGAATCCTCGATCTCGGTCTTCAGCGGGTTGTCGAAGACCTGTGCGCCCGGCTGGTCGAACGCGGCCGGATCGACGCGGGTGGTGGGAGCCTTGCGGCGTGCCATTAATCAGAACTCCTTGGTAGCACTGGCGAATCAGGCGTCGATGGCTTCGCGGTCGACTCGGTCGGACGACTCGACCAGCCAGTTCCGGCGGGGTTCGACCTTCTCGCCCATGAGCAGTTCCAGGGCCTTCTCGGCTGCTTCGACGTCGTCGAGGGTGATCCGGCGGACCGCGCGGGTGGCCGGGTTCATCGTGGTCTCCCACAGCTCGTCGGCGTCCATCTCGCCGAGGCCCTTGAACCGGGGCACCGGCGTGACGATCTGCTTGCCCGCCGCTTCCAGCTCGGCGTACTTCGTCTCCATCTCCCGCTGGGTGAAGGTGAAGATCGTCTCGGCGTTGCGGCCCTTGGTGACCAGCTTGTGCAGCGGCGGCATCGCCGCGTACAGTCTGCCGTCCTCGATCACCGGCCGCATGTACTTGGCGAACAACGTGATCAGCAGCGTCCTGATGTGGGAGCCGTCGACGTCCGCGTCGGCCATCAGGATGACGCGGCCGTAGCGCATCGTGCTCAGGTCGAAGGTGCGGCCGCTGCCGGCGCCGAGCACCTGGACGATCGACGCGATCTCGGCGTTCTTCAGCGTGTCGCCCAGGCTCGCCTTCTGCACGTTGAGGATCTTGCCGCGCAGCGGCAGCAGCGCCTGGTATTCCGAGACACGAGCCATCCGCGCCGAGCCGAGGGCGGAATCCCCTTCCACGAGAAATATCTCACTTCGCGAGACACCGGTGGTGCGGCAGTCGACCAGCTTGGGCGGCATGGCCGCGCCCTCCAGCGCGGTCTTGCGGCGGGCGGCGTCCTTCTGCTGCTTCTGGGTGAGCCGGACGCGGGCGGCGTCGACGACCTTCTGCAGGACGATCTTGGCCTCGGACTTGGTCTTGCGGTCCTCGGTCCACGCCCTGAGGTGCTTGTCGACGATGCCCTGGATGACGCGGGTGATCCCGGCGGTGGACAGCTCGTCCTTGGTCTGCGAGGTGAACTGCGGTTCGGGCAGCCGGACGTGGATCACCGCGGTCATGCCCTCCAGCACGTCCTCGATGGTCGGCATGTCCTCCTTGGGCTTGAGCAGCCCCCTGGTCTTGCCGATCGCGTCCTGCAGGGCCTTGAGCGCCGCCCGGTCGAACCCGCGCCGGTGGGTACCGCCGTGCACGTTGCGGATGGTGTTGGTGAAGCACTCCACCGTGCGCTCGTAGCCGGTGCCCCAGCGCAGCGCGACCTCGATCTCGGCCTGGCGCTCCACATTGGACTGCATGACGCCGCTGGCGTCGGCGGCGTTCTCCTTGTAGGTGCCTTCGCCGCTGATCAGCAGGGTCCCGCAGACCGGTTTGTCCCCGGCGGGGGCGAGGAAGTCGACCATGTCCTTGACCCCGTTGGGGAAGTGGAAGGTCTCCTCGCTGATCGAGTCGTCCACCGCGGTGCGCAGCACGTAGGTCACGCCGGGGACGAGGAAGGCGGTGTTGCGCAGCTTCGCGCGCACGGCCTCGACGTCGAGCGCGGCACCGGACTCGAAGTAGCGGGCGTCGTACCAGTAACGGATCGAGGTGCCGCTCCGCTCGCCGCGCTTCATCTTGCCCGTGACGGTCAGGCCGGAGCGGCGGGTGAACTTCGCCTTCGGCCCCGGCCCGTCGAAGGTGCCGGGCACGCCGTGCGCGAACGACATCTGGTGGACCTTGCCGTTCTGCTTCACAGTGACGTCGAAGCGGTGCGACAGGGCGTTGACCGCCGACGCGCCGACGCCGTGCAGGCCGCCGGAGGTCTTGTACCCGGATCCGCCGAACTTGCCGCCGGCGTGCAGCCGGGTCAGCACCAGTTCGACACCGGACAGACCGGACTTCGCGTGCGTCCCGGTAGGGATGCCGCGCCCGTCGTCGTCCACCTGCACGCTGCCGTCGGCGTGCAGGGTCACCACGACGCGGGCGGCGTGCCCGGCCACACCCTCGTCGGTGGAGTTGTCCACCACCTCGGAAAACAGGTGGTTGATACCGCGGCTGTCGGTGGAGCCGATGTACATCCCCGGACGCTTGCGGACCGCTTCCAGTCCTTCGAGATGCGTGAGGTCGTCGGCCCCGTACAAGGTCTCAGCAGTCACAGGGGTCGCTCTCCCGGATCGTGGCTCGCGAACGTTGTTCGGGGTGTGGTGTCCAGCGGGACACCGTAACGCAGGATATCCGGCGACCCCGACAGCTTTCGCGCACTCGGTCCCTGGAGTGGCGCGGGACCCGGGGGCGGCCCGCGCCCGGCGGGCGGGCGGCGGCGCGCCGGGAGGGGTGCCGAGGGGGCGCGGGCACACTCGGCCCGACCATCGTCCGGAATTGATCAAGAAGGTGTTACGAAACTTGTTCATGTTCGCTTGAACGGGTCTATCAGTGCTTTCGTGTGAATTTCACAGACACTCTCGGGTGACGCTTCGTAGTTCGGTAAACAGCGGCCAAAAGGGTGATCTCGGGCGGTTAGGGGTCGCCGGGTATGGGGATTGACCGAAAGGCGCGGATCCAGCGAGTTCTTGCTGTACAGGGAAGTTACGAGATGCCAACAGCGCCCCGTGCAAGTTGGTTCTCGCAGTTTGAGAAGAGTTAGCCTGGCGAGCTTGGCTGCCGGGCGAGAGCTGTGGTTACCTGACTGTAACGCCTTCGTATGAAATGGACGACATGCGTGTAGTCAATCCGATGAAGGCGCCTTGACTTGGCTAAAGGGGATTTTCGTGCGCTATTTCTGTGAGTTTCCTGTGGGCGTGGCGTGACGACACTGGAGACTACGGTCCGGGTGTGCGGCGACGCCGCTCCGGCACCGGGAAGACGTCTGCATCACGTGTTCGAGACCACCGCGGAGCGGGTACCTGGCGCGATCGCTGTCGAGCACGAGGAGGATGCGCTGAGTTACGCCGGGCTCGACGTCCGAGCGAACCGGCTCGCCCATGTGCTGCGCGCGCGGGGCGTCGCGGGCGGCCGCCGGGTGGCGATCCTGCTGCGGAGGGGCTTCGACACCTACGCGGCACTGCTCGCGGTCGGCAAGGCGGGCGCGGCGTTCGTGCCGATCGATCCGGCCTCGCCGCCGGACCGGGTGGCCTACATCGCCGGTGACGCGGCGGTGGACCTGCTGATCACCTCGTCGGAACTGGCGCCGAACGCCGGGGAGGCCGCGGCGGCGGGCACCGAGCTGCTCGTGCTCGACCTCGTCGCCGGCGAGCTGGCCGCCGCCCCGGACACCCGCCCGCCGCCCGATCCGGCGGAGGACCCGGCCGCGTATGTGATCTACACCTCCGGCTCCAGCGGGCGGCCGAAGGGGGTGGAGGTCGGCCAGTCGAGCATCTGCAACTTCCTCGACGTCGTCCCCGAGGTGTACGACGTGCGGCCGGAAGACCGCGTGTACCAGGGCATGACGATCTCCTTCGACTTCTCCATCGAGGAGATCTGGCCGACCTGGGCCGTCGGCGCGACGCTGGTGGCGGGCCCGACGGACTCGCGCCGGCTCGGCGCGGAGCTCGCGGACTTCCTGGAGGACAAGCGGATCACGACGCTCTACTGCGTCCCGACGCTGCTGGCGACGTTGCCGCGGGAGCTGCCGGGCATCCGGAATCTGCTGGTCGGCGGCGAGGCCTGCCCGCAGCAACTCGTCGAGCGCTGGGCCAAGCCCTACCGCCGGATCCTCAACACCTACGGCCCCACCGAGGCCACCGTGACCGCGACCTGGGGCGAGCTGCTGCCGGGGCGGCCGGTGACGATCGGGAAGCCGCTGCCCACCTACTCGGCGCTGATCCTCGACGAGGAACGGAATCCGGTCCCGTTCGGGGAGGTCGGCGAGATCTGCCTCGGCGGTCCTGGCGTCGCCCGCGGCTACGTGGGGCGTCCCGAGCTGACCGCCGACAAGTTCTTCCGGCATCCGCTCGCCCGCGACGGCGGCAGGCTGTACCGCACCGGCGACCTCGGCCGTTATACCGAAGACGGGGAAATCGAATACCTGGGCCGCGCCGACGCCGAGGTCAAGATCCGGGGTTACCGCGTCGATCTCGGCGAGATCGAGAGCGTGCTGCTCGCCGATCCCGCCGTCGCCGAGGCGGTGGTCGCGCTGATCGCCCCGCCGGAACCGGCCGACGCCGCCAAGGAACTGGTCGCCTACATCGTGCGCGCCGATGCCGAGGAGCCGCGCGACGAGCTGGTCCACCGGCTGCACGAGGAGCTGCGGAAGCGGGTGCCCGCCTACATGGTGCCCGCCTACCTCGACGAACTGCCCGCGCTCCCGATGATGCCCAGCGGCAAGGTCGACCGGCCCAAGCTGCCGTTCCCCGCCGGCAAACGGCTCACCGTCGCCACCGGCCCGGTGGTCGAGGCCGAGGGCGAGCTGGAGACCCGGGTCCGCGCGGCATGGGCCGCGGTGTTCGGGCTGGAACCCGAGCAGCTGTCGGTGACGGCGGACTTCTTCGCCGACCTCGGCGGGCATTCGCTGCTGGCCGCCCAGGTCGTCTCGAAGCTGCGGGAGCTCGACGCCGGTGCTTCGGTCGCCGTGCGCGACCTGTACGCGAACCCGACCGTGCGCGCGCTGTCCGCGCGGCTGGGGGAAGCGGGCGGGAAACCCGTGACGGCCGCGCCGCGCCCGGCCCCGATCCGGCACAGCGCCCGCCGGATCGCCGCGGCGGGCGGTGCCCAGCTCGTCGCGATCTACCTGCTCCTGCTGGTCATCTGCCTTCCGGTGTCCTATGTGTACACCCAGAACGACGGCCAGGTCTCGGTGCGGGTACTGGTGCAGCTGCTGGTCGCCATCCTGGTCAGCTACCTCGGCGTGCGCTGGATCGTGCCGCCGCTGGTGGCGCGTCCGCTGTCGCTGGGGATCAGGCCCGGCCGGTACCGGTTGTGGGGGCCCACCTACCTGCGGCTGTGGACGCTGGACATGCTGCTGGCGATCGGTCCGCTCCCGGTGCTGTCCGGCTCCCCGATGATGACGCTCTACCTGCGGGTACTCGGCGCGCGCGTCGGCAGGCACAGCACCATCGCGACGAGTTCGATCAGCCTGCCCTCGATGGTCCACATCGGACACGACGTCTCCCTCGGCTACGGCGCGGTGCTGCGGCCGTGGCGGGTGGAGGACGGCTGGGTGACCGTCGCCCCGATCACCGTCGCCGACGGCGCCTTCGTCGGCGCGAACGTGGTGCTGGAACCGGGCACCACCGTCGGCGAATGGGCCGCGGTCGGGGAACAGTCGGTGCTGGGGCAGGAGGAGATCGTCCCGGCGGGCGATCGCTGGTCCGGGTCGCCCGCGCAGCCGGCGACGGCGCTGGAGCCTGCCGCCGAGGTGATGCTCGACGCGCGTGGCGAGCCGGGCCGCTGGAAGCCGAGGCACCTCGCTGCCGCGCTGGCCGGGCTGGTCTGGCTGGAGTTCCTGGCGATCGCGATGATCGTGCCGGGTGTCGCGCTGGTGTGGTGGGCGCTGCTCGGCTGGGGCGTGCTCGCCGGGGTCCTCGCGACGATCTTCGCGGGCCCGGTGTTCGTGCTGACCGTGTGCGTGGTCGTCGCGCTGGGCAAACGGATGGTGCTGCGGCAGGCGCCGGTCGGGGTGTTCCCGGTGCGTTCGGCGCTCGGCGTGCGGAAGTGGGTTTCGGACAAGCTGCTGGAAATGAGCCTGACGTTCACGAACTCGCTGTACGCCACGCTCTACACGGTGCCGTGGCTTCGGCTGCTCGGTGCCAAGGTCGGCAGCCGCGCCGAGGTCTCGACCGCCGGGCACATCGACCCGGACCTGCTGACACTGGGCAAGGAGAGCTTCGTCGCGGACATGGCGAGCGTCGGCTGCGCGACCTTCGCCAACGGCCGGATCGCCCTGCTGCCCACCGAGATCGGCAGCCGCGCGTTCGTCGGCAACGCGGCGTTCGTGCCCGCCGGGTCGAGCATGGGCGACGGCTCACTGGTCGGCGTCAGCACGGTGCCGCCCTACGAAGGCGTCCCGGAGGACACCTCGTGGCTGGGCTCGCCCGCGATCCACCTGCCGCAACGGCAGGACAGCGGGGACTTCGCCGAGGAGCAGACGTTCGCGCCGCCGCGCCGGGTGGTGGCCCACCGGCTGATGATCGAGTTCTTCCGCGCGACGCTGCCCGCGTCCGTGCTCGGCCTGAGTTTCTACCTCTACCTGACGATCCTGTCGGATCTGGCGCAGGGCAACTACCTCTACCTGCCCGCGCTGGTCTCGCCGCTGGTCGCGATCGCGGTCGGGCTGGCGACGATCGGGTACTGCGCGGCGACGAAGCGGAACCTGGTCGGCGCGTACCGGCCGCGGGTCGAGCCGCTGTGGAGCCGGTTCGTGCGCTACGCCGAGTTCACCACCGGGCTGTACGAGGCGGCCGCGGTGCCCGCCGGGGTCGGCATGCTCGTCGGAACCCCGTTCCTGCCGCCGATCCTGCGCTGGTTCGGCGCGGACATCGGCCGCCGCACCTGGATCGGGACGACCTACCTCACCGAGTTCGACCTGGTCCGCGTCCGCGACGACGCGACCGTCGGCACGGAAAGTTCGCTCCAGACACATCTTTTCGAGGATCGGGTGATGAAGATGTCGTACGTGACCGTGGAGGCCGGTGCGACCGTCGGGACCCGCGCGATCGTGCTGTACGACGCCGTCGTGGGCAAGGAGACCTCGCTGGGTTCCCTGTCCCTGCTGATGAAGGGTGAGCAGTTGCCGGACGGGACGCGATGGCGGGGAATCCCGGCGCAGGGAGTCGTCACGATGGCGAAGGCGGGTGTCTCGTGAGCAAGCCACTGGCGCTGGTCTACCGCGGTCCGGCGACGACGAAGGGCTGCCCGGAGGCGGTCGCGGAGCTGCTGCGGTCGAGCAGGCACGGGTTCCGGGTCCAGTACGTCGGGCCCGGCGGGGACGTCCCGCTGAAGCGCAAGTCGCTGGAGGCGGCGGCGCTCTACGCCCAGCCGGGCGGCGGGACGCTGGAGGACTCCTACCCGCACCTGAAGAACCGGCGCGAGGAGATCCGCGACTTCGTCTCCGGGGGCGGAGCGTACCTCGGGTTCTGCCTCGGCGGTTACCTCGCCGGCGCGACCCCGGGTTTCGGCCTGCTGCCCGGCGACACCGACCAGTACATCGAAAGCGACGGCGCGACCGTGGACCACGACGGCAACACGCTGGTGAAGGTGCGCTGGGGGCTGCTGCGGCGTCGCAAGCTGTTCTTCCAGGACGGGCCGTACTTCTGGCTCAAGGAGGGCGCGAAGGCCGACGTCGTCGCCCGGTATTCGAACGGCGAGATCGCGGCGGTCGTGACGCCGTTCGGTTCGGGCACGGTCGGCGTCGTCGGCCCGCACCCGGAGGCGACCCGTGACTGGTTCACCGACGCCGGGCTTTCGGTGCCGTGGCGGTCCGGGACGAAACTCGGGCTGGCGCTCGTCGACGCGGTGATGTCGCGGTGACGGAGAAGCGGCGGCTGGTCGCGATCGACGCGACCCGCGGGATCGCGCTCGTCGGGATGATGGCCGTGCACTCGCTGTACGAATCGACGGAGGCGGGCGCGCCGACGTTGTCGTTCACGATGTTCGGCGGCCGGGCCGCGGCGGCGTTCGCGGTGCTGGCCGGCGTGACGATCGCGTTCCTGACCGGGCGTCGCCGGGTGGGCAGGGCGGACGCGCGCGGCCAGATCGTGGCGCTCGCGACGCGCGCGCTGGCGATCGCGGTCATCGGGCTGACGCTCGGCTACACCGACGCGTCGATCGCCGCGGTGATCCTGCCCTACTACGGCGTCATGTTCCTGCTCGCGATCCCGCTGGTGTTCCTGCCGACGTGGCTGGTCGCCGTCGCCGCCGCGGCGCTCGCGGGCGGGGTGCCGGTGCTGATGCACTTCTGGCTGCCGCACCTGCCGAAGCCGACGTTGCTGAACCCGACGTGGAGCTACCTGTTCCACCATCCGCTTTCGCTGCTTTCCGAACTCACGGTCACCGGCGAGTACCCGGCGCTGCCGTGGCTGGTGTACCTGGCCGTGGGGATCGTGATCGGCAGGCTGAAACTGTCCAGCGTCAAGGTCGCGGCCGGGCTGCTGGTGTCCGGGGTGGTGCTGGCGGTCGGCGCCGCGGTGACCTCGTCGCTGCTGCTCGACCGCTGGGGCGGGACGCTGCACATCTGGCTGGCACAGAAGGAAAGCTTCCTGACCACGGCGGAGACCGCGGACGTGCTGCGCTTCGGCGCGGACGGCACGGTGCCGACGGAGACCTGGTGGTGGCTCGCGGTCGACGCCCCGCACACCAGCACGCCGCCGGACCTGGTCGGCACGACGGGCACGGCGGTCGCGCTGCTCGGCGCGCTGCTGCTGCTCGGGCACGTCACGCAGCGGCACGTGCGGCGCGTGGTGCGGATCGTGCTGGCGCCGCTGGCCGCGGCGGGGAGCATGACGCTGACGCTCTACACCGTGCACCTCATGTTCATCAACTCCGACTACGACACCTACGACGCCGTGCTCGGGTACTGCCTCCAGGTGTGCGCGGTGCTGCTGATCGGGCTCGCCTGGCGGGCCACGGCGGGCAAGGGTCCGTTGGAAGCGCTCGTGTCGTTCCTGTGCGTCCGCGCGCGGCGGCTGGTCACCCGCTCATCCGTTCCCCGCGTGCCCGACGGCCCGCCCCCGCCGATCGGCGCGATGGCGACCGTCCTGCGTGTCCCCGCACCGGCCCGCTCCGCCGATCGGTAGTGGTCCGTGAATGCCACATTGAGGGACTCAGAGTCCCTCAATGTGGCATTCACGGACCATCGCACCGGGCCGGGGCGAACGGGATGTTATGGCGAAATGGGATTGGGCGGCGGGGTGTGGCGGTCCATACGCTCCTGGTGACGACGACGAGAGCGGCGCCGGTCGTGCCCTGCCCACCGGGCGGCCGCTCGGAAACCGAGGTCCCCCGTGAGCCGCATCCGCGTCCTGTCCATGGTGACCGTGCTCCTCGCGCTGGCGCCGATGGCGGGCACCGCAGCAGCAACGCCAGCCCCGAGACCCGCCGCGCCGTACTGCTACGAGGAACCGTCGAATCCCACCGCGGACGTGAGTGACCTCAAGGCGCGCTTCACCGGCTCGAACTGGTTGCCGACCCTGCAGGCCATGTACGAGCGACGCTGGCCGAGCGGACGCGGGCTGGCCGTGGCGCAGGCCAACGACCAGTACTTCGACCAGTTCGTGCAGAAGAACAGTTTCGAGGCGATGGCCGAGTCGATGATGGTGGCCATCCACGAGGAGACCCACATGTGGGACCTCGACGGGTCGCGGACCTCGTGGAACCAGTACACCTCGGCGTGGATCACCGCCGCCCGCCAGGACCTGAAGATCCCGCTGCACGACGGCTTTCCGCGCCGGGAGATCCTGCCGCTGATCAAGGATCGGCTCAGCGACTCCATGGACGGCATCTACCTGCGCGACCAGACCCAGGGCGGCTATCACCTCCAGGGCGTGACGGCGGAGCTGAACGCCGGGCTGATGGGCCTGCCCGCGGTGACGGTGGTGCAGGAGTACATCAAGGGCATCGGCGCCAGCAACGCCCGCGACATCGCCGCCACCAACCTGCGTTACCTGCTGCTCTACCTGCGGGTGGCCAAGAGCAACCACGCCGCTTACTGGGCACAGATCAAGAACGAGCCGAAGCTGCGCGAGTTCGTGCTGACCGAGTTCCTGCGCACGGCCTACTGGCTGGAGAAGTCGGCGCCCTTCAAGGGCAAGCTGGGCAGCCCGGACGCCGACCGGATCACCGCGACCAACTACGCCCCGGAGAACCTCGCCATCCTCCAGGAGTTCACCGGCAGGCAGGTCCGCACCGACACCCAGAAGAACTGCACCACCTGACCCGCGCCGCCCGGGTGTGACGCCGGTCATCCCGGGCCCGGGAGGGGCCCGCTCCGGAATATCTCTTGCGCGATTACAGTTGAGCGCTCAAGTAGATGGAAAGGAGCGGGTCATGCAGTTCGGGATCTTCACGGTGGGCGACGTCACGACCGACCCGACCACCGGCACCACACCCTCGGAGCACGAGCGGATCAAGGCGATGGTCCGTATCGCGCTCAAGGCCGAAGAGGTCGGCCTCGACGTGTTCGCCACCGGTGAGCACCACAATCCGCCGTTCGTGCCGTCCTCGCCGACGACCATGCTCGGGTACGTCGCGGCGCGCACCGAAAAGCTCATCCTGTCCACCTCGACCACGCTGATCACCACGAACGACCCGGTGAAGATCGCCGAGGACTTCGCGATGCTCCAGCACCTCGCCGAGGGCCGCGTCGACCTGATGATGGGCCGCGGCAACACCGGCCCGGTGTATCCGTGGTTCGGGCAGGACATCCGACAGGGCATTCCGCTCGCGATCGAGAACTACCACCTGCTGCACCGGTTGTGGCGCGAGGACGTCGTCGACTGGTCCGGCAAGTTCCGCACCCCGTTGCAGGGCTTCACCTCGACGCCGCGCCCGCTCGACGAGGTGCCGCCGTTCGTCTGGCACGGGTCGATCCGCAGCCCGGAGATCGCCGAGCAGGCCGCCTACTACGGCGACGGTTTCTTCGCCAACCACATCTTCTGGCCCAAGGAGCACTTCCAGCGCCTGATCGAGCTCTACCGCGAGCGGTACGAGCACTACGGGCACGGCAAGGCCGACCAGGCGATCGTCGGGCTCGGCGGGCAGCTGTTCCTGCGGCCCAACTCCCAGGACGCGGTGCGCGAGTTCCGGCCGTACTTCGACAACGCGCCGGTGTACGGGCACGGGCCGTCGCTGGAGGAGTTCACCGAGCAGACGCCGCTGACCGTCGGCAGCCCGCAGCAGGTGATCGACAAGACGCTGAGCTTCCGCGAGCACTTCGGCGACTACCAGCGCCAGCTGTTCCTGATGGACCACGCCGGCCTGCCGCTCAAGACCGTGCTGGAACAGCTCGACCTGCTCGGCGAGCACGTGCTCCCGGTGCTGCGCGAGGAGTTCGACGCCAAGCGGCCCGCGCACGTCCCCGAGGCGCCGACGCACGCTTCGCTCAAGGCAGCCCACGAGGCCGAAAAGGCACTGGCTTAAGAAAGAGGTCGAGTCATGACACGCACACTCGCCGTGGTCACCGCCGGGCTCAGCCAGCCCTCGTCGAGCAGGTTGCTCGCCGACCGGCTGGCCGCGGCCACCGTGGCCGCGCTCGGGGACGCGGGCGTCGAGGTGATCGAGCTGCGCGACCTCGCCGTCGACGTCACCAACAACCTGCTCACCGGCTTTCCCGCCCCGAAGCTGCGTGCGGCGATCGACGCCGTGGAAAAGGCCGACGGGCTGATCGTGGTCACGCCGGTGTTCACCGCGTCCTACAGCGGACTGTTCAAGTCCTTCTTCGACGTGCTCGATCAGGGCGTGCTCGAAGGGAAGCCGGTGCTGCTCGGCGCGACCGGGGGCACCGAACGGCATTCGCTGGTGCTCGATCTCCAGCTGCGGCCGTTGTTCGGCTACCTGCGGGCGAATCCGGTGCCGACCGGGGTCTACGCGGCGTCGTCGGACTGGGGCGGCGGGGACGCGCTCGGCGCGTTGCAGAAGCGTGTCGAACGCGCGGGCGGGGAGCTCGCGGCGCTGGTGGCCGGGCGCCCGGCCACCGGGGGCCCGGTACAGGAGCCGTTCGTGTCCTTCGAACAACTGCTCGCGGGCACGGACGGGCAGTAGCGGGAAACAGGTGGCGCGGCTCGCCGCGGTCGCCGAGGATGGCGGGTATGTCCGCCAGGTCTTCCGACGCCGACGAGGATCCCCGGATCGTTCCGCCGCCGAGGGGCGATGAGCGCGCCACACTCGTCGGGTTTCTACGCAAGCAACGGGAAACCTTCGAGCTGAAGTGTGCCGGTCTCGAAGCCGCCGCGCTGGCGAGCCGGGCCGTTCCGCCTTCCTCGCTGTCGCTGCTCGGGATGATCCGCCACCTGGCCGAGGTGGAACGCGGCTGGTTCCGGTGGGTGATGGCGGGACAGGAGACGCCGCGACTGTTCGATACCGACGACGACCTCGGGTTCGCCGGTGCCGAGGCGGATCCCGCGCTTGTCGCCGAGGCGTGGGAGTGCTGGCGGGCGGAGGTCGCCTTCGTCGAGCGGTTCGTCGCGGAGGCGTCCGATCTCGATGTCACCGGAAACTCTCCGCGACTCGGGGCGGTTTCCCTACGCTGGGTGCTGACGCACCTGATCGAGGAATACGCCCGGCACAACGGTCACGCCGACCTGCTGCGTGAACGGATCGACGGTACGGTGGGCGAGTAAGTGTCCACAAGGGACGTCCACTGTGGTCAGTGGACGGGTTCCGGCCGGGCCGCCCACGGATGCGAGCGGATCAGGTCGGACAGCGCGGCGATCGGCCCGTGGGTGAGCGGGCGGCGGCCGGCCAGCCCGAACACCACCTCGCCGGGATCCGGGAGGTGTGTCGGCGGTGCGGCCAGGCCGGGCGGCACCATCGAGGTCGCGAAGAGGCCGACGCCGAGCCCGGCGAGCAGCGCGGCGCGCAGCCCGTTGAGATGCGTGCAGGTGCACGCGACGCGCCAGCGGAACCCGTTGCGCCGCAAGGTTTCCAGCGCCCGTGCGCGGGTGATGCTCGGCTCCGGGTAGACCACGAGCGGCACGGGTTCGGCCGGATCGAGGCAGAGCCCGGGCGCACCGGCCCAGGACAGGGTGTCCGTCCACACCGGCAGGCCGCCTTCGTCGGGGCCGCGCTTGGCGAAGATCAGGTCCAGCTTCCCCTCGGCGAGCCGCTCGTGGAGGACCCCGCTGAGTTCCACGGTCAGTTCGAGATCGATCAGCGGGTGCCCGCGCCGGAACCGGCGGAGCAGCTCCGGCAGCCGGGAGAGCACGAGGTCCTCGCAGACCCCGAGCCGGACCCGGCCCCTCGGTTCCGGCCGGGCGAAGTACCGGATCGCCCGATCCTGCCGTTCCAGGAGATCACGGGCGAAACCGGTCATCACCTCGCCGTCGCCGGTGAGAGCGACCCGGTGCGTGTCGCGGACGAACAGTTCGCGGCCCAGCAGCGACTCCAGCCGCCGCACGTGCTGGCTGACCGTGGACTGGCCCAGCCCCAGCCTGCGCGCCGCCTCGCTGAAGCCGCCGGAATCCGCGACGGCGAGGAAGGTCCTCAACAGCACCGGATCGATCACCATTCCGGCTTACCACCATCGGTGTCCGACCGGACACGAAGTGTGCTGGGAGCCACTGCCTACTTGCGCTTGGTGATCACGATCGGTTCGATCTTCTTCGGGACCCCCTGGAACGCCGATTCGGGCACACCGAACGTCGCCGCGAGCACGTCGCGCGGGAGCGAGTTCAGCGCGCCGACGATGCCGATGTCGTCGGCGGGCTCACCGACGCTGGTGTTGAAGACGGCCAGCACGTCGAGCCCCTGTGTCTTGCTGCCGTTCTCGAAGTAGTGAAAGAAACCCTGCGGCGCGAAAACCAGATCGCCCTGGTGGGCGACGAATTCGGAGTTGTGGTAGTGCTTGTCCCCGTGTGTGCCCAGAATCGTCCATTTCGCCGTACCGGAAATGACGTAGTTCAGTTCCCAGGCGGTGGGGTGCCAGTGTGGCTCGCGAATTCCGCCGACGTCGAGATGGATCAGGAAGACCGATCCCTTCTGGTCCTCGGTGAGTACCGGGAAGGTGTCCTTGTCGGCGCCACGGAGGGTGCCGCCGTTGAAGACCGTGGGCGCGCTCTTGTTCAGCGAGAACAGGAACGGCGACGCGGCGCCGCCCGCCGGTGGCAGCGCGCCGCTCGCCGGGGTGCTCGCCCGCGCGACGCCGCCCGTCGCGGCCAGCCCGGCGGCGGCCACCGCGGCGGCCCCCGCGCCCAGTGCGCCACGCCTGCTGATTTCCGACATTTGTTCCTGCCTTTCACCTGCGAATTCCTCGGTTATCGGTACTTACGATTTTCCGCGCCGTGGGTGAACCGGCAAGATAGTTGGGCGGATAACTGTTATCGTGATCGGCGATGGGCAGGTGATCGGGTGAAACGGATACTGGTGGCGATCGTCGGCACCGTCCTGGTCGTGGTCGGGGTGGTGCTGCTCGTGCTGCCGGGGCCGGGCCTGTTGCTCGTGCTGGCCGGGCTGCTCACGCTGGCCACCGAGTTCCCCGCGCTGAAGCGGTACATCGAGCCGGTGCGCACCCGGGCGATGAAGGCGGCCGAGGACAGCGTGTCCAGCCCCCTGCGCATCGCCGGTTCGGTGCTCGCCGGGCTGGCGCTCCTCGGCGCGGGTGTCGCGTGGGGACTCCTGCCGTGGTTGCCGGTGCACGGCTGGAGCGTCGGGGCGAGCCTGATCCTGTCCGGGATCATCCTGTTCGTCCTGCTGGGCTGGAGCTACCGGCGCGTGCGGGTGCGGCGGGAATCCGAGGGCCACGGGGTAGCGTCGGAGTCGTGAAGGCACTGCGGGGGTCGCTGCGCTCGGCGACCGCGCTGGAACTCCTGGTCTGGCTGGTCGCCGCCGTCGTCGTGGTGACGACCTGGCGCAGCCTCGCCGTGAGTGGGGCCGTGCCCGTCCCGCTCCAGATCCTCTACACGGTGGTGTTCGCCGCGCCGCTGTTCGTCATCGTCCGCGCGCCGCTCACCGCGTGGGCGCTCACCCTCGCCGGCTGGGTGCTGGCGGTGCTGGCCCACCCGTGGGGGCCTGCCGACGGCATGCCGTGGCCGCTGCCGCAACAGGTCCTGCTGCTGCTCACGGTCGTGGTGGTGGCCGCGCGGGTCCGGCCGCGCACGGCGTGGCTGGCGTGGGCCAGCTCGGTCGTCGTCGCCGTCGGCCTGATCCTGACCGCCGTCCCGTCGGCGATGAACGAGTCCTCGCCGTTCCTCGCCTACGTGGTGTGGTCGGTGCCACTGGTGACCGCGGTGCTCATCCACTCGCGGGCCCGCGGACAGCGCGAGCTCGCCGACCGGGAGCGGTTGGCCGAGGTCGAGGCGGCCCGGCTCGCGGTGCTGGAGGAACGCGCGCGGATCGCGCGGGAGATGCACGACGTCGTCGCGCACCGGATGTCGATGATCGCGGTCACCGCCGAGACCTCGCCGTACCGGCTGGCCGAGCTGCCCGACGACAACCGCGCGGTGCTCGCCGGGATCGCCACCGACGCGCGGGCGGCGCTGGCCGAGATGCGGGTGCTGCTCGGCGCGCTGCGCGGGGACGGCGACGAGCCCGTGTTCGCGCCGCAGCCGGGCTGGGCGGAGCTGGACGAGCTGGTGGCCGACGCCCGCGAGCGGGGTGTCGAGGTCCGTCATCGCCGCGAAGGGGACACCACACCCCCGGAGACGACCGGCCTCGCCGCGTACCGGATCCTGCAGGAGGCGCTGAGCAACGCCGTGCGGCACGCGCCGGGCGCGCCGGTCGAGGTCGGGGTGAGCGCCGAGCCGGACCTGGTTCGCCTGCGGGTGTACAACCCGGTGGCACACGGCGCCGGAACGGGGAAGGGACACGGCGTGCTCGGGATGCGGGAACGCGCCGCGGCGGTCGGAGGCCGCTGCACCGCGGGCGGGACCGGCGAGGGCTGGCTGGTGCGGGCCGAGCTGCCGGTGAACAGGGATGGGCGGGCATGACACGGAGGCAGGCACGAGCCACAATGGCGGAGCCGCTCGTGGCGGCCGACCGGCAGAGTTCATGCGGGACACCCGCACCCGAGGGTGTGTCCCGCAAAACACTGCGGGTACTCGTGGCCGACGACCACGCGGTGGTGCGCGAGGGGTTCGCCGCGCTGCTGGCCGCGCAACCGGACTTCGAGGTCGTCGGGCAGGCCGAGGACGGGGTCCTCGCCGAGCGGCTCGCCGTCGAGCTGCGGCCCGACGTGGTGCTGATGGACATCCGGATGCCGCGGCAGGACGGGGTGACCGCGACCAGGCGGCTCCTGCGCGAGACCCCGGACACCCGGGTGCTGATCCTGACCACGTTCGACCTCGACGCCTACGTTTACGAGGCGCTCCGTGCCGGGGCGAGCGGTTTCCTGCTCAAGGACAGCACCGCGGACCAGGTGGTCGAGGGTGTCCGTGTCGTCGCCGCGGGTGACGCGCTGCTCGCGCCGTCGGTGACCCGCAGGCTGATCGCCGAGTTCGCCGCGCGCCCGGTCGCGGCCGGGGGAAAGCGGCTGGCCGAGCTCACCGCGCGGGAGTCCGAGGTGCTCGTGCTCGTCGCGCGTGGACTGTCCAATGTGGAGATAGCGGCGGCGCTGACGGTCACCGAGCACACGGTGAAGACGCATGTCAGCAGGCTGCTGGGCAAGCTCGGGCTGCGGGACAGGGCACAGGCGGTCGCGGTGGCCTACGAGAGCGGGCTCGTCAGTCCGGGGAACGACGTGTCACTCCCGGGAGTGACCGCGAAGAGCCATCCGCGGAGTGACGACCGCTGAGGCCGGGATCCCTAGCTTGGGGGCCATGCGTCCCGTACTGGAATCCCTCGACGTCGAGTTCGTCCGCGAGCTGTACCGCGCCCACGCGGCGGACCTGAAGAACGTTCGCGTGGCACAGCGGTCGATCCTCGGCGTGCCCGCGATGAAGGCCAAACTGGACGACGTCGAGGCCGAGCTGACCTACCTGCTGATCCGGCACTTCCGCCCCGAGCTGGTCACCGAGGTCGGCACCTTCCACGGCTGGTCGACCACCTGGATCCTGCAGGCACTGCGGGACAACGGGACCGGGCGCCTGGCCAGTTACGACCTGATCGACAACGCCGTCCGCGCGGTCCCGCGCGAGCTGGCCGGGGACCGCTGGGACTTCCACCACGGCGACGTGCGCCGCCGGGACGACGACTGGGCGGCGAAGACGGACTACCTGTTCATCGACGCCGCGCACACCGCGTCGTTCGCCCGCTGGTACCTGGCGAACCTGCTGCCCGCGGTGCCGTCCGGGATCCCGGTGAGCGTGCACGACGTGTTCCACCGGCGTCGTCCGCTCCCGTTCACCGAGGGTGTCGAGGTGCTGCGCTGGCTGAAGGAGCACGACATCGAGTACTTCACCGCGGCCCCGGCCCACGCCCGCGAGGTGTATCGGCGGCTGACGGAGGTGCGCGCCGAGCTGGGACTCACCGAGCCGGTGCACACCGGGACCGACAACCCGATGCTGTACTTCATCAAGGGGTGACCCGGCTCTGAAGGCCACCTTGAGGGACTCGGAGTCCCTCAAGGTGGCCTTCAGAGACCTTGTCTCAGCTCCCGCTCTTGTACAGGGCCGCGACGTCGGCGTCGGACAACGCCCGGTCGAAGAACCGCACCTGGTCGATCGCGCCGTTGACGAAGTCGACCGGGTTGCCGCCGTACCGGCCGCGTCCGATCGCCGCGGTGCCGCCGGACGACTCGCCGAGGCAGACGCCCTTCGACGCCACCGGCTGACCGTCCACATACAGCTTCAGCTGCCCGCTGCCCGCGTCCCGGACGCCGACCAGGTGGTACCAGCGGCCGGGTTCCGGCGACGTCGGCGCCAGCGCGCGGGTGCCGAGCGTGCTGAACGACAGCCTCCGGTCCTGCCCGGAGTACTGCAGGTAGAAGGCACTGTGATCACCGGCGTCCTGGCTCACCACGGTCTGGAAGGCGCCGCCGACCGTGCCGTCGCCCGCCGCGTTGAACTTCACCCACGCCGAGACGCTGTAGTTCCCCGCTGTGTCCACAAGGGACACTCCGGGATCGGCGGACTGCCCGTTGCCGTTGACCGCCAGTGCCGAGCCGGAGTGCCCGGCCGTCCAGCCCGCGCCGCCCCGCAGTGTCGCGTCGTGCTTGCCGACGACGTCCTTCGCGACCGTCCCGGAGTTCTCGTCGAACGGATAGGCGTCGATGCCCTCCAGCCCGGCCTTGCCCGGCGGGAGCGGTGGGGCGGCGCCGCCGAGTGGCGCGTTGATCACCGCGAGGTTCGCCGTGCGCGCCGCCGAGAAGTCCATTTTGGCCACTTGCCGGTCGTAGGTGTAGAAGCCGTTGACCTCCTTCTCGACGTCGGTGGTCTGGGTGTAGACCCCCGCCGAGACGCCGCATCGTTGCTTGGCGACGATCAGGCGTTGCTGGAGTTCGCCGTAGCGCCGGGTCAGCGTCGCGCTGTCCGGTTCCATCTCGTAGGCGAAGCTGCCGTTCGGATCGAACTCGTGCCCGGCCACCTTCAGCCCGAGCCCGCCGTACTCACCGTCCACAGTGGCCCGTTTCGGATCGGGTACCGGGGTGCCCGGCCCGGTGTAGGTGTGGTCGTCGTAGACGTCGCCCTTCCCACTGTCCGGTTCGGACCGGCAGCAGTTGACGCCGGACTCGGCGTTGACGAGCCGGGAGGGATCCCAGGACTTGACGGTGTCGGCGATCCGGCCGACCTCGTAGTCGCCCCAGCCCTCGTTGAACGGCACCCACATGACGATCGACGGGAAGCTGCGGTGCTGGTCGACCATCCGGTGCATCTCGGACTCGAAGGTGACGCGTGAGGCCGGCGTCGGCTCGATGTCGTCCTTCATCGCGGGCATGTCCTGCCACACCAGCAGCCCGAGCTTGTCGGCGTGGTAGTACCAGCGGTCCGGTTCGACCTTGATGTGCTTGCGCACCATGTTGAACCCGAGCGCCTTTTCGGTCTGCAGGTCGAACTTCAGCGCCGCGTCGGTCGGCGCGGTGTAGATCCCGTCCGGCCAGAAACCCTGGTCGAGCGGGCCGAGCTGGGTCACCGCCTTGCCGTTGAGCAGCATCCGCGTCTTGCCGTCGTCGGTCTTGCCGAGTGCGATCGACCGCATGCCGAAGTACGAGCCGACCTCGTCGCCGTTCTGCCCGAGCAGCCGCACCTTGAGGTCGTAGAGGTGTGGATCGTCCGGGGACCACAGATGTGCGTTCGGCACCGGCAGCTTCAGTGGTCTGTTCGCCTCGCCGACGACCCGGCCGACGACCTTGCCGCCGTCGTAGGCCAGCGCCTCGACCCGCTGCCGCACCGGGCCGCCGACGCGCGCGGTGAGCGTCAGGGAGCTGCCGGGCAGGTCCGGGGTCAGGTCGAGCCGGTCGATCCGCGCGGACGCCACCGGTTCCATCCACACCGTCTGCCAGATCCCGGACGACGGCGTGTAGAAGATCCCGTCACCCGGTTTGCGCTGTTTGCCGATCGGCTGGCCGCCCTGGTCGTTCGGATCGGCGACGCCGACGACGAGTTCCTGGTCGCGTTCCGGGGTCAGCGCGTCGGTGACGTCCACGGAGAACGAGTCGTACCCGCCGGTGTGCCAGGTCACCTGTTTGCCGTTGACCAGGACCGTCGCGTCCCAGTCCACCGCCTGGAAGTGCAGCAGCAGCCGCTGGCCGGCGTGCCCGACCCGCCAGTCCTTCGGCACCGAAAACGCGCGCCGGTACCACATCTGCGTTTCGTGGCGCATGATCCCGGACAGCGCCGATTCCACCGGGTAGGGGACGAGGACGCGTTCGGCGAGGCTCTTCCCGACCGGCGGCGCCTCACCCGGCGTGGCCTTCGCGAACTCCCAGACGCCGTTGAGGTTCTGCCATCTGTCGCGGGTCAGCTGCGGGCGCGGGTACTCCGGCAGCGCGTTCGAGGGGGAGACGTCCTTGGTCCACGGCGTGGTCAGCGGCGGCGTCAGCCGTTTCCAGCCTGGTGGTGCCGCCGCCGAAGCGGCCGGTACGGTGCCGAGGCCGGTGACGACTACGGCGAGCGCGGCCCCCAGTACGGCCAGGCGAGTGCGGAGTTGTCGATACATCGGCGTACACACTCCTTATCCCGAAACAGGATCACCGGCGGGCGCGGGCGAGCAGCCGCTGGATCACCACGACGACCAGCAGGAAGGCCCCGCTGACCACGGACTGGTAGTTGGAGTCGAGCGTCCCGATCTGGTTGATCACGTTCTGGATCACCGTGCGCAGCAGCACACCGACGAGCGTGCCGATGATCGTGCCCGCGCCGCCGGTGAGCAGCGTGCCGCCGATGACGACCACCGCGATCGCGTCGAGCTCGGTGCCGACGCCGAGCACCGTGACCCCGGACTGGAGGTACGCCGCGGTCATCGCACCGGCGAACCCGGCGAGCAGCCCGCTCAGCGTGTACACCGAGATCTTGGTACGGGCGACCGGCAGTCCCATCAGCAGCGCCGAGTTCTCCGCGCCGCCGATCGCGAACACCGACTGGCCGAACCGCGTCCGTCGCAACAGGACACCGCCGAGCGCGAACAGGATCAACGTGACGTAGACCGGCACGCCGATGCCGAAGATCGTCCCGCGTCCCAACTGGAGGAACGCGGAGTCCGGCCGGATCTGGTAGGTCGTCGAGCCCTCGGTGGTGATCGCGAGCAGCAGGCCGCGCGCGAACAGCAGCGAGGCCAGCGTCACGATGAACGGCGCCATCCCGGTGCGGGCGATGAGCACGCCGTTGATCAGCCCGATCAGCGAGCACACCGCGAGCGGCAGCACGAGCGCGCCGAGCACACCCCACTGCGAGCCGTACGCGGCGAGGACGCCGCCCAGCGCGTACACCGAGCCGACCGACAGGTCGATCCCGCCCGAGATGATCACGAACGTCATGCCGAGCGCGATCACCGCGAGGAACGAGCTCTGCAGCGCGAGATCGCGCAGGTTGTCCGCGGAACCGAAGCGGGGGAAGGAAAACCACGCGACGACGACCCCGAGCACCAGGACCACCGCCGCGCCCTGCCGCTGCGCGAGACCGGCCAGCAGCGCGCCCCGCGTCGTCGCGGGCGTGCCGGGATCGCTGTTGGTGGGCGGCGAAGTCGTGGCGGTCATCGGCGACTCCGTTCCCGCGCGACGTACACCGCGACCACGATGATCGCGGCCTGCACCATCTGCGCGGCCGAGTCCGGCAGATCGTGCTTGATGAGCGTGGCGTGCACGAGCTGCATCAGCAGCGCGCCCATGACCGTGCCGAGGACGCGGACCTTTCCGCCGGTCAGCGGGGTCCCGCCGACCACGACGGCGGTGATCGCGGACAGCTCCATCAGCAGCCCGACGTCCGCCGGGTCGCTGGCACCGAGCCGGGCGGTGGCGAGCACACCCGCGATGGCGGCGAGCACACCGCTGATCGCGTACACCCCGACCAGCACGCGTTTCACCGGCAGCCCGGCGAGCGTACTGGCGGTGCGGTTCCCGCCGACGGCCACCAGCCGCCGCCCGAACGCCGTCCGCCGCACCAGCAGGCCCGTGCACGCGGCGAGCATGGCCGCGACCAGCACCATGACCGGGATGCCCGCGACGTCGCCGGTGCCCAGCGCCAGGAAGGCAGGGGCGCGCAGCTGGACGAGCTGGCCGTGCGCGATCACCAGCGCCAGCCCGCGCCCGCCGACGAGCAACGCCAGCGTCGCGATGATCGGCTGGATCCCCAGCCGTGCCACCAGGAATCCGCTGAACAGCCCGGCGACGAGCCCGGCGGCGAGTGCGACGCCGACCGCCGCGGCCGGGCCGTACCCGAGGTAGAGCGGGACGAGCGCGGCCGCGACCGACATCACCGAACCGACCGACAGGTCGATGCCCTCGGTGCCGATCACCAGCGCCATCCCGAGCGCCACGACGCACACCGGCGCTGCCTGCACCAGCTGGGTCCGGAAGTTGGCCAGTGACAGGAAGTTCTCGGTGAACGCGAGGTTGAACAGCAGCAGGACCACCACGGCCAGGTAGACGCCGTAGTTCTGCAGCCAGGCGGCGACCCGCGCACGATCGACGGTCACGCTAGTCATCGGCGTCCTCCCCGGCGGCGGCGATCGCGGCGAGCACGGCCTCCTCGGTGACGTTCCCGCCGGAGAGCTCGCCCGCGACGGCCCCGTCCCGCAACACGATCACCCGGTCGGCGCCGTCGATCAGTTCGTCCATTTCGGACGAGATCAGCAGCACCCCGAGCCCTTCGCCGGCCAGCTCGTCGATGAGGGCCTGCACCTCGGCCTTGGCGCCGACGTCGATACCGCGGGTCGGCTCGTCGAGCAGCAGCACCTTCGGCTGCGTGCACAGCCAGCGGGCGAGCAGCACCTTCTGCTGGTTGCCGCCGGACAGCTCGGCCACCTTCTGGTCGGGGCTGGAGGCCTTGATACGCAGGCGTTTCATGAAGACGTCCACCACGCGGTCCTGTTTCGCGCGGCTGACCAGGCCGAACGGGGAGAGCCGCGGCAGCGCCGCGAGCACGATGTTCTCGCGGACGGACAGGCTCGGGATGATCCCGTCGGTCTTGCGGTCCTCGGCCAGCAGGCTGATCCCCGCGCGGACCGCGGCGGCGACGTTGCCCGGCGGCACCCTGCGCCCGCCCAGCCACACCGTGCCACCGTCCAGCGGGAGCGCGCCGACGATGGCCCGCGCCGTTTCGCTGCGCCCGGACCCCAGCAGCCCGGCGAGCCCGACGACCTCGCCGGGCCGGATGGCTACCGAGACGTCGTCGATGGCGTGCTTGCTGCTCAGGTTTTCCGCGCGCAGCAACGGTTCCGCCTCGGTGTGGTGATCCTCGCCGAAACTCGTGACGCCGTGCTCGCGGATGTCGCGGATCTCCCGGCCGAGCATCATCGACACCAGCTCGATCCTGGGCAGATCGGCCAATGGTCCACTGTGGACGTTCCGGCCGTCCCGCAGGACGGTCACCCGGTCGCAGACCCGGTACAGCTCGTCCATCCGGTGACTGACGTACACCACGGCGATACCGCGCTCGTGGAGTCCGTTGAGGACCTCGAAGAGCGTCTCCACCTCGCGAGGCTCCAAAGAGGACGTCGGCTCGTCCATGATGACCACGCGGGCGTCGGTGGAGACCGCGCGGGCCAGCGCCACCATCTGCTGCGCGCCGACGCCGAGGCTCGCCAGCGGCCTCCGGACGTCGGTGTGGATCCCGTAGCCCGCCAGCAGTTCCGCCGCTTCGGCGTGGATCCGGCGCCAGTCGACCAGGCCCCCCTTGGAGTGTGGCTCCCGGCCGAGGAAGACGTTCCCGGCGATGCTCATCAGCGGGACGAGGTTGACCTCCTGGTAGATCGTGGAGATGCCCGCCCGCTGCGCCTCGATCGGCCGCCTGAACACGACCGGCTCGCCGAGGTGCCGCAGCTGCCCGCCGTCGGGCTGGTACACGCCGGTCAGCACCTTGATGAGCGTCGACTTCCCCGCGCCGTTCTCGCCGACCAGCGCGTGCACCTCACCCGGCCGGACCGCGAACGAAACGTGGTCCAGCGCGGTCGTCCCGGGAAAGTGCTTCGAGACCTCGCGCACCTCGAGGACGGGCTCGGCCATCAGTACGCGTTCCCGACCTTCTGGGCGGCGTTGGTCTCGTCGTACTGGTCGTCCTGGATCACCACGGTCGCCGGGATCGACTGCCCGTCGGCGAACTGCTTGAGCGTGTCGAAGACGAGCTTGCCGAAACGTGGGTTCGACTCGATGACCGCGTTGTAGCTGCCGTCGGCGATCAGCTGGACGGCGTTGCGGGTACCGTCGACCGACACCACCTTGACGTCCTTGCCGGGGTTGCGGCCCGCGGTCTTCAGCGCGTTCACCGCGCCGATGCCCATCTCGTCGTTCTCCGCGTAGACCGCGGTGATGTCGGGGTGGCTCTGGACGAGCTGCTCGGTCACCGTCTGGCCCTTGGAGCGGTCGAACTCGCCGGTCTGCTCGGCCACAATGGACAGTCCGGAGCTCTTGGCGAGCTGGTCCTTGAACCCCTGCGTGCGGTCGGTGGTGACGTTGTTGCCCGAGGAGCCGAGCAGGATCGCGACCTTGCCCTTGCCGCCGGTGACCCGCACGAGCTCGTCGGCGGCGCGTTTGCCCTGTTCGACGAAGTTCGAGCCGATGAAGGTCAGGTAGTCGGTGCACGGCGTGGAGTTCACCTTGCGGTCGATCGTGACCACCGGGACCTTCTTGGCCTTCGCGGCGTCGAAGGCGGGCTGCAGGCCGTCGGAGTTGAGCGGCGCGACGACGAGCAGCTGGGCACCGCGATCGAGCAGCGACTTGATGTCACTGATCTGCTTGTTGAGGTCGCTCTGCGCGTTGGTCACCAGGAGCTTGTCGGCCGGGATGCCGAGTTTGGCGGCCTCGTCCCGGATGGACTGTGTCTCGGCGATCCGGAACGGGTTCGCCTCCTTCTCCGACTGGGAGAACCCGACGATCGCGGTCTTCGGGTCGAGCTGCGGATACCCCGTCTGCGTGCGGGAACAGCCGGGGCCGCCGGGCGCGCTCGACGCCGCCGACGCGGCGGGGCCGGCGTTGCTCGACGCCGCCGAGGGGCCCGCCTCGCGGCTCGTGCACGCGCTCAGCGCGAGCGTGGCGGTGGCACCGGTGGCCACCAGGATCAGGGCGGTGCGGGAAGGGGGCACGACGACTCCTCCGGACGCGACGGCGACGACGCTCGCCAGGGTGACTCAGCTCACCCCAGCCGCATGAGGTACTTTTTACATCGTTGGAACAACGTTGTAAATGGGCATATCGACGAGACAATGCGTGTCAGCCGTTCGAGAGGGGTCTGTCCGTGGCCGTGACGCTCAAGGATGTCGCCACGCTCGCCGGGGTTTCGGTGAAGACGGTGTCGAACGTGGTGAACGGCTACGCGTTCGTGAAGCCGGAAAACCGGCGACGGGTCGAGGAGGCGCTCGCCGCGACCGGCTACCGGCCGAACGTCGGCGCCCGCAACCTGCGCCGCGGCCGGACCGGTTTTCTCGCGCTGATGGTGCCCGAGCTGAGCATCCCGTACTTCGGTGAGCTGGCCGGCCTGGTGATCACCGCCGCGCAGCGGCGCGGCTGGAGCGTCCTGATCGAACAGACCCAGGGCACCCGCGACCGGGAGCGGGCGACGCTGGCCTCGCTCGGCCCGCACCTGGTCGACGGCGCGCTGGTGCACCCCGAGGCGCTGGAGTCCGCGGACTTCCCGGACTCGGTGGGCGGCATTCCGCTGGTACTGCTGGGAGAACACGCCGTCGAGGTGGACATCGACCACGTCGCGATAGACAACGTGCTGGCCGCGCGCACCGCGGTCCTGCACCTCGCCGGGCTCGGCCGCCGCCGGATCGCCGCCATCGGCGCGAACTCGCGGCGGGGGACCAGCGAGCTGCGCCTGGCGGGCTACCGCACGGCGCTGGCCGAGGCCGGACTGTCCTATGAGGACTCGCTGGTCGCGCCGGTCGAAAAGTACCACCGCACCTCCGGCGCGTCGGCGATGAAGCAGTTGCTCGCGCTGCCCGAACGGCCGGACGCGGTGTTCTGCTTCAACGACCTGCTCGCCGTCGGCGCGCTCCGCGTCGCGGCCGAACAGGGCCTGCGCGTGCCCGAGGACATCGCGATCGCCGGCTTCGACAACAACGAGGAGGGCTCGTTCAGCCTGCCCTCGCTGACCACGATCTCCCCGGACAAGACCGCGCTCGCCGAAGCCGCCGTGGAACTGATCCACCGGCGGATCTCCGGCGAGGCCGCGGCCGCGCCGCAGGACGTGCAAACCCCGTTTTCGCTGGAGGTAAGGGAAAGCACGACCGGCTACGACCGCGACATCGTCAGGACGTGAGCCGCCACAGCGCCGCCCAGCCGGCGGCGTCGAGGTCCTTCGGCAACGTCCGCGGTGTCACGCGCTGCTCACGCAGCCACCGCTGTACCCGGTTGTCGAGATATCCTGATTTCCGCAGTATTTCCGGGATCCCGTTCCCCTTTCCGGTGAAGACGTCCTTGACGAACCGCTGGTAGCCCGCGCGATCGGTCACCAGCGGTTCGGCGCGGCGGGTCATGGTGAGCAGGCCGCCGTCGACCGAGGGTTTCGGCCGGAACGCGCGGGCCGGGACCCGGCTGTGCAGCGCGAACTCGTACCACGGCCACCAGCTCGCCGTCAGCATGCTCGCACCGCCGATCCCGGCGCGCCGCCGCGCGACCTCCCACTGCACCAGCAGGATCGCGGTGTGCCAGTGCCCGGTGGTGAGGATTCGCCGGAGGATCCCGGTGGTGAGGTGGAAGGGCAGGTTCCCCACGATCACGTGTGGTTCACGGGGAAAGCGGTATTTCAGGACGTCTTCGTTGACGACCGTGACGTGCGCGGGTGCCCGGCGGCTGAGCCGTCGCGCGAGCCGGGGATCGACCTCGACCGCGGTGATGTCCCGGCCGGTCCGGCCGATCGACCGGGTGACGGCACCGTCGCCGGGCCCGATTTCGACGATCGGGCCCCGGGTATGGGCGACGAGCCTGCCGATTTCGGTGATCACGGCGTGATCGACGAGGAAGTTCTGGCCGAGTTCGTGGGCTCCGCCCGGGTAGGGGGAAGGCATGGATGAGTGCTCCGCGAGGGTTCGATGGAGAACCGGGCGGCGTCGGAGGCCGCACCGGTCACGGACCGCTGCGCGGCGGAGCTGGCGCGTGAGGAGGTCAGCCCGCCGCTAGGCGTGACGAAGCCTCATGAAGAAAATTGCGTAACAAGCACCCATGGGCCGCACTGTAGGACGGCGGTGATCAACCGGACAACCGAATATCGGTCAGCCTCGTTACGACGCCGTCGAGGCCGTCCCGCACGGTGTCCGGGTCTTCGGTGTCCAGGCCGTGGGTGACCTCGTGCCATGGCCCGAGCCGATGCCAGCGCGACGCGCGCTCGCGGAGCGCGTCGGTGATGCCGTAGGCGGCAGTCAGCGCGGTGGCGAACTCCTTCGGCGTGCCGTATGTCGTCCAGGCCAGATCGATCGCCGCGTCCCCCGCGTGGGTGTCACCGAAGTCGATCACCCCGGTGATTCCGCCTTCGTCACCGAGTACGTGCTCCGGCCCGAGATCGCCGTGTACCACGGTGTCACCCGGCGGATTCCGCATCGCGTCGAGCAGTGAGACGGCGGCGGGCCGGAGCCCGGCGGGCAGCATCGGGACGACCTCGGCGTGGAACCGGTCGAGCGTCGCCAGGTGCTGTACCGCGGCTTCTCGGGCCGTCGGGAGCCCGTGCCGGATCGCCTCGTCCACCGGGCAGTCGTGGAGCGCGCGAAGGAAGAGACCGAGCCGGCGCCCCGCCTCGGCGTCCGGCCGTTCCAGCGGTTCCCCCGGGACGAGTTCGTGCCGGATGACCAGTGGCTCGTCGGAGACGAGGTGCGGCACCGGCACGGGGAGTGGCAGGCGGGGTGCGAGCCACGGCATCAGCCGGACCTCGGTACGCAGTTGCCCGGCCACTTCGGGACGGCGCGGCCGCCGCTCCACCCACCGGCCGTCGACGAGTGTCGCCGCGCTGTCCCAGCCACCCGAGAAGTCCACGGCCGCGAGCGTAGATCATCTCGCCGGACGCGGCGCCTGGATATTTTCGTTTCGCGTCTAGGGATTCCGCTCGACCGCGGTCCGGATCTGCCGGGCGAGGTGCACGGCGTCCTCGGTGAGGGCGGTGAAGGTGAGCTTCTTCCCGTCGGCGAGGTGGAGGGTACAGGTGAAGGTGCCACCCGCCCACCGGGTCAGCGCGGTGTTCCGGCCGCTGCCGGTGGTCACGCGCCGCACCTGCGCCCAGGGGACGCTCCGCGTGCGACCGCCGCGCGAGTGCCGCAGGCCGTTGTCGTGGAGCTCGAAGAACTCACCGCGGTGGGTGAAGGAGTGGACGCCCCACCAGCCGCCCATCAGCAGCATTCCGAGGCCGAGCCCCACGGCGACGCTCGGCAACCACAGCGGGTCGGCGCCGGTGGACGGGAGTTTCCCGCTGACGTGGTCGAGAAACACCCAGAACGCCACGGCGAACGCGGTGAACGGGAGGCCGGCGGCGAGCAGGATCACCGCGGCCCAGCCGCGACGCCGGTTGTCGGTGGGATACCTTCCCCGTACCGCGCCCAGATCGGTGTTCGGAGGTTGCGGGCTCACCCGGGAAAGTCTGGCCTCGGTGGTCCGGGACCCCTCCCCGCCGATACGCACCTCGACGGTCACGTCGGTGAAACCGTTGTCCAGCAAGAGATTCCGGTATCGGCGGGCGACCCGTGGCTGGGGCATCCGATCTGCGCGGGCGTGGACGAGCCTGCCGCGGCGGGCCAGTATCCGGCGGGCCTCGCGGACGGCCTGTCCGGGTTCGGCGAGGCCGTGCAGGAGCTTGTCGGCGCGGTAGCCGGTGACCGAGCCGTCGCCGAGGGGGGGTAACCAATGTGGACATCGCCGTCAGTGTGCGACCTAATGTCGACATGAAGTCAATCGGTGAGGCGGCGGCCCGGTTCGGGCTGTCGGCGCACGTGCTGCGCCACTGGGAGGCGGAAGGACCGTTGACACCGGCCCGCGACGGCAACCGCCGGCGCTACACCGACGCGGGCCTGGACCGGGTGGCGGCGATCCTGATCTCGAAGGAAGCGGGCTTCGCGCTCGCGGACATCCGGGCGATGCTGGCCGTGCAGCCCGCACCGGCCCGCCGCGAGATTGTGGACCGTCACCGGGAGCGGCTGCGGGCGCGGATCGCCAGGGCACAGGCCGCGCTCGACCTGTTCGAAGGCGGCCCGTGCCCGCACGACGACCTGATGACGTGCCCGCACTTCCGGGGGCTCGCGGCCGACCGGATCCCTGCCGCGCACCGGACTCGGCGGCCGCCAGGGTGACACCCGTGCGATCGCCGCAGTTGACGTTCCGGATCGACCGCTCTGCCTTCGCTTCCCGAACCCGGCATCGCCTGATGCCCTGCGCGGGCGTCGTCGCCGGGCAGCGGCAGGGCGAGGATCCGGCGATCCTCGGCGTGCGGATTCTCGGCCGCCCGCGCTCGGACCGGCCGTGCTCGACATCATGGGTACCTCCTCTCTGTCCAAACAGGACCCTGGTCGGAAGTGGTCTTCCGGGTTTGACCTCTTGCGAGCGCCCGGTGGGTTGGCTGGCGACCTCACGCGGCGACGGGTTGGTTGAGGTTGTTGCGTCTGGCTCTGCGTAAGGGATCCACGTAGTCGGGCGGGATGAAGGTGGGTATCCCGTCTTCGGCGATGTGGACTGTCCATGGTGAGCTGTGCAGTAGTCGGTGGTGGGCGGTGCAGAGCAGTACGAGGTTGCGGAGGACTGTGTGTCCGCCGTGTGCCCACTCGATCACGTGGTGGGCGTCGCAGTGTCTCGGCTTTCGGTGGCAGCCGGGAAAAGCGCATCCTCGGTCCCGGATGATCAGTGCTTTGCGTAGTGCCGGGGTGACCAAACGCTTGGCTCTGCCCAGGTCGAGTGGTTCACCTTTCGATCCGAGTACCGCCGGAATGATCTGGCAGTCGCAGGCCAGCATCCGTGTCTCGGTGGCGGTGAGTTGGGAGACCATGTCCAGACATGCCGTCCCCAGCTTGGTCTTGAGGTCATTCAGGCCGACGGTGACCACCAGGTGGGCGCGGTCGCCGCCGGGCATGTCCGGGACATTGGCCAGCATCGCGATCGCTTCACCGAACGCTTCCCCGTACCGCTGGGACGTGGTCCGTAGGTCCGGCCACTTGTCCTCCCCTGCAGGCCGAGGAGTTGCCAGTGGGTCGAGGATCGTGCTCAGCCGAGTCCCGGTGATGGGATCGAGCTGGCCGTCGATATCGAACCAGCCGTCCTTCCGTTGCCGCATCCGCAGTTCGGGTTTGCGTTCGGAGGGGTCTGGGTCCTTCGGTTCCTTTCCGTCCTGGTCCATCCGGGCCAGGATCTCGTCGGCGGCTTTGTCGACCTCGTGTGGTGTCGCCTGACGTGCCAGCTCCACCAGGATCTTCTCCGCGTTGTTTCTGTCCTCTTCGGACACACCTACTGGGATCTTCTTCAGGAAAAGGAGAACCCGGTTGGTGTGGTGTGGTCCGATCTCTCCGGCGAGTGCGGCTGCTCCGGTTGCTGGCGCGGCGGCGGGTGTTTCGGTACCGTCGACGTGACGACCAGGATTCACCCCACGCGCACGATCAAGATGCTTCTTGGCTTCACCGCGCGACATCCGTCCCATGTGTGCGAACCATGCCGCGGTGGATCCGTAGCCGTACAGCTCGGACACCCCGCGAGAATCAACCTCCACCAGTAGCTGGCCGAGTTCGGCGTCCAGGCGCCACAAGGCTTCCAGTCGCACACGCACCTCATCGGCGAGTTCGCGACCGGACAACCGCCACAGTGGTGGCGGTTCCTGGGGGGACAGGTTCCTGGACACGCCTCCATCCTGCCGCAGACACTCGCACATACGTTCGACACGAATGAGTGAATAACTGGTCAGGGGCCTGGATGCGGTGATGGGGCTTGTGGATGATCTCGTTGTGGGAAAGGTGTTCGCCTTTCCCGAGACGAGTTGGTAGCGCAGGCGATGGAGCTTGCGGGTGCTCGAGGGGGAGATCGCGCGGTTGCGGTGTGAGGTGGCTGGGCTGAAGCGTCGGCTGGAGGGCAAACTCGGGGTAATTGGTCGTTGCCTCCCTCGCCGCACCCGGAGGTAAACCAGGCAAGCCCGCCGCCCGCCGATACGTCTGCGCGAGTACCAACACCGAACCTCCACCTGCCGGAAACGGCATACGAAGTGGTGGATGTCAGCGGAGCGAGCGCGATCGAAGGCGTCGGCTCTCCTGGGTAAAGCGGAGGCTGCCTGGGCGGAAGCAGGCCACACGGGCCAGGTCCTGGCACATGGTCCTGTCCGGAGCCGAACAGGTGGCCCTGGGAATAGCAGCTGGGGACATGTCTCGTTTGACCGGCGCCGGGAACTCGCCGACCGTCGCTGTGGTCCAGGACCGATTTCCGCCGGAAGATCCGTCGGGGATCGGTCACGATGACCGGCATGACGACCGCATCGACAACGGACGCCGAAGCCGTGCTCAAGGGGATGTACGCGGCGGAGGCCGAATATCTCGCCGCGGGCGGGCCCGGCACCGCCTCCTTCGCGCCGCTCGCTCCCTTCTTCTCCCCGGATGTGGTGTTGCGCCAGGCGGAATCCCTGCCCTACGGGGGAGATTGGCGTGGCCACGCCGGCCTGGAACGGTTCTTCCTCGCCATGAGCGCGACGTGGGAATCCTTCGACATGGTCGAGCAGTCCTTCCTGAGCCGCGACAACCCGCTCGTCGTACTGACCAGGGTGCGGGCACGGGCCAGGGGAACCGGCCGCGAGCTGGACTTCCCCATCCTGCAGACGATCACCGTCGAGGACGGCCGGATCGCCGAGGTGTGCCCGTTCTACTGGGACACCGCCGCGATCGCGGCGGCCTGCGCGCCGCACTGACCGCGGCGCTCAGCGTTTCGGCCAGTGCCACGACGGACGGTCCAGGGGGCCCTGTCCACTGAGGACTGTCTGCCCGAACTCCTTCTCGAGCGCGAGGGTGGTCGCTTCTATTCCCAGCCCGGCCGACACCGACTCCAGCTCGTGGATCAGTGGCCGTGCGTGGGAGACGACGATCAGCTGGGCCGTTTTCGCCGCCTTCGCGATGAGCGCGGCGAGCGCGGGCAGCAGATCCGGATGCAGGCTCGTTTCGGGTTCGTTGAGCACCAGCAGCTCCGGTGGCCGCGGGGTGAGCAGCGCGGCCACCCACAGCAGGTAGCGCAGCGTGCCGTCGGACAGTTCCGCCGCGTCCAGCGGACGCAGGAGCCCGTGCTGCCGGAAGCGCAGGGCGAACCGGCCCTCGACGTCGCCGATCTCCAGTGTGGAGCCGGGAAAGGCGTGCTCGATCGCGCCGCGCAGCGCCTCGTCGTCGCCGGATTCGCGGATCGTCTGGAGCGCGGCGGCGAGGTCACCGCCCTCGTGGCCGAGGACGGGGGTGCGGGTGCCGATCCGGGGAACCCGCGCGGGCGCCGCCGCGTCGGTGCGGAAGTGGTCGTAGAAACGCCATGAGCGGATCCGTTCGCGGACCATCAGCAGTTCGGGCGCGCGCCGGGGATCGGCGAACTCGCTGAGCATGCTGTCAGTCAGCCGGATCTCGTGCTTGTCCTCGGACCAGGAACCCCCGGCCTCGCGCGTGCGCACCACCGGCCCCGCGCGATCGGCGAGCAGCCTGGCCGGCCGCAGCACCGGGCCGCTCCACACACATTCCCGTTTGAACTCCGGATCGAGACCGAACGCGGTCTCCGCCGGAACGGGCAGGCCGAAGTCGAGCGCGTAGCCGAACTCGTCACCGGCGAAGGCGCCGCCCCGCGAGGCGTCGGCGAGCAGCCGCAACGCCCGGTACAGGCTCGACTTCCCGCTGCCGTTCGCGCCGGTGACCAGCGTCAGCCGGGACAGGGGCAGCACGAGATCGCGCAGGGACCGGTAGTTCTCGACGGCCAGGGTGGTGAGCACGCCGCCAAGCTAGCCGCCACCACCGACAGTCTCGGCGGATCCGCCGGCCACAAGGTCGAAGGGGACTTCCCCCGCCCGCCGCGGCGAGGAAAGTCCCCTTCGGTCAGGGGACGAGCGCTAGTGGCTCAGTACCGGCATCTGCTCGTAGATCCGCGTCGGGACGCCCGCGCTGCGGAAACCGTTGGCCCACAGGGACTGCACACGCGACGCCTCCTGCGAGTTCGGGTTCGCGTTGTGGCAGGACGGGCCGGGGCCGCCACCGGACATCAGCTCCGTGCACGGTCCCTGGTAGTGGTCGGGCAGGCCGAGGGCGTGCCCGGTCTCGTGCGCGGCGATGCGGACCTGGTCGTACTGCTTCGCCTGGGTGTAGTCGATGAAGATCCGGCCGCTGCCGTGGCCGTCGGTCTCGGCGTACGAGCCCTGCGGGTCGTTGCCCTCCTGGTAGCGCAGCGTCGCGCCCGACGCCCGCTCCTGCAACTGCACGTTGGAGACCGCGCGGTTCCAGTTCGCCGCGCCGGCACGGATGACATCGCGGAAGGTGGGCGCGCCCGAGGTGTCGTAGTACACCGTGGTGACGGCCGGTGCCGCCGCGGGCGCGGCGAGCGCGGTACCCGCGGTCAGCGGGGCGGCCACCACGGCCAGCGCGGCGGCACCGGACAGCAGAAACTTCCTCGACATCAGACAACTCCTCGCCGTACAGGGAAATTTGCCGGGTTTCGCGCGCGCTGGAGTGAATGTAGAGAGCGTTTCGCGTGCTGTGACCCGACTTTCGTACTGCGTGGATGATTGGTGATTTACCAATTACCCAGGAGTATTGACATCAACGGGTGCGCATACGACAATCCCGCGCCTGTCGCCGGGTGCTACCCCGGCTTGCTCGGTCCGTGGGGGCCTCCTTGAGGGACTCCAGATCCCTCAAGGAGGCCCCCACGGACCTACCCCAGATAGGTGCGGAGATGCTGGGCGGTCAGGGTGTCGGCGTTCTTCACCAGCTCGGCCGGGGTGCCGGTGAACACGACGCGGCCGCCGTCGTGCCCGGCGCCGGGGCCGAGGTCGACGATCCAGTCGGCGTGCGCCATCACGGCCTGGTGGTGCTCGATGACGACCACCGTGTTCCCGTTGTCCACCAGCCGGTCGAGCAGTCCGAGCAACTGGTCGACGTCGGCGAGGTGCAGCCCGGTCGTCGGCTCGTCGAGGATGTAGGTCGATCCCTTCTCCGCCATCCGGATCGCGAGCTTCAGCCGTTGCCGTTCGCCACCGGACAACGTCGTCAGCGGCTGGCCGAGACTCAGGTAGCCCAGCCCCACGTCGCCCAGCCGGTCGAGCACCGTCCTGGCGCCGCCGGTCCCGAAGAACTCGCGGGCCTCGGCCACCGACATGGCGAGCACCTCGCTGATGTCCTTGCCACGCAGCTTGTGCTCCAGCACCGCGGGCGTGAAGCGCTTGCCTTCGCATTCTTCGCAGGTGCTGGTGACGCCAGCCATCATCGCGAGGTCGGTGTAGACCAGGCCGAGGCCCTTGCACTTCGGGCACGCGCCCTCGGAGTTCGCGCTGAACAGCGCCGCCTTGACGCCGTTGGCCTTGGCGAACGCGGCGCGGACGTGATCGAGCAGCCCGGTGTAGGTCGCCGGGTTGCTGCGCCGCGACCCGCGGATCGCCGACTGGTCGACCACCACGACGCCCTCGCGCTTCGCCAGCGAGCCGTGGATCAGCGAGCTCTTGCCCGAACCGGCGACCCCGGTGACCACGGTCAGCACACCGAGCGGGATGTCCACGCTGACGTCCCGGAGGTTGTGCAGTGACGCGCCGGTGATGGAGATCCGCCCGGTGGGCTCGCGGAAGACGTCCCGCAGCTTCGCCCGGTGGTCGAGGTGGCGGCCGGTGAGCGTGCCCGAGGCCCGCAGCCCCGCGACGTCCCCGGCGTAGCACAGCTCGCCGCCCGCCGAGCCCGCGCCGGGCCCGAGGTCGACGACGTGGTCGGCGATGGCGATCGTCTCCGGCTTGTGCTCCACCACCAGGACGGTGTTTCCCTTGTCCCGCAGGCGGATCAGCAGGTTGTTCATCCGCTCGATGTCGTGCGGGTGCAGTCCGACGGTCGGTTCGTCGAAGACGTAGGTGATGTCGGTGAGGCTGGATCCCAGGTGCCGCACCATCTTCACGCGCTGCGCCTCGCCGCCGGACAGCGTGCCGGACTCGCGGTCGAGGCTGAGGTAGCCGAGCCCGATCCCGGTCAGCGAGTCCAGGGTCTCCAGCAGGCCCTCCAGCAGCGGCGCCGCCGACGGTTCGTCGAGACCGCGCAGGAACTCGGCCAGGTCACTGATCTGCATGGCCGAGCACTCGGCGATGTTCTTCCCGCCCACCTTCGACGCCAGCGCGGCGGGGTTGAGCCGCGCGCCGCCGCAGGACCGGCAGGTCGACACCGTCGCGGCCTGATCCATGAACGCGCGCAGGTGCGACTGGAGCGAGTCCCTGTCCTTGCTCAGGTAGAGGCGCTTGACCTTCACCGCGAGGCCCTCGTAGGTGAGGTTGCTGGTCCCGACCTTGACCTTGCAGTTCTCCTTGTACAGCAGGTCGTCCCACTGGTCCTGGCTGAAGTCCTTGAGCTTCGTGTCCGGGTCGAAGAACCCGCACTGGAGGTAGATCTGCACGTACCAGCTGTCCGGCGTGAAACCGGGCACCTTGATCGCGCCCTCGCGCAGCGAGAGTTCGACGTCGACCAGTTCGTCGACGTCCAGATCGGACACCCGGCCGATGCCCTCGCAGTCCGGGCACATGCCCTCGGCGAGGTTGAAGCTGAACGCGCCCGAGGTGCCGGCGTACGGGGTGCCGAGCCTGCTGAAGGCGATCCGGAGCATCGTGTGCGCGTCGGTCGCGGTACCGACCGTCGAGCGCGCGTTCGCGCCCATGCGTTCCTGGTCGACCACGATCGCCGCGCTCAGGTTGCGCAGCGCGTCGACCTCGGGACGGCCGATGCGCGGCATGAACGACTGGAGGAACGCGGTGTAGGTCTCGTTGATCATGCGCTGCGATTCGGCGGCGATGGTGCCGAACACCAGCGAGGACTTCCCGGAGCCGGACACCCCGGTGAACACGGTCAGCCTGCGCTTCGGGATGTCGAGCGAGATCCCGGTCAGGTTGTTCTCCCTGGCCCCGCGGACCTCGATGACGTCGTGACTGTCGGCAGCGTCGAGCCCCGGCATGAATCCCCCTGATAATTTATGCTGTAAGGAGTTGGCCGGGCCACGTTACTTTATGCTGTAAGGAGTTGCAAGGTGGTTGTCTTCGCCGGGCAGGGCGACGCCCGCCGGTCCATGTCCCTGCTGTGGCGCGAAGGCGTGTCTCCGCAGGTCAAGAGCGGGCCGAAGCCGGCGCTCAGCGTGGACGAGATCGTGGACGCGGCCATCGTGATCGCGGACGCCGACGGGATGGCGGCGCTGTCGATGCGCGCGGTCGGCGAACGGCTCGGGCGGACGGCGATGGCGCTCTACACCTACGTGCCGAGCAAGGCCGAACTGCTCGACCTCATGGTCGACCGCGCGCTGGCCGAGGTGGCTCGCGAATACGACCTCGGTGCGGGCTGGCGTGCCGCCGCGACCGCGTTCGCCGAGGATCTGTGGGCGTTCTACCTGCGGCACCCGTGGCAGTTGCAGATCTCCTCCGCCCGGCCGGTGCTCGGACCGGGCGAGTTCGCGGTGCAGGAGACGGTGCTGCGGATCCTGTTCGCGACCGGCCTCCCGCCGCACCGGATCCGCTGGGTGCTCGGCTCGCTGTTCAGCCTCGTGCGCGGGTCGGCGCAGATCGCGGTGGAAGCCCGGCTCGCGGCGCGGGAGAGCGACGTCTCCGAGGAGGAGTGGTGGTACACGCGGTCCGGGATGCTCACCGACCTCGCCCCGGATCTGGCCGAGCGGTTCCCGATGGTGACGAAGCTGGGCGGTATGGAGCCCGACCCGGACGACCACACGCCGTATCTGGAGCGTGAGGCGCGGCTGACCTTCGAGGCGGGGATCCAGGTCCTGTTCGACGGCGTCGAGGCCGCGATCACCGGGTGACGAAAGACGGGGACGGCACCCGACGATCGGGCACTGCGCGCGGCCGGGAGGACCGGCGACGCTGGACGGCATGCTCGAACGACTCAGCACCCTGCCGCGCGAGGCGCCCGGCACCTGGTTCCCCGGCCGGTACGTGGGCGGCGGCGCGCTGATCCTCGCCCCGCCGATCTGGTTCGCCGGATTCCTGCTGCGCTACCTGGGTTTGCACGGCGGACAGTTCACCGATGCCGAACTCGACGCCTTCGCGGAGCTGCCGTTCGCGGCACCCGCGCGGCTGACGTCGTATGTCCGCGACCCGGCGCTGGTGACCGCGGGCGACGCCCTGTTCGTGCTCGGCGCGATCCTGCTTTTCCCGGCGGCCGTCACACTCGCCCACCTCGCCGCGAGCCGGTGCCCGAAGCTCGCCGCGTGGGGCGGCACGCTGTTCGTCTTCGGGTTGTTCGCCCGCGCCTACTTCGCCGGAGCCGACCAGACCGGCTTCCGGCTCATCGCGGAAAACGGTCTGGACGACACCGTCCGGTCGATCATGGCGGGCTACGCCGACATCGCCTACGGTCCTTGGCGCGTCCCGGTCACCGCGTCGTTCGGCCAGTACGTGGGTGGGCTGCTGCTCGGCCTCGCGCTCTGGCGGTCCGGGGTGTTCGGCACCGGGCGGACGCTGGTCTTCCTGGCGAGCGTCACGATCTGGGTGGGCGTGCTCAAGGAGGCCGTGGTGCCCGACCTCGTCTTCACCGGGCTCCTGGCGCTCGTCCTCGTCCCGCTGGGAATCCGGGTACTGCGGGACCGGCTCGCCGGACCCGTGGCGCCGAAGCCGCTCAGCTGGTGAGGAGTCCACAAAGGACTCAGTGGCGGCGTTCCGGCGGTGGCGGCCACGATCACCGCTCGGCGATGAGGACGGTTCGCGGCCGATGCGGCCATACTGGTCCGATGGGGGAACGCGTCGCACCGGCCAAGCGGATCGACTGGATTTCGGTGGCGATCGGGACCGTCCTGTGCGTTTGGCTGATCGGTGTCCCGTTCCTGCTGGTCAGGGCCGCGCTCCTCAGCTTCATGACCTTCTGGGGCCCGATACCTCCGGAGCGGGCCGCGACCCAGCACGCGCTGCTGGTCTGGGCGGCGGTGGCGGGGCCGGCCCTGCCGCTGGCGGGGGCGATTCTGGCGGCATGGAAACGGTCGCGGGGGTTCGGCTGGTTCTTCGGGATCGGGTTCGCGATCAGCGCCGTGATCGTCCTGTACTGCTGGGCACAGTCGCAGCGCGGCAGGGTCGAGCACTTTCCGCCGCCGACGCCGTACTGCGTGGAGCGCAGCGGCGGCGGCAACGAATGTCCCGGCGACTAGCCGACGGCCGGCTCAGTGGCGGCGTTCCGGCGGTGGTGGCACCGGTTTCGCCGCGACGACGGCGTCGAGCGGGACCACCACCGGGCCGCGTTTCGTGTCCACCGTGCACGTCGTGGCGTCGCGGGCCAGCAGGGTGCCGAGCGCGTCGGTGAACCCGCCCTCGATCCGGTAACGCACCACGACGCGGGTGCCCACCGGCACGTCCGGCAGTCCGCTCACCGGTTCAGGTGCGCGGTCAGCTCGTCGTCCGAGGGCTCGACCAGGTGCGTGCCGTCCGGCCAGACGATCGTCGGGATGCGCCGCGCACCGCCCTGCAGCTCGCGGACCAGTGCCTCGGCGGCGGCGTCCGCCTCGACGTCGACGTAGTCGTAGGCGACGCCGGTGCCGTCGAGCAGCGCGCAGCTGCGCTTGACGTCGGGGCACCAGCTCGCGCCGTAGACGGTGGGTTTCGTACTCAAGAACGGACCTCCGATGGTTCTGCGTGGATTTTCTCGTGCTCCGCGCCCGAACCCGGTTCGGGGTGGCCGAGGAAGGTCAGCCAGTCACGGAACACGCGGTGCACCGCCTCGGCGCCGACCGGTTCGCCCGGCGCCGGGAACTCCTTCGGGTAGGCGATGAATCCGTGCTGCTGCGTTCCGCCGAGACCGCCGTGCGAGCCGACGTGCGTCTCGAACGGGGAGGCCTGGTCGGAATCCGCGTCGTACCGGCTGTTGATCATGAGATCCGCACAGTGCGGGAACGTGTCGACGCGGCGGACGAGATCGGCCGCGTGCGGGCCGTAGGGCAGCAGCGGGTCCTCGCCGATCACGACGCCGGTCGCGAGCCGGTGCAGCCCGTCGCGGCCCAGCACCACCGGGCCGAACTCCTTGCTGCGTACCAGGATGAAGCCGACGCCGGGGTGATCGACGAGCGTGGGCACCAGTTCGGGGAACTCGCGCTCGATGGTTTCGAAGTCGACGCGGCCCTCGTGCTCGGTGAACGACACCATCGCCAGATGCCCGGACACCACCGCGACCACCCCGGGCGCGACGCGGGTGACCTCGCCGGGCGCGCCGCTCGCGGTACGCGGCCGGTCGTCCGCGCATTCGGCGCCCTCGACCCTGGCCCGCAGCCGTCGCGCGATCAGGCCGCCGCCCGAGGCCGCCTCCGCGAGCCCGGCGTTCACCTGCCAGCTCTCCGCCTGACGTCGCCTGCCCGGCGCCGCCGGCGTCGTCCCGCCGCAGAGCCTGCCGATGTACTCCTGGATGCTCTCGCCGAACCGTTGGGAGAAGGCGTTTCCCTGGGTCTGCCCGTGGTCGGAAAGCACGACGAGGTGATAGCGCCGGGGCGCGATCCGGCTCGCGCGGTGCAGCCGGGCGATCTGCTGGTCGATCGAGCGCAGCACGGCGAGGGTGTCGAAACGCTCGATGCCGGAGTGGTGCGCGACCTCGTCGTAGCCGAGGAAGTCGGCGTAGACGACCGACCGGCCGTCGAGCATGTCGCCGAGGATCGCGGACACCACGACGTCACGGGAGATCACCGTCGTTCCCGGGCGTGCCAACGGGTACAGCCCGCCGCGCGGGACCCGCGGCAGCACCCCGGCCCGCCGCTGCCGCGTCGAGGCGATCAGCTCCCGGCCGACGTCGATCAGCGCGATGATGAACGTGCGCACCGCGTTGACCGGGTTGGCGAAATAGGCGTAGTACCCGTCGCCGACGCGGTGCCGCCCGCGGTGCCGCAGTTTCTTCGGCACGAGCACCGGCACGGAGCTCATCGTCAGGCTGACGTGCTCGGCGTCGCCGCTGAACAGGTTCCCGTGACTCGCGCCGTCCGTCGCGAGCAGCCCGCGCCCGTCGGAGTGCCGCCGTTCGATCTCGGCGGCGTCACCGGGGTGCGCGCACGCCATCACGTGATCGCGATCCTTTTCGTACCACCGGAAACCGAGGATGTCGTGGTTGGAGCCGTGCAGGATCCCGCAGACGCTCGCGCCGGTCTGCGAACTCCAGTCGGTGTGCCAGCGGGTCAGCGCGTGACTGCCCTCGTCGAGCCACGCGGCGAGCGTCGGCATGTCGCCGTCCCGGATCGCGCGGCGCGCGATGTCGTGGCCGAGCCCGTCGATCTGCAGGAACACCACGCCCGGCGGCAGTTCCGCGTCGTGGCCGGTACCGCGCCGCCGGTGGCGGCGGGCCGCGCGGCGGAAGAAGACCTCGTCCTGGTCGATGGCGAGCAGACTGGACAGCGCCACGCTGACCACCGCCATCGCGACGGTCACCAGCACCGCGGTGCCGAAACCGTCGACGCGGACACCGGGCACGGCCTCGAACACCGCGAGCGCGCCCGCGCCGAGCACCAGGAAGCTGCCGATGCCGAGGGTGAAGAACGCGATGGGCATCGCGACCCGCAGGATCAGCGGCCACACCACCGAGGCCAGCACGCCGAGCAGGAACGCGCAGACGAGCCGCTGCCACCAGTGCGGCATCGAGAACCCGTCGAGCCAGACGTCGAGCAGGTGCAGGGCGCCGCTGACGAAGATCCAGATCACCAGGACGCGGGCGACCGTCCGGCCGCCACGCAGCAGCCGTCCCTTTTCCGGGGCCGTGTGCACCGCGGACCTCCTTTCCCGCCGCTTCCTGAGCATCCTGGCGATCAGGTTCGTCGCCACGGTGACCAGCAGGACCAGCACCGTCGCCAGCACGGTGGCGATCAGCGGGGAGTCGAAGACGCCGCCGCTGAGGATGCCCAGCAGGGTGTAGGCGACGGCCCACAGCACACACGCGCCGAGCGAGGCGGGCAGCAGCCGCCGCCACGGGTAGTTCAGCGCGCCTGCGGCGAGCAGGACCGGGATCCGCCCGGCGGGCACCAGCCGTCCGATGACCACCAGCTGCCAGCCCCGCCGGGCGAACTGCTCGCGGGCCTTGGCCAGCCGGTCGGCCTGCTGGCGCCGCGCGATCCAGCGGACCGCGGCCTCGCTGCCGAACTTCGGCACCGCGAACGTCACGACGTCCCCGGCGTAGGCGCCCAGCGTGGCGAGGACGATCACGACCGGCAGCGACAGGTGATCGGTGGTGGTCGCGACGGCGGCCGCCGCGCCGACCACGGCACCGGTCGGGATCACCGGGATGATCGAGCCGAGCAGGACGCCGCCGAAGAGCGCGGGATACCCGATCGCGGACGGGTCGGACCAGTTCACGCCGGATCCGTCGTGGCCGGCAGGGCGACGTTTTCGCCGGGTTCGGTGAGCAGGACCTCGCAGGCGAGCCCGGCGGCCGCGACCGCGGCGGCGAACCGGCGCGGCGGATCGACCAGCAGGCGGCGCATCCGCGCCGTGCGGCGCAGGCCGGGCACGGCCAGGGTGCCCCAGTGCACCGGGACCGCGGCGCGGGCGCGGAGCAGCCCGGCCGCCGTGGCCGCGCGTTCCGGGTCGAGGTGGCCGGGCCCGAGGTTCGGGCCCCAGCCCCAGACCGGCAGCAGCGCGACGTCGACCGGGCCGAACCCGGCCATGCCGTCGAAGAGGTCGGTGTCCCCGGCGGAGTACACCGTGGTGCCGTCCGCGGTGAGCAGGTGCCCGAGCGCGGGACTCTGCGGGCCGTGCGTCAGCCGGGGGCCCCACCGGTGCCCGGAGTGGTCCGCGCGGGTGGCGGTGACCTTGAGCGCGCCCTCGGTGATCGTCTCGCCCTCGGCGATCTCCTCGACGTCGCGGAAACCGCGCCTGGTGAGCCAGGAACCCGCGCCGCGCGGGACGACGATCCGGGTGCCCGCGCCGAGCATCCGCAGCGACGGCGGGTGCAGGTGATCGCCGTGCAGGTGCGAGATCAGCACCAGATCGGCGTCCGCCCAGTACCGGGGGTCCGGTGCCGGGACGACCCTGGTCAGCCCGCCGACGCGCGAGGTCAGCACGGGGTCGGTGAGCACCACCCGGCCGCCGAGTTCGAGCCGCGTCGTCGCATGCCCGAGGAAGCGGAGGTTACTGTGCCGTTCGTTACTGATCCGACCACAGTCACGGCCGAATGGCTTCGTAGCAACGGTGACGTGCTGCGCGGGGGTCGGCCTGCTTTTGGCCGGATCGGTAAAGCCAGTCACATCGTCGAGTATCACCGCTGGTCCCGCGCGACGCCCGGCGGAGTGCGGACTCGCACACTCCGTCCGCCGGTCAGCGCACGGCGAACCGCAGCGACTCCGTGCCCAGTCCGGTCGGGCCGCCGAGCAGGGCGGACGCGCCGATCGGGCGGCGCGCCTCGGCCTCGTCGTAGCGGGCCACAGTGAGGTGCCAGTGGTGGCATCCGGCCAGGTAGTGCTTCAGGCTCCCGACGTGCTCGTCGAGGAGGCGGCGGGTGTCCTCGTCCAGGTCGTAGGCCTCGACCAGCGCGGGCAGCTCGACCGACGCCGCGTGCTCGAACTCGCGCAGCCGGGCGTCGGCCAGGTCGGTCACGACGTCGAACGCGCGTTCCTTCGGGGTGTCGAGGAAGGTCTCGACCACCAGCACGGCGTTGTTGACCTCGCCCTCGAACTGGATCTCCTTCTGGTAGGAGATGACGTCGTTGAGCAGGCCGGGGTAGTCCGCGGCGGAGTGTTCGAGCGCCTGGAGCGGCCGGGTGCGGCGCAGCTCCGGCGGGATCGCGGGCGCGCCGAGCCGCGACAGCGCCATCGTCAGGTCCGCCCCGAACGTCCGGCGCCGCATCTCCAGGTGATCGATCGGATCCGGGACCCGGCGCTGGATCCGGTTTCCCAGCTCCCACAGCCAGCTTTCGAGCATGTCCTCGACGGCGTGACGGAACGCGCGTCGCGCGCGGACCGAGAGCGGTTTCGCCGCGCGCTCCCACAGGTCGGCCAGTCCGCGCTCCAGCGGGGTCAGCGCTTCGGGCATGGGTTCGCACTCGGTCGGCATGAACGACGACAGCCGCTCGGTGGCCGCCTTCGCCGCGGCGAAGTCCCCGGCCCGGCCGAACAGCTCGGTGTAGTAGTCGTCGGCGTAGGTGCCCCAGGCCATCCAGCCGCTGGTGACGTCGAGCCTCCCGGGGCTCGCGTCCGGGTGCGTTCCGGCGGCGCACAGGGCGGCGTCGACCGCGTCGAGCTTGCGCCGGTCCCAGACGACGTCGTCGAGGAGACCCATGCGTTCCGCCCACGCGGCCGTCCGCTCGCGGGCGCCGTCGAGATGTGGGTTGAGCCGGAGCGGGAACGGCATCCGCAGCGACGGCCGCGACCGGGCTCCGACGGTCTGGTACGGCAGGTGCCGGTAACCGCGCAGGCGTTGCGGTGCGGTCGCGGCCACGGAGGTGAAGACCCGGGCGGCCGAGGTGCCGAGCCCGGCGGGCCCGCCCAGCAGCTCGGGGCCACCACGGCTGGTCAGCGCCCCTTCGTTCATGTAGCGGCTCGACCGCAGATGCCATTCGTGCCCGCCGGCCTGCCAGTCCTGCAGGCCCTTGACGTAGGCGGCGGTGGCGGCGCGGCCTTCGGGATCGACGTCGTGTTCTTCGAACAGCGCGGGTACCTCGGTGAGCGCGGTGTGCTCGTACTGGTGCAGCCGTGAGGTGATGAGGTCGTTGACCGCATCGGCGGCTTCCTGGGTGCCAAGGCCGAGGAACTTCTCCAGCACCAGGACGCCGTTCGACAGTTCGCCCTCGTCGGTGACCTCGCGCTGGTAGGAGAACAGGTCGTTGCGCAGGTGGACGCTGTCGGCGAAGCAGTCGCGCAGCACGCGCATCGGCCTGCTCGCGGCGATCTCGGCCGGTACCTCGGCGTGCACCGAGTGCTCGACGAGGTTCGCCGACCACGGCGCCCCGCCGACCTTACGGCGCATCTCGATGTACTCGATCGGGTTAGCGATCCGGCCCTCGGCGATGTTGGCCAGTTCCCACAGCGACTCTTCGAGCAGGTTCCTGGTGCTTTCCACGAACCGGCGGCGCCAGTCCGCCGACCGCGCGGGCACGGTGCGGTTCCAGAGATCGGTGAGCCCGCGCTCCACCGGGTTCTCCGGCTGCGCGGTGACCTCTCCGGTGACCGGCATGAACTCCGCGAGCCGGTCGAGATAGGCGCGGGCGCCGACGATGTCGCCGGTCCGCTTGTACAGCTCGAGGAAGTGGTCGTCGAAGTAGAAGACCCAGACGTACCAGTCGGTGATCAGGTCGAGTTCCTCCGCGCCCGCGTCCGGATGTGTGTACGAGCAGAGCAGCGCGTAGTCGTGCGAGTCGAGGTCGTGCTCGCTCCAGATCACCGTGCCGTGCTGCGGCACGTCGATCATGTCCATGTCGTACGCCCAGGCCTTGCTGTGCTCCCGCGCGGTTTCGAGGTGCGGGTTCAGCCTGGCCGGGTGGGGCAGATAGAACTCGGGGAGTACGAACGGCTGCACGGCGGTGTACCTGGCCTTCCGGCGTTCTGCGACACACGGTCCCGACCCGCTGAGGCAACCAAACGCCGCGCCGTCCCGCCAAGGTCCCCGCCGGGGTTGCACACGATCGGGAAGGCCGGGTCCCCCGCCCGGACCAGCGTCGCTGACCGGTGGGTCAGCCCCGGGTGACCCACAAGCCGCACACCGCGCCCACTCCGCCGGGCGGCGGCCACGGGCGGTGTCCGGAGCGGTTTCTGACGCCGTTCGGGGCAGAACCGGTGCGCCGAACGCCGTGTTTTGACCGTATTTGTCCGTTTAGCTTGGTTATTAACCAACGATCGTCGGTAGTGCGTTGGTTGCCGAGAAACAAGGGTGGGCCGTGTCCCCACGACGCGCGACCCCCGGGGTCGCGCCCGGAACAGACCGGCACAACTGGAGGAAGTTCATGGCTCTCCGGAAAAACCTCGCCGTGTTCACCGTCCTGTCCGCCGCGGCGCTCACCACCGGTGTGTGCTCGTCCGCGGCCACGGCGAGCCCGCTCGCCTTCGCCCAGATCCAGGAGGCCGCGATCACCCAGGCTTCGCAGGTCGCCGACGGCCTCGGCGCCGCGTCGGGCGGGGTCTACCTCGACAACGGCAAGGCCGTCGTCAACGTCCTCGACGACGCCGCCGCGCAGAAGGTCCAGGCGGCGGGCCTGACGGCGAAGAAGGTCGCGCACAGCTTCGCCGCGCTGACCGGTGTCAAGGAGTCGATGGACACCGTCCGCAACGTCCCGCAGACCACGTGGGGCATCGACACCAGGACCAACCAGGTCGTCGTCACCGTCTACTCCGCGGCCACGAAGTCCACTTCGGACACCGTGACCGCCGCGGCGGCGAAGCACGGCGACGCCGTCCGTGTCGAGCACAAGACCGGCAAGCTCGAACTGCACATCAAGGACGGCGACGCGATCAAGAACGAGCAGGGCCGCTGCTCGCTCGGCTTCAACGTCAAGAAGGGCAGCACCCCGTACCTGCTCACCGCCGGGCACTGCACCAACCTCGGCGGCACCTGGGCGGGCGGCGACGTCAGCGGTGCCAAGGTCGTCAAGAGCGACTGCCCCGGCGCCGACTCCGGCTACCTGACCCGCCCGAACGGCAGCGGACCCGGCGAGGTCAACACCGGCCAGAAGATCACCAGCGCCGGCACGCCGACCGTCGGCGAGAAGATCTCGAAGCAGGGCTCGACCACCGGCGGCGGCACCGGGGAGGTCACCTCGGTCGACCAGTCGGTGAACTTCGACGTCGGCGTGCTCAACCACGAGTTCGGGACCACCGCGCACACCGACCACGGTGACTCGGGCGGCCCGGCCTACGACGGCTCGAAGGGCCTCGGGACGCTGTCGGGTGGCGACACCCAGACCAGCTACTTCTACCCGCTCACCCTGGAGTTGCAGGCCTACGGCCTGACCCTGGCCTGATCCCCGCGTTCTCCCGAAGGTCCGTGGGGGCCTCCTTGAGGGACTCTAGGTCCCTTGGGGAGGCCCCCACGGACCTTCACCGTCCGGGCGCTCCGGTGTCCTGTGTGGACGTCCGAAATGGTCGTCCGGCAGGCGCCGGATGATCAGCGCCGCGCCGATGTGCTGCAGCTGGACCGGATCGGCCGGGTCGAGACCGGTCAGCGTGACCGCGCGGCGGACCCGGTAGTCGACGGTGTTCGGGTGGACGTGCAGCTGGGCCGCGGTCCGCCGCCGGTTGAGCCCGTGCCGGACATAGGTTTCCAGCGTCGCCAACAGGTCCCGGTGCGTTTCCAGCGGCGCGAGCAGCCCGCCGAGCTCCGCCCGCGCCGGGCTCGGCCGGGTCAGCTGGTACTCCAGCATGAGGTCGGAAAGCCGGTAGAACCCGTGTCCCCGGCCGAACGCCTCGGCCAGCTCGGCGATGTCGGCCGCCTGGTCGGCCGCGCCCGGCACCTCGGCGGGCCCGGCGAGGACCCCGCCCGCCGTGACCTCGACACCGGCCGCGTGGCCGAGCCGCGTCACCAGCGTTTCGTCGGCCGCCCAGTTGTGTTCGGCGGTGTTGTCCGGGATCAGCACGGTGCCACCGGACGTGTCGAGCAGTGCCAGTACCGCTTCCCCCGCCGTGCGCGCGAGTTCGCCGGTGGCCCGGTGGATCTTGTGCCTGCCCGCCATCACGCCGCCCGCGCCGGGCCGGTCTTCGGAAGGGTGCCTGCCGAAACGCAGGTGGAGCACCAGAAAACGGCGCGGAAGCGGGAGTCCGGCCCGCCGCGCCTGGTCGTCCGGCGGGTCGCCGCGCAGCAGTGCCGAAAGCAGCGCGTGCCGGTGGTGGTGCTCGTCCAGGTCCCGCAGGTGCCGCTCCGCCAGGTACGCGGCGGCGACGGCGGCGTCCACCCCGGCCAGGCAGCCGAGCGTGAGTTCGGCGCAGGTCACGACATCGGGCAGGTCTTCGGCGGACGCCTCGGCGACCAGCTCGCGCCAGGCCGCCATCGTGCTCGCGTGGCAGACGGACAGTACGGCGTCCAGCGGGATTCCCTCGCCCGCCCGGCGGGCGGCGGAGGCGGTCAGCGGGCCGGCGAGGTCGGCGGGCCCCGGGACATCGCGGTCGTGGAGGGACCGCGCGAGGACGCGGAGGTTTTCCTCGGTCGATTCGGTGATGCTCCCCAGTTCCCGCACCGGCGAGCCGCCAGGAGAACCGATTTCGCGGGCGAACTCCTCGGCCAGCCGGTGCGCCAGTCTTCGTTGTTCGGCGGACAGCCACTGGTGGAGCACTTTGCCGCCGACGGTGAGCGGCTCGGGGTGGTCGGTCACCAGACCCGTCTACCACCGTCGGCACCGCGGTGCTTGCTCCGTACGGGTGCGATTCGCGCGTTAAGGGTTTTCCCGTTTCCCGCGAAGGATGACGATCTGTCGTCAGTCCACTGAGGACTCTCGGGTGGGTGTCGCCGAGGACTTCCCGGGATGTTCGCCGTCCGTCCGCCGGGTATGGTCGTGATCATGCTGGCCGCATTCGTCGAACGCCTCGGCGGACCGGAGGAGATCCGGTTCGGCGCGCTCCCCGAACCGCGGCCGGGCGCCTCCGAGGTGCTCGTCGAGGTGCTGGCGACCACGGTCAACCACGTGGACACGTTCATCCGCTCCGGGCTCGTCCCCGCTCCGGTCACGTTCCCGTTCGTGCTGGGCCGCGACCTCGTCGGCCGGGTGGCCGAGGCGGGCGCGGGCGCGCCGGGGATCGCGCCCGGCGACCTGGTGTGGTGCAACAGCCTCGGCCACGGCGGGCGGCAGGGCGCCGCCGCCGAGCGGGTGGTGGTCCCCGCGGACCGGCTGTACCCGCTGCCCCCGGACACCGACCCGGTCGACGCCGTCGCGGTCGTCCACCCCGCCGCCACCGCGTACCTGGCGCTGGTCACCCACGGCCGGGTGCGCGCGGGGGAGACCGTGGTGGTCGCGGGCGCCGCGGGCAACGTCGGCAGCGCGCTGGTCGAACTCGCCGTCGAAGCGGGCGCGAAGGTGATCGCCACCGCGTCGGGCGCGGACCTCGACTACTGCCTCGGCCTGGGCGCGGCGGAGGCCTACGACTACCACGATCCGCGGTTGCCCGGCTGCCTGCGCGGGGCCGCGGACCTGTACGTCGACACCTCCGGCACCAACGATCTCGGCGCGGCGGTGGGCACGCTGGCCTTCCGCGGCCGGATCGTGCTGCTCGCCGGGGCGACCAGCAGGCCGGTCCTGCCCGCGGGTGAGCTGTACACCCAGGACCGGTCGATCCTCGGCTTCGCCATCTCCAACGCCACCGCCGCGGAACTCGCGGACGCCGCCGTCGCGCTCAACCGGCGCTTCGCGAGCGGCGGGCTGCGGCCACGGATCGTCGAGCTCGGCAGGCTCGCCGAGCTGGCCGAGGCGCACCGCAGGCTCGAACGCGGGGAACTGCGCGGACGCCGGTTCGTGCTGCTCACCGACGCCGCCGGAAAAACCTGAGCGGTCTGTCGATCGCCGGGCCGCCCGTTCGACGCGTCTGGTGAACGGCCGTGCGGAACGGCCCATACCTGGAGGTGGACAGATGTTGCTCGACGGCAGGAACGCGGTGGTCTACGGCGCGGGCGGGGCGATCGGGGGCGCGGTGGCCCGCGGGTTCGCGAAGGAGGGCGCGACGGTGTTCCTCACCGGACGCACCGCGGCGAAGCTCGACAAGGTCGCCGAGGACATCCGCGCCGAGGGTGGCCGGGCCGAGACGGCCGTGGTCGACGCGCTGGACGAACGGGCCGTCGACGCCCACGCCGACGCCGTCGTGGCGAAGGCCGGGAGTCTCGACATCTCCTTCAACCTCATCACGCACGGCGACGTTCAGGGGACGCCGATGGTCGAGATGTCCGTGGCCGACTACCTCCAGCCGGTCGCGACCGGGGTGCGCACGACGTTCCTCACCGCGCGGGCGGCGGCGCGGCACATGAAGCGGCAGCGGTCCGGGGTGATCCTGGTGTTCGGCGGCGACGGCGACCCGGTGCGCGAGTTCCACGTCGGCGGCCTCCAGGCCGGGTTCGCCGCGCTGGAGGCGATGCGGCGGCAGATCTCCGCCGAGCTGGGTCCCTTCGGCGTGCGCGCGGTGACGATGCGGACCGGCGGCATCCCGGAGGTCGTCCCGCCGGACCTGCCGGGCGGCGAGGAAATCGTGGCCGGCCTGGAAAAGGCGACCATGCTCGGCCGCTGCGCGACCCTGTCCGACGTCGGCGAGGTCGCCGCGTTCGTCGCCTCCGACCGCGCCCGCAGCATGACCGCGGCCACCGTCAACATCAGCTGTGGGGCTCTGGTGGACTGACCCGCCGCGCCGCGACCACCCGCCGCCAGTGCTCGGCCGCCTCGGTCATCTCGTGCCCGAGGTGCTCGAAGACCTCGCCCATCTCGTCGAGCCGGGCACCGGCGGGGGTGGCGGTGCCGAGCAGGCCGGCGCCGTGCCGGGCGGCGTTCGCCCACCGTTCGACCGAGCGGAAGCTCGCCGCCCACGCGCGGTACCAGGCGTCCCCGTCCACCAGGTAGCGCTCGCGCCGCCGTTCGTCGCGGACCCGCCGCAGCAGTTCCAGCTTTTCCAGGTAGGCCACGGCTTTCGAGACCGACGCCGGGCTGACCCCGAGCCGGTGCGCGAGCTCGGCGGCGGTCCGGCTGCCGGTGTCGCTCAGGTACAGCGACACGAACACGCGTGACATCATCCGCGGGAACCCCGACCGCGTCATCAACGCGGCGAACTCCGCTTCGAACTCGTCGATCGCCGCGGTGGCCCGGCCGTAGCCGGTTTCGGCCGGCTCCGGCGCCGGGACCGGTGGCCCGCCCCGGCGAGCGCGCCGTCCCGTCGCCAGCTGGGCGTGCTCGGCCCGGTAGCCCCGCGCGCCGCCGTTGCGGGCCACCTCGCGGCTGACGGTCGACGTCGGCCGCCCGAGCCGCCGGCCGATCTCGGCGTACCCCAGCCCTTCGGCGAGTCCGTCGGCGATCCGCCGCCGGTCCTCGGAGGTCAGCCGTCCTCCCGGCATTCCCGCCTCCTGGTGCGTTCATCGTCAGTCATTGCAATTCGTGTCGAATGTTGTTGCGTTCGACGTCAGGATCATTGCAATTATTCTCGGGAAAAGCCATAAATAGTCCCGAAAAACACCGTCTTGAAATTGCCGCTACAGAAAACGCAACGTAGCGTTCGTGGTACCGGAAACCTGACGAACGCCGAGGAAGAACCACCATGACCCAGTCACCGTCCACCGCGGAACCGCTGCCGATGACCCACGTTCCCGGCCGCCCCTTCGACCCGCCCGCCGAGCTGGCGGAGCTGCGCCGCGCCCGGCCGCTGAGCCGGATGGCCTACCCCGACGGGCATGTCGGCTGGCTGGCAACGAGCCACGAGCTCGTCCGCGCGGTGCTCGCCGACGCCCGGTTCAGTGCCAGGGCCGAACTGAGCCACCCGCCGATCCCCGGCGCGGGCGGTGGCACCGGGCAGCCCGCGCCTCCCGGCATCTTCAACCAGACCGACCCGCCGGTGCACACCCGCTACCGGCATCTGCTCACCGGGCAGTTCACCGTGCGGCGCATGCGCCTGCTGACCGAGCGCGTGGCGGAGATCACCGCGGACTGCCTCGACGAGCTGGCCCGCGCCGGGGACTCGGCCGATCTCGTGCGGGCGTTCGCGCTGCCGGTGCCGGGGCAGGTGATCTGCGAGCTGCTCGGCGTCCCCGAGGCGGGCCGGGAGCGGTTCCAGGACCGCGCCCAGATCCTCATGCAGGCCGACGCGGCGCCGGAGGAGCGGTTCGCCGTCTACACCGAAATGCAGTCCTACCTCGGGGAACTGGTGCGGGGAAAGCGGGCCGAGCCCACGGACGACCTGCTCGGCGGTCTCGCCGGGAGCGACCTCACCGACGAGGAGCTGACCAACGTCGCCTTCACCCTGCTGGGCGCCGGTTTCGACACCACGGCCAACATGATCGCGCTCGGTGCCTTCGCGCTGCTGGAAAACCCGGCGGTGATCCCGGTGCTCGCCGAAGGCCCCGACGCGGTGGGCCGCGTGGTCGAGGAGCTGTTGCGCTATCTCAGCATCATCCCGTGCACGGTCCGCGTCGCGCTGGAGGACGTCGAGCTCGCCGGGCAGCTCGTCAAGGCGGGCGAGGCCGTCACGGTCTCGGTCCCGGCGGCCAACCACGACCCGGCGCGGTTCGCCGATCCGGAGGTATTCGACCCGCACCGCAACGCGGCCGGGCACGTCGCCTTCGGGCACGGCGTCCACCAGTGTCTCGGCCAGCAGCTCGCGCGCGTCGAGATGCAGGTCGCGTTGCCCGCGCTGTTCGCGCGGTTCCCCGGGCTGCGGCTCGCCGTCCCGGCCGGGGACGTGCGGCTCTCGGTGGGCTCGATGATTCTCGGGCTGCGTGCGCTCCCGGTCACCTGGGCCGCGGGGTAGCCGGGCGTTCCCGCCGGCTCGGCCTTCGCGTTAGGGTGACCGGGCAGGGGCGAGCAGGGGAGACGGGGGAGCACGTGGGCATTCTGGACAAGATCCGCGGCGAGTTCATCGACATCATCGAATGGCTCGACGACAGCCGCGACACGATCGTCTGGCGTTTTCCCCGGTACGAGAACGAAATCAAGATGGGCGCCAAGCTCACCGTGCGCGAGTCGCAGGCGGCCGTGTTCGTCAACGAGGGCCAGGTCGCCGACGCCTACCCGCCCGGCATGTACACGTTGCAAACGCAGAACATGCCGATCCTGTCCACGCTCAAGGGCTGGAAGTACGGGTTCGACTCGCCGTTCAAGGCCGAGGTGTACTTCGTCAGCATGCGCCAGTTCGCCGATCAGAAGTGGGGCACGCTGAACCCGGTCATCGTGCGTGACCCGGAGTTCGGCATGGTCCGGCTGCGTGCCTTCGGCGGCTATTCGCTGCGCGTGATCGACCCGCCCGCGCTGTTGCGGGAGCTGGCCGGGACCGATCCGCAGTTCCGCACCGAAGAGGTCGAGGAGCAGATCCGCGGGATCATCGTGGGCAGGCTCGGCACCGCGCTCGCCTCCTCCGGGGTGCCGATGCTCGACCTGGCCACCCAGCAGGACCGGATCGGTGACCAGCTCGCCGTGGCACTCAGCAAGGAGCTCGCGCCGCTCGGCCTCCAGATCCCGAAGTTCGTCATCGAGAACATCTCGCTGCCGCCCGAGGTCGAGGCCGCGATCGACAAGCGCAGCCAGCTGGGCATCGTCGGGAATCTCGACCAGTACACGCAGTTCCAGTCGGCGCAGGCGATCGAGGCCGCCGCCCACAACGAGGGCGGCGCGGGCGAGGGCCTCGGCATCGGGCTGGGCATGGCGCTCGGCCAGCGCGCCGCCGGTGCCGGGACGGCGCCGCAACCCCAGCAGCCCCACTACGCGCCGCCGCAACAACAACCGCAGGCGCCCGCGGTCCCGCCGCCGCTGCCGCAGGCCGAGCAGTGGTTCCTCGGCGCGAACGGCCAGCAGCTCGGCCCGTTCGACCGCGCCCAGCTCGGCCGGCAGGTCGCGGGCGGCACGTTGCGCGCGGACACGCTGGTGTGGCGGGCCGGGATGGCGGGCTGGCTGCCCGCGCAGCAGGTGCCCGAGGTCGCGCCGTTGCTGGCGAGCACCCCGCCGCCGTTGCCGCCGCAGTAGCCACGGCAGCAGCGATCGTCTGGAGGGGGCCCGATGACCGATCCCTACGCGCAGCACCAGTTCCAGCAGCAGGCCGGTCCGGTCGCCGCGCACACCTATCCGTGCGGCGGCTGCGGCGCGCGGGTCCAGTTCGCGCCCGGCACCTCCGTGCTGAAGTGCCCGTACTGCGGGTTCCGCCAGCAGATCGCGGCGAGCGACCGGCGGATCAGGGAGATCCCGTTCGCCGAACTGGCCGTGCTGCCGAGGAAACCGGTGGGCAGCATCGGCGCGTACGTGCTCGCCTGCCAGCGCTGCGCGGCGCGGTCCGAGACGAACGAGACGGCGAGCCTGTGCCAGTTCTGTGGCGCGCCGCTGGTCGTGGACGCCACGGCGACCGGCCAGATCGTGCCCGAGGGGGTGCTGCCGTTCCAGCTCGACCGCGCGCACCTGCGGCAGTCGCTGGGCAAGTGGACCTCCTCGCGCTGGTTCGCGCCGAGCGCGCTGAAGAAGGTGACCGAGGCCGAGTCGACCAAGAGCACCTACGTTCCACATTGGACATACGACTCGCAGACCGTTTCGGCCTACTCGGGCTCACGGGGCGAGTACTACTACGTCACCGAGTACTACACCGACAGCGAGGGCAACCGGAAGTCCCGCCGGGTCCGCCGCACCCGCTGGTATCCGGCGTCGGGCACCGTGGCGCGCGCGTTCGACGACGTCCTGGTGGCGGGCAGCCTCGTGCTCCCCGGCAAGCGGCTGGACGACCTCGCGCCGTGGCCGTTGCCGGAGGCGGCGCCCTACCAGCCGCAGTACCTCGCCGGACATTTCGCGCTGCGCTACGACGTCGAGCCCGAGAACGGGTTCGAGGAGGCCAAGCGGCGGATGGCGCCGATCATCGCCGAGGACTGCCGCCGCGACATCGGCGGCGACGTGCAGCGCGTCGACGCGGTGGACACGCGGCACAACGCCGTGACGTTCAAGCTGATGCTGCTACCGGTGTGGATCGCCACCTATGTCTACGCTGGCAAGAACTGGCAGGTGCTGGTGAACGGCCGGACCGGCGAGGTGCACGGCGAACGCCCCTACAGCAAGGTGAAGATCGCGATCGCGGTCGTCATCGGTCTCCTCGTGCTGGGCCTGGTGGCGTACTTCGTGTTCCGCTCCACGGGATCGCACCCCCACTGAGGATCACGGCGCCCGCAGGCTGTCCAGCTCCGCCTCGAAGAGCGCGGCGGGATCGAGGCCCATCCCGGCGAAGTGCCCGGCCAGTTCCAGCGAGAGCGCGCCGTGCACGCGGGTCCAGAAGGTGAGCGCCCGCCCCTGTGCCGCCGCGGTGTCCGGGAGCGTGGGCCGGGCGGCGACGAGGATCGCGTAGATCTCGTTGGCGATCTCGGTGATGTCGGCGGGCGAGTGGTAGCCGGGGACGGGGGTGCCGTAGATGAGGAAGTACCGCTGGGGATCGGCGAGCGCCCAGCGCCGCGTGGTCCGGCCCAGTTCGGCGAGATCGGCCTCGCCGCTCGCGGCGGCCTCGGCCATGGTGTCGGCCAGGCTGCGGTAGGCGTCCCCGATGAGCTCGGTGATCAGGTCGTCGCGGCCGGCGTAGTAGCGGTAGAGCGCGGGCCCGCTCATCCCCAGCCGCTTGGCGATCGCGTTGAGCGACAGCGCGGACGCCCCCGCCGTCGCGATCTGTTCCCAGGCCTGCTCCTTGATGTCCGTGCGCATCCGCGCCCGGTAGCGCTCGCGGGGTGACGAGGTCGCGGCGTCCGCCATGAGCGCCTCCGTCCGCATAGTTACAGGCTTTAACCAATGGTAGCTACTGTAAGAGACGTGAGGTATCGTCTTGACGGGTGGGCCGGATGGTGACACGTTCGTTATGGAGCGTCACCGACGCTACGCGCCGTAGTGGTCAGCGCAGCCGGTAGGCCGAGTCCGCGCCCGCGCGTTCGTAGTCCCGCTGGACCTTGGCGAAGAAGGCGGCCTTGGTGCGGGTGTAGTCGTCGTAGTCCGGATCGTCCGCGTGCGCGGCGGCGGCCCGCTCCTTCGCGGCCTCGTAAGCGCGCCGCCCGGCGGTGTCGGTGCGCAGCCAGTCGCGGAACAGCACCGAGTACGACCACCACGGCGAGCCGAGCTTGCGGACGTGCAGGATCGCCGGGAGGCCGGGATCCGCGCGCACGTACAGCCGCTTGCGGTAGTCGTCCTCCGGTGCCAGCGCCGGATCCTTGATCTGGTCGCGGTACACCCCCGGAGAGTCGGGCCGGGCGCCGCGCGCGGGGACGAAACCGAGTGCGTGCAACGCTTCGTCGACCGCGGAGCCTTCGCCGGGCAGCGGCCGGACGCCGAGCTGGAGGTCGACGAAGGGCTTGGCGCGCAGGTCCGGCACCGACGTCGACCCGATGTGGTCGTAGGTCCAGGAACCGTCGTCGAACTCACGCAGCGCGGTCCGCAGCCGGTGCAGCAGCCGCTCCGCCGAGACCGGGTGGGCGGGATCGTGGTCGCGCAGCACGGCTTTCGGGGACGGCGGGCGGGACTGCCCGGCGACCACCTTCGCGAACGGGAGAACGCGCTCGCGGATCAGCCGCCCGGCCGCCACGGCGTCGTCGGCGAGGACGACGTCCGCCGCGACGTCCGGGGTGGCCGAGACGATCAGGGCCGCGAGGCCGGGCCGGTCGACGACCTCGGCGGCGAACAGGTCCGGTTCGCCGGACGGCGTCAGCAGTTCGGCGGTCCGCTCGGCGAAGCGGCTTCGCAGGATTTCGATGCGCAGCACGGGTTCTCCTCGGGAAGTGCGGCTCGGTTCCCGCCGGGGATGCTAGTGGCGATGCCGGTGAGGACGCGGTCAAGTCCGACGGCGAACGCGCGTTCCAGCCGGTCGGCGGCGTGCGGTTGTTCAGCTTCGACGATGACGCGGGTGAAGCGGGGATAGCGGCCGCTCGCGATGATCGCCGGACCGTATTCGCCCTGCTGTGCCATCCACTCGTCGTGGCTCAGCCCGGTGCGGTGCGCGGCGTCCGCCTCGGCCAGTTCGGCGAGGACCTGGCCGCGGACGAACGCGAAAACCGTGCCGAGACACACCAGCATCTCGTCGGCGGACAGGCCGAGCCCGTCGAACACCGACAGGGACAGCTCCAGTGCGGCGAGGCTGTGCGGGCCGTGCGTCTGTCTGCCCGCGGCCAGCGCGGCGAACCACCGGTGCCGCAACGCGGTCTCCCGGTACAGACACGCCAGTGCGGTCAGATCGGCACGCCAGTCGCCGCCGGGGGTGAAGTCGTTCGTCTCGGCCGCGACGGCGTCGATCATCAGCTCGAAGATCTCGTCCTTCCCCCGGACGTAGCGGTAGAGCGAGGCCGTTCCGGCGCCGAGCCCGGCCGCGATCCGGCGCATCGACAGCGCGTCGATGCCTTCGGCGTCGGCGATCCGCACGGCGGTGTGCGCGAGGTCGTCGCGGCTGAACGCCGGTTTGGGCCCGCGGGTGCCCTGCTCGGGGCGCATCCAGATCACGTCGTCCACGGGCGCGATTATTGCGAATGGCGTTCGGGGTTTGCTACCGTGGGGCTAACTGCGAACATCGTTTCTAGTTTCCGCTGGGGGGAGTCATGACCTACGACGTCGTCGTCGCGGGGGCGGGCCCGGTCGGCCTGCTACTGGCCGCCGAACTGCGGCTCGGCGGTGCCAGGGTGCTGGTGCTCGAACGGGACGCCGATCCGGCGCGGCCGCGCAAGGCGGGGTCGATGGGCGCGCGGGCGCTCAACGGTCCGTCCGTCGCCGCGCTGCATCTGCGTGGCCTGGTGCCCGCGCTCCGCGAGAACGCTTTCTTCTGGTACGACCCGGAAAACGAGGAGGAACCGGCGGAGGAAGGTGCCGGGTCGTTCGAGCCCGGGTTCATCGGGCACTTCGCCGGGATCGGGATTCGCGCGGACCGGCTGGACTTCACCGATCCCGAGCTGACCGGGGAACCGCTCGGTGCCGGGGTGGTCGCGCAGCAGGACCTCGAAACCGTGCTCGCCCGGCACGCCGCCGGGCTCGGCGCCGAGATCCGCCGGGGTGTGGCGGTGACCGGGTTCGCCGCCGGGGAGGGTGGGGTCCGGGTGCGGGCCGGGGCCACGGAGATCGAGGCGGGCTGGCTGGTCGGCTGCGACGGCGGGCGCGGCACGGTCCGCAAGCTCGTCGGGTTCGATTTCCCCGGTGTGGACCCGATCTTCACCGGACGTCAGGCCATTGTGGACATGACGGGCGGCGAAGGGCTGACCGCGTCGGACTGGCGGCCAGGGGTGAACGGGTCCTATGTGGTCGGTGGCTGGGGCGAGGACGGGAAGTCCCGCGTGCACACGGTCGAGTTCACGCCGCCGCCCGACCGCGACACCGAGGTCACCGCGGCGGAGATCCAGGACAGCCTGCGTCGGCTGAGTGGTGTCGAGGTCACGGTCACCGCGGTGCACGCGGCGACCCGGTACGCCGACACCACCCGGCAGGCGAGCACCTACCGCCGCGGCCGGGTGCTGCTGGCCGGCGACGCCGCCCATGTGCATTCCCCGGCCGGAGGTCAGGGGCTCAACCTCGGTCTCGGCGACGCGATGAACCTCGGCTGGAAGCTCGCCGCCGTCGCGCGGGGCTTCGCGCCGGAGTCCCTTGTGGACACCTACACCGCGGAACGGCATCCGATCGGTGCCTGGGTTCAGCGATGGAGCATGGCCCAGACGGCGGTCAGCGTGCCCGGCGACCCGCGTGTCGCGGCGCTGCGCGAGGTACTGGGCGAACTTCTCGACACCCCGCACGGCGCGACGTACGTGCTCAAGAAGATCGGCGGCGGGTGGCAGCACTACGACCTGCCCGGTGACCATCCGCTGCTCGGCCGCCGGGCGCCCGATTTCGTACTGGGCGACGGGACAACGTTCGCCGGGCACGCCGCGACCGGCGCCGGGATCCTGCTCGACCCGCGCGGCGAGGTCGGCGGGATCGCCGCGCCGTGGGGCGACCGGGTCCGGGTCGTCACGGCCGCTCCCGTCGGCTTTCCCGACGCCCCCGCCGCGTTCGTCCGGCCGGACGGCTACGTCGCGTGGGTGAGCGGCGGGCAGGAGACGCTGGCGGATTCCCTGCGCGCCTGGCTCGGCGAGCCGTCCGCGTCCCGGTGATCGGGACCGCGATTTCCCTTCCAGACGGTTAAGTCCTGTGTTTACGGGACTTCTGCGCGCGGCTCCGGATGGCTACGGTGAGGTGTGCGCCGAATGCGCGTGTCACCGCTGATGGGGAGATGATCCATGTCGCGTGTCCGTACGCTGTTCGCCCTCGTCGCCGCGGCGTTGCTCGCGGTGGCGGTGCCCGCGACGGCGGCCCCGAACCCGGCTCCGAGTCTGGAAAGGCCTTACGGCGTCGAAGGGTTGTACCTGCTCAACAGCCGGTACAACGGCGACGTCGGCGCCACGCGCGGCTGGCAGGTGACCTGGCAGGTGCCCGCGGTCAGCAACGGCAAGGACGCCTGGGGCGCGGTCGGGGAGTGGTACTACAACCTCGAATCCGGGATCTACTACAACAACGACGTCGGCTGGGCGGTGTACTTCTTCGGCGACGACAACGGCCTGGAGAACAACCCCGACTGCACGCAGACCTGGACCACCGGCAGCATCTGCCGCGGCCTCTCGCACCTGAAGGTCGGCAAGCAGGTGACCTTCACCTACGAGTACTGCAAGTCCGACAGCCAGATCTGCCTGTACACCGACCTGCACGACGGCAAGGGCCGCCGGTTCCTGGCCTCGGACAAGCGCAGCACCGTCGAGATGTACGCCCACGACATCGAGACCTTCGCCGACGGCAACCGCGTCGAGCCGAAGATCCCGTGCGACAAGCCGACCAAGATGGTCAAGCAGTCGGTCAAGGGCACCGACGGCCAGTGGACGACGATGACCGGGAACAGGTGGAAGTTCGAGGACACCAGCCCCCGCTACCAGTTCCGCAACGTCAAGACCTCGGCGAACCCGGCGAACTGGGAAAGCTGCTCGGGCTGAGCTGCCCGCCGGTCCGTGAATGCCACATTGAGGGACTCAGAGTCTCTCGATGTGGCATTCACGGACCATCACCGCGCGGCCAGGGAGTCGTCCCCTCCAGCGCTTCGATGTCCTCGTTGAACCGGCGCAGCAGCTCGAAGAACGTGTGCCGGTCCTCGGTGGCCCAGTGCGTCATGATCCGGTCGAGGCCCTCGCGGTGCTGGGCCTGGTCCCGGCCCAGCTTCCGCCTGCCCGCCCCGGTGGCGCGCAGTTTCCGCGCGAGCCCGCCGCCGGGGTCCGGGATGCGCTCGGCGAGCCCCTGCCGCAGCAGCGCGGCGACCTGCCGGTTGACCGTGGAGACGTCGAGACCGAACGCCTCTGCCAGCTCGCGCAACGACATCGGCCCGCCCGCTTCCAGCCTGCTGAGCAGTAGGAACGCCGAGCGTTCCAGCGCGAGCGGGGCCGCGACGCTGTGGGGCAGCACCTGGTGGCGGCTCAGCAGTTTCAGCTCGCGGCTGAGCCCGTTCAGCACGTCGACGTGATCACGTACGGTCCGTTCGCCGGTCATGGATGTGTATGATCCACAACGTGTGTATCGTGCACAAACTGACTCGCTGGGGTAGTCGTGTCTCGTTCGGGTGACTCGCGGAGCCCGTCCCTGATCGTCGTGGTCCTCGCCTCGTGCGGACTGGTCGTCTCGTTCATGCAGACGCTGGTCGTGCCGCTGATCCCGGCGTTCCCGCGCCTGCTGGACACCACCGCGACCAACGCGTCCTGGGTGGTCACGGTGACGCTGCTGGCGGCCGCCGTGGTGACACCGGTGAGCGGCAGGCTCGGCGACCTCTACGGCAAGCGCAGGGTCGTCGTGGCGAGCCTCGTGGTCCTCGTCGGAGGCTCCGCGCTGTGCGCCTTGACCAGCTCGCTCGCGCTGATGATCGTCGGCCGCGCGCTGCAAGGGCTTTCGATGGGGATCATCGCGCTCGGCATCAGCATCATGCGGGACGAACTCCCGCCCGAGCGCATCGGCGGCGCGGTCTCGCTGATGAGCGCGACTCTCGGCGTCGGTGGCGCGCTCGCGCTCCCGATCGCCGCGCTGGTCGCGGAAAACCTCGACTGGCACGTACTTTTCTGGGGTTCCACCGTGCTCGGCGCGATCTGCCTCGCGCTCGTCCTGCTCGTGGTGCCGGAGTCCCCGGTGCGCGCACCCGCCCCGTTCGACTACCTCGGCACGCTGGGCCTCGCCGCCGGGCTGATCTGCCTGCTGCTCCCGATCGTCAAGGGCGGCGAATGGGGCTGGGGCGACGGGACCACGCTGGGTCTCGCCGCCGCGTCGGTGGTGATTCTGGCGGTGTGGGGCTGGTACCAGCTGCGCCGCCGTGCCCCGCTCGTCGATCTCCGGGTGTCCGCGCGACGGCCCGTGCTGTTCACGAACCTGGCCTCGATTCTCGTCGGTTTCGCCCTGTACGCCCTGTTCCTGTCGTTCCCGCAACTGTTACAGGCGCCCACGACGACCGGGTACGGGCTGGGCCTGAGCATGCTGCTCGCCGGGCTGTGCCTGATGCCGAACGGACTGGTGATGATGCTGTTGTCACCGGTGTCGGCGCGGCTGATCGGCCGGTACGGCGCGCGGATCACGCTGATGATCGGCTCGGCGGTGATCGCGCTCGGCTACGTCTTCGTGCTTTTCCTGCCGGACAACGCCTTCGAGCTCGTCGTCGCGTCGGTGATCATCGGCGCCGGGGTCGGCATCGCCTACGCCGCGATGCCCTCGCTGATCATGGGCGCGGTGCCGGTCAGCGAGACCGGCGCGGCCAACGGGCTCAACTCGTTGATGCGCGCGATGGGCACGTCCATCTCCAGCGCGGTGATGTCGATGACGCTCGCGAACATGACGGTCACCGTCGGCGCGGTGACCGTGCCCTCGCTGGCCGGTTTCCGCGTGACGTTCGCCGTCGCCGGGGTGGCGGCACTGGCGGGCATCGCGTTCACCGCGCTGGTGCCGAAGACGAGGCAGGACACCGGCGAACTCGTCGCGGCCTAGCGCGCTCCCCGAGTCACGGGTATCGCGCCGAGCGCGGTCGCCGCGGAGCAGCGCGGACCTCGTCGCGGCGCGTGCTCACCTGCCGAGTCCTGGGGTACCGGTCGCCCAGGCGCGCGCGGCCGACGCGGCGATCGTGTCGATGCGTGGCGGGTCGACGACATGGCGGAGGTTCCCGCCGACGGTGAGGGCGGCGACGCCGTGCGCGATCGACCACAGTTCGGCGGCGCGATCCACGAGCTCCGCCGGTGGGACGTGAGGCGAGAGCGCTTTCGCCAGCTGTGTCTGGACGCGGCGGGTCTGGTCGAGTAGCTCGGGATGGGCGGTCTTGTCGATTCCGGCGGCGAACATGACCTCGAACCGTGCTGGGTCCTCACGGGCGAACGCGACGTAGGCGACGGCGATCTGCGCGGCGCGGCCGGTGAGCGTCGGCTCCAGTGCGAGGGCGGTGAACCGCGCCTCCAGTTCGGTGAAAGCGTGTTGGGCGGTGGCGGCGAGCATCGCGTCGCGGTCGGCGAAGTGACGGTATGGCGCCGAGGGGGACACGCCGGCGCGGCGGGCGGCCTCGGAAACGCTGAATCCCTTCGCGCCACGTTCCCGGACCAGCTCGATGGTCGCGTCCAGGAGCGCGTTCCGCAGATCGCCGTGATGATACCTGTCTCGCCCAGCCATGGATCCTCCCAATGTTGAAGCCTCTCACATACTTGGCTACGCTCAATGTGAGAGCTTATTACATCGAGTGTGAGCGGCCGGCTGGCCGTGGACGGGAGACCGATGCGGTACACAGGGACCACCGCGCTCGTGACCGGGGCGAGTTCCGGGATCGGCGCCGAGTTCGCGCGCCGGCTGGCTCATCGTGGCGCGGACGTGGTGCTCGTCGGGCGACGGGAGGACGCGTTGCGGGAACTGGCGGCGGACATCACCGCGCGGACGGGACGCCTGGCGCGTCCGGTGGCGTTCGATCTGCACACCGAGCGCGGCGGGCCGCTGCTCAAGAAGCGGCTGGACGCGCTGGGGATCCGGGTGGACACAGTGGTCAACTGTGCCGGTATGGGGCTGACCAAGTCGTTCGCGGACTCCACCGAGGACGAGGTGCGCGCGCAGCTGCACCTCGACATCGTCGCCCTGGTGGAGATCTGCCATGCCTTCCTGCCGGATCTGGTCGCCTCCGGGCGTGGTGCGTTGCTGAACGTCGGGAGCCTGACCGGATACCTGCCGGTGCCCTTCATGGCCGTCTACTCGGCGGCGAAGGCGTTCGTGATCCGCTTCACCGAGGCGCTCGCGCACGAGCTGCGCGCCGCGGGGCCGACGGTGATGGTTGTCTCGCCGGGACCGACGCGCACCGAGTTCTACGCGCGTGGCGGCACCGACACCAGCGGCACCCGGTTCCAGACACCGGAGCAGGTGGTGACCACGGCGCTGAAGGCACTCGACCGGCGTACCCCGCCGGTCAGCGTCATCTCCGGTGGCGCGAACCGCCTCGTCCGCCGCCTCGTCGCACTGCTGCCGGCCCGCACCGCGCTCAAGCTCGCGGAGTCGCGACCTGCCACGTAACCGGCAAGCGCGGCCGTCGAAAGCCCGGCGGGACCCCGGCGAACCGTGTGACGTGTCAGGACGGACTGTCCCTTGGTCCGTGATCCCTGAGTGCTAGTCGAGGTCGACGCGCACGGTGAGCAGGTTCGTGCCCACCGTGCGCACGACGAGACTGTTGAACCACGGCAGTTTCCGCAGCCGTGCCCTCGGATCGTCTTCGTCCACAATGGACGCGGTGCCGGTGTGCCAGCGGCCCTTGACCTGGAGCCGGACTCGCGGCTGCGCCTCCAGGTTGCGGACGTACTGCGCGTGGCGGCCGAACTCGGTGACGATCCAGTACGTCGAGTTCTCCAGCCGTCCGCCGACCGGGGTCCGCCGGGGCAGTCCCGAGCGCCGCCCGACGGTTTCGAGCACGGCCTCCCCCGGCAGGAACCGGGCGACGCGGCGGGCGATCGGGTTGGCCACGTGCCGCTGGAACCACAGGACGGCCGGGGGCGGCGCCGGGCGCCGGGCCGCGTCGGCCAGCAGGAACCGCAACGTGCCGTGGTGGAGCGGCGTGATGAGCGTCCACACCACGCGGCTCAGCGTGGAGCGCAGCTCGACGAAGGTCGACAGCGTCACCGCGGATTCGCTCGTGCGCAGGACGAGGTTCGCGCGCAGCCCGATACGCCAGACGACCGAGATCCGGATGTGGTCCTCGCCGCGTTCGTCGATCGTCCAGCCCAGCAGGTGCTCCGCCGACCGGAGCGGACCGAGCCGCGCGCCGAGCAGTGACCAGCCCACGACGAGGAAACGCCGCAACGGCCCGGATTCCAGCACGCCCCGCAGCCACTGTTCGGGGGTACGCGTCCGCGCCTTCGCCGTGTCGAGGCGGAACGTGTCCGCGTAGTCGACACGGTCGAGCTCGGCCAGCGCGCGGATCTCCCCGGGCGGGTCGATCTTCGTCACGGTCGGCATGTCTGTCCCTTTCGGACGGTCAGAGCAGCGGCGGCACGACGGCGTCGATGAGGTGCGGGCCGGGCTCGGCCAGCGCTCGCGCGAGCTGCTCGGACAGTTCCTCCGCGGTGGTGGCCCTCGTGGCCGGAACGCCCATCCCCTCGGCGATCTTGACGAAGTCCATGTCCGGCCGCGACAGGTCGAGCAGTGCGTTCGCCCTGTCGCCACCGCTTTCCGCGCCGACCCGCTGCAACTCCAGCCGCAGGATCGCGTACGCGTGGTTGTTGAGCACCACGGTTGTCACGTTCAGGTTCTCGCGTGCCTGCGTCCACAGCGCCGAAATCGTGTAGAGCGCGCTACCGTCGGACTGCAGGTTGAGCACCGGCCGGTCCGGCGCCGCGATCGCGGCGCCGGTGGCCACCGGCATGCCGTAGCCGATGGCACCACCGGTCAGCGTCAGCACGTCGTGACGGGGCGCGCCCGCGGTCGCCGCCGGCAGCAGCAGCCCGGAGGTGTTGGCCTCGTCGGCGATGATCGCGCGCTCCGGCAGCAGCGCGCCGATCACCTCGACCCAGTTCTGCGTGGTCAGCGGCCCGGAGGGCACCGCGGGCCGGGAAGGCTCCTGCAGCACCGGTTCGGTGTCCGCGGCGACCAGCTCGGCGACGTCGTTGAGCGCGGTGACGACGTCTTCGCCGACCTCGGCGAGCGTGTGCACCCGCGCGCCCTCCGGCACCAGGTCGCTCGGTTTCCCGGGGTAGGCGAAGAAGGAAACCGGTGCCTTCGTCCCGGCGACGATCACGTGCTTGACGCCGTCGAGCTGGTAGGCCACCTGTTCGGCGAGGTAGCCGAGTCGCTCGATCGAGGGCAGCCCGGCGCCGCGTTCCAGCCGTGCCGGGAAGGTCTCGGCGAACACCTTCGCCCCGGTCGCCGCCGCGATCCGGCTCGCCGCCCGCAGCCCCGCCTCGAAGCAGGCGCCGCCGCCGATGAGCAGCGCGACCGGCTCGTCGCCGGTCAGCGCCTCGGCGACGTTCTTCACCGCGGTTTCCTCCACCGGCCTGGGTGCTCGCGGCGCGACGGGCGCGGCGACCCGGCCGCCCTCGCCCCACGAAACGTCCGCGGGCAGGATCAGCGTGGCTACCCGGCCGGGGGCGTCCTGCGCGGCCGCGACCGCCGCGGCGGCGTCGGCACCGATGTCCCCGGGGCTTTCCGAACGGCGGACCCAGCCTTCGAGCGAGCCGGCGACGGCCTCGATGTCCGACTCCAGCGGTGCGTCGTACCGCTTGTGGTAGGTCGCGTGATCGCCGATGACGTTGACGACCGGGGTGTGCGCGCGGCGGGCGTTGTGCAGGTTCGCCAGGCCGTTGCCGAGGCCGGGGCCCAGGTGCAGCAGCGTCGCGGCCGGCTTGCCCGCGATGCGCGCGTACCCGTCCGCGGCGCCGGTGACCACACCCTCGAACAGTCCGAGCACGCCCCGCATCTCGGGCACGGAGTCGAGCGCGGCGACGAAGTGCATCTCCGACGTGCCGGGGTTGGCGAAGCACACGTCGACACCGGCGTCCACCAGCGTGCGGATCAGGGACTGGGCGCCGTTCGGTTCAGTCATGCTCTGCGCTTTCTGTCTGTCTGGGGTGTCTGTCCACTGTGGCTATCCGAACAGGATGGAGGGGTTGAGGATCCCGGCCGGGTCGAAGGCCTGCTTGAGACGTCGCATCAGTGCCAGCTTCGCGGGGTCCTCCAGCTCGCGGAAGTACCCGTTCTTGCTCTGCCCGAGTCCGTGCTCGCCGGAGATCGCGCCGCCCAGTCCCATCGCGAGCGCGAAGATGTCGGTCAGCAGCTTCTTCCTGGTCACCGGGTCCTTGCAGAAGATCGCGAGGTGCACGTTCCCGTCCCCGGCGTGTCCGCAGCCGAGCGCGCCGCCACCGGTGGATAGGGCCATTTCCCGGGACTTGGTGAGGAATTCGGGCATCGCCGAGCGGGGCACGACGACGTCGATGACGTCGTCGGCGCCGACGGACTTGGCCGCCCAGAAAGCCTTTTCCCGCGCCTCGACCAGCTTGCGCGCGGCCGGGCCTTCGAGCACGTAGACGTCGATCGCGCCCAGCTCGCCGGCCAGCTCCGCGAGGGTTTCGATGTCCTCGTGCAACCGGTCCTCGTGCCGGTTTTCCAGTGACACCACCAAATAGGCCTGGGTCCGTTCCCGGATCTCTTCGGGGACACCGAGTTCGAGCTTCTCGGAGTACGCGATCGCGGCCATCGTCATGTTGTCGAGGTATTCGAGGATGTTCGGGTCGAGCCCGGCGGCGACGATCTTCGGCACCGCGGTCATCACCTGGTCGAGATCCCCGAACGGCGCGAGCACGCTGGCTCCGTGCGGGAGTTTCGGGTGCAGCTTGACGGTGACCTCGGTCGCCAGCGCGAGGCTGCCCTCCGAGCCGATGACGAGCTGGGTCAGGTCGTAACCGGAGGAGATCTTCGGCACCTTGCCGCCGGTGCGGATGATTTCCCCGGTCGGGAGCACCGCCTGGAGACCGAGGACGTTGTGCCGGGTGACGCCGTACTTGATCGCGCGCATGCCCCCGGCGTTGGTCCCGACGTTGCCGCCGACGCTCGCGCTGAGCTCGCCGGGGTAGACGGTGTAGCCGAGGCCTGCCGGGCTGGTCGCCTTGTCCAGCTCGGACAGGGTGACACCCGGCTGGACGACCGCGACGTGGTTGACCGTGTCGACCTCCAGCACGGCGTTCATCCGCTCGAAGGAGATCACCAGCCCGCCGTCCGCCGGGCGGCAGCCGCCGGACACGCCGGTGCCGGACCCGCGCGCGGTGACCGGGATGCCGAGTTCGGAGGCGGTCTTGAGCAGTTCCGCGACTTCCTCCGCCGTCGCCGGTTTCGCGACGTACGCCGGTTTCCTCGGCTCGACGCTCAGTGCCTCGTCGTGCCCGTAGTCCTCCGCGATCGCCGCACCGACCAGCAGGTTCCTGTCCCCGACGATCCCGCCCAGCCGTACCGCCCCGTCGCCCATCGACAGCCTCACCCTCGCGCGCTGTTGCCCTGTTACCGCAGCGTAGTCCCTGGCGGCGACCGCTGGCCATGAAAACTCTTCACGTCTACTCGGCGCCGGGTACGGCGGTTCCGGGGCCGGTTCGACACGCTGCCCGCGGACAGCTTCGGCGTCGTCGAGGCCGTCACCTCCGTGCGCCGCGCTGCCGCGGTGGTGAAGCTGTTCGCCGGATTCCTCCGACGGTGATTGTCACGTCCGGGGTAAGCCGATGGTGTCCATCGGGCGGTATTCGAAATAGTGGGGAAATGAGGGCAGCCCGGTCACCTTGTGGTGGCCGGGCTGTTTTCAAGACCATTTCTCACCGGAGTGTGTCCGGATGAGGTGGTCGGGGGTCGACCCGCGCCAACGTGCCGACCCCCGGTCGTTCAGATGTGCCGGGTCAGACGAGCCAACCGAGCAGGTGCGCCAGGTGCGCGAGCACGCCCGTGAGGATGTCGTGGGCGTGGTGCGCGTGCTGGGCGAACATCTGCATTTCAGGTCTCCCTATATCGGATTTGTTTTCTTGGGGTGCTCTCGCGATGAGCGAAAGTAGATTTTCACCCGGCTGGCGCGGTGTCAAAAAGCGTCGGGGGACTTTTCCGGCGGCGTTCGGGGAACGCGCAATCCTCCTACGATAAACATGTAAGGCTTTCGTGTTCGACGCCGGGGTCTCCCTTTCGGCGGTCAGCCACTCTGAGTAGTAGCCGTGCCGGTGATGACTCTGGGTGATGGCGATCTTGATAGGGCACCCGGGCGACGTCATCCCACGAACCGGTGAATGTGTTGCCACTAAAGGTGAAACCCCGAGGTTCACACGGCCGGGTGAGCATCGAGGGGTGTCCGGGGCTGTGACCCAGGGGAATCGGGGGCGGGTGTCCCACGTTCGAGCGGCCGGGTTCCTCGTTCAGGGGTCTGCGGGGTGAGGCATGCCCCGAACGACGCGTAGAGGACGCTCAACGCCCCCGAACGACCCGTTCGGGGCATGGGGACCGGACTTGTGCCGCGAGCGGTCCAGTCGTGCTGTCGCGATGCACCGAAGGCGTCTCTCGGTGCGCTCGACGTGCCGAGGGACGCCTTCAGTGCGGCCAACGCACCAAAGGCGTCCCTCGGCACACCCGGCCCCCGGCGGCGCCGAAGCCCTGGAAAACCCGAGCCGCGACGGTGATCAGGCGCGGGCGAAGCTCAGCGTCTCGCCCTCGACGCCGCGCAGCCAGAGGTCCTGCGCGGCGTCGGCCATCTCCGCCAGGCCCTCCTCGATCGTCGCGAAGACGTTGCCGGGCACCCAGCCCGCGTCGCCGTTGATCAGCAGGTTGTTGCGGCCGTAGAAGATCGCGAGGTCGGTCGCGCCCTGATCGCTGTGTGCCTCGCTGCCGGAGTCGTAGCCGTAGGCCGGGTTCCCGATCTCCCACGCCTCGAACCCGAAGTACACGACGTCGCCGGGAATCGGTGTCACCGTGGGGTTTTCCCGTCCCGGCTTCGGCTCGGCGAACGGCGGCACGAGCGTGTAGACCTCGTTGCGCGCGTACTTCGCGTGATACGCCGAGCCGCTCTGAGGCAACGCGTCCCACACCGCGCGGCAGGTGCGCGGCGCCTCGTCGTCGAGCAGCCGGGCGCGGCACGAAACACCGCGCTTGTCCAGGGTGATGGTGATGTAGCGTGCCATGGTTCAGCTCCCCGTGACCGTCGAGACGACCTCGCCCCAGATGCGCAGCGCGTCGTCGACCTGTGCCGCGTCGACCACCAGCGGTGGCACCATGCGGACCACGTTCATGAAAGCCCCGCACGTCAGCAGCAGCAGACCGTGGTCCGCGGCGGCCTTCTGCGCCTTCTGTGCCGTCGCGGTGTCCGGCTCGCCGTCGGCGGTGGTGAACTCCGAGCCCACCAGTAGCCCGAGCCCGCGCACGTCCCCGATCGCGGCCGTCTTGTCCGCGATGAGCCGGGCGCCGTCCAGCAGCTGACGGCCGCGTTCGGCCGCGTTCTCGACCAGGCCGTCGCGCTGGATCACCTCCAGCGTCGCGATCGCCGCCGCGCAGGACACCGCGTTGCCGCCGTACGTCCCGCCCTGCGATCCCGGCCACGCCTTGGCCATCAGCGATTCCGACGCCGCGATGCCCGACAGCGGGAACCCGCTCGCGAGACCCTTCGCGATGAGCACGACGTCCGGGTGGACCCCGAAGTGGTCGTGTCCCCAGAACCGCCCGGTGCGGCCGAACCCGGTCTGCACCTCGTCGAGCACCAGCAGGATCCCGTGCGCGTCCGCGCGTTCGCGCAGCCCGGCCAGGAACGCCGTGTTCGCCGGGACGTAGCCGCCCTCGCCGAGCACGGGCTCGACGAAGAACGCCGCGGTCTCGTTCGGTGCGCTGACCGTCGCGAACAGGTAGTCCAGCTCGCGCAGCGCGAACTTCGTCGCGGTTTCCTCGTCCCAGCCGTAGTGGTAGGCGTACGGGAACGGGGCGACGTGCACGCCGGCCATCAACGGGCCGATACCCGCGCTGAACCGCGTCCCGGACGTCGTCATGCTCGCGGCCGCGACCGTCCGGCCGTGGAAGCCGCCCTGGAACACGATGACGTTCGGTCGTCCGGTCGCCTGGCGGGAAAGCCGCAGCGCCGCTTCGACGGCTTCGCTGCCGGAGTTCGCGTAGAACAGCGAGTCGAGCCCGCTTGGGAGCACGCCGCCGAGACGCTCCGTCAGCTCCAGCAGCGGCTTGTGCATCACGGTCGTGTACTGCCCGTGGATGAGCTTGCCGATCTGTTCCTGCGCCGCGCGTACCACGTCCGGATGGCAGTGACCGGTACTCGTCACCCCGATCCCGGCGGTGAAGTCGAGATGACGTTTCCCGTCGACGTCGTAGAGGTACACCCCTTCACCGTGGTCGACCACGACGGGAGTTGCCTGCTTGAGCAGCGGGGAGAGCTGGGCCATGGCAGTGGTGCTCCTAGGTCGGGCGGAACAGTTGTCGATTGTTGACAATATCCATAGCATGGCCGTGGAGACAACACAGAGGAGCTGGCTGGATGATGAGCGCGATCACCGAGAGCGGCGTAGTCGACGCGGTTGCCAAGGAACTGTTCATCGGGGGCAAGTGGGTCGCCGCGACCGGCGGGAAGACGTTCGCGGTCCAGGACCCGGCGACCGGTGCGGAGCTGTGCCAGGTGGCCGACGCCTCGCCCGCCGACGGTGTCGCGGCGCTCGACGCCGCTGTCGCCGCGCAGGCGGAGTGGGCGGCGACGGCGCCGAGGGAGCGCGGGGAGATCCTGCGCCGCGCCTACGATCTCCTGCTGGCCCGCAGCGACGAGCTCGCCTTGCTGATGACGCTGGAGATGGGCAAGCCGCTCGCCGAGTCGAAGGGCGAGATCACCTACGCCGCCGAGTTCTTCCGCTGGTTCGCCGAGGAGGCGGTCCGGATCGACGGCGGCTACGCGGTCGCCCCCAACGGTGCCGGGCGGTTCCTGGTGACCCGGCAGCCGGTCGGCCCGTCGCTGCTCATCACGCCGTGGAACTTCCCGATGGCGATGGGCACGCGCAAGATCGGCCCCGCGGTCGCGGCGGGCTGCACGATGGTGATCAAGCCCGCTGCGCAGACGCCGCTGTCGATGCTGGCGCTCGCCGGGATCCTCGCCGAGGCCGGGCTGCCCGCCGGGGTGCTCAACGTGCTCACCACGCACGATTCCGGCGGCGTGATGGAGCCGCTCATCCGCGACGGCCGCGCGCGCAAGCTGTCGTTCACCGGTTCCACCGGGGTCGGCCGGAAACTGCTGGAACAGTGCGCGGACAAGGTGTTGCGCACGTCGATGGAGCTCGGCGGCAACGCGCCGTTCGTCGTCTTCGCCGACGCCGACCTGGACGCCGCGGTCGAGGGCGCGATGCTCGCGAAGATGCGCAACATCGGCGAGGCGTGCACCGCCGCGAACCGCTTCTACGTGCAGCGCGAGGTCGCCGACGAGTTCGCGCGCAGGCTCACCGAACGCATGCAGGCGCTGCCGATGGGCCGGGGCACCGAAGAAGGCGTCGTGGTGGGGCCGCTGATCGACGAGAAAGCCGTCGAGAAGGTCACCGAACTCGTCAAGGACGCCACCGACAAGGGCGCGCGGGTGCTCACCGGCGGCGCGGGCGTCGACGGCCCCGGGCACTTCTACCAGGCGACCGTGCTCACCGACGTCCCGCAGGACGCGCGCCTGACGTCCGAGGAGATCTTCGGCCCGGTCGCGCCGATCACGCCGTTCGACACCGAGGACGAAGCGGTCGCGAAGGCCAACGACACCGAGTTCGGGCTGGTGTCCTACCTGTTCACCAGCGACCTCAAGCGCGCGTTGCGGGTTTCGGAACGGCTGGAGGCCGGGATGATCGGGCTCAACCAGGGCATCGTGTCGAACCCGGCGGCGCCCTTCGGCGGCATCAAGCAGTCCGGCCTCGGGCGCGAGGGCGGTTCGGTCGGCATCGACGAGTTCCTCGAGGTCAAGTACATCGCGGTCAGCCTGTGAAGACCTATCGCATCGCGAGTGTGCCCGGTGACGGGATCGGCGTCGACGTCACGGTCGAGGCCCGCAAGGTCCTCGACCGTGCCGCCGGGAAGTTCGGCTTTTCCTTGTCGTGGACCGAATTCGACTGGAGTTGCGAGCGCTACACCCGCACCGGGTCGATGATGCCGGACGACGGCGTCGAGCAGTTGTCCGCGTTCGACGCGATCCTGCTCGGCGCCGTCGGCTTCCCTGGCGTGCCGGACCACGTTTCCCTGTGGGGCCTGCTGATCCCGGTGCGGCGCGCGTTCGCGCAGTACGTCAACCTGCGTCCGGTGCGGCTGTTGCCGGGCACGACCTCGGTGCTGGCCGGGCGCAAGGCCGAGGAACTCGAAATGGTGATCGTCCGTGAGAACTCCGAGGGCGAGTACTCGGCGATCGGCGGTCGCCACAACACCGGACAGCCCAGCGAATTCGTGCTGCAGGAGTCGGTTTTCACGCGAGTCGGCGTCGAGCGGATCATCCGGTACGCCTTCGAACTCGCGCGCACGCGCGAGGGGCGGGTGTGCTCGGCGACCAAGTCCAACGGCCTGATCCACTCGATGCCGTTCTGGGACGAGATCTTCGCCGAGGTCGCCGCGGAGTTCCCGGAAGTCCACAGTGAACAGTGCCATGTGGACGCGCTCGCCGCGCGGATGGTGCAGGCGCCGGAACGGCTCGACGTGGTCGTCGCGTCGAACCTGTTCGGCGACATCCTCAGCGATCTCGCGGCCGCGATCACCGGCGGACTGGGCATGGCGCCCTCCGGAAACATCAATCCATCGGGTGAACATCCCTCGATGTTCGAGGCGGTGCACGGCAGCGCTCCGGACATCGCCGGCCAGGGCATCGCGAACCCGGTCGCGCAGATCCTCGCCGCCGCCATGATGCTCGAACACCTGGGCGAAACCGTTGCCGCGCAAGCGATCCGCGCCGCCGTCGACCGGACGCTCGGCGACCGGACCGCGGTCACCCCCGACCTCGGCGGCACCGCTACCACAGCCCGCCTCGGTTCGGTAGTCGCCGACCAGCTCGCCTGACCCGCCGCCCCGTTTTCGTCGGTGCCCTCCCCGACACTGGCCCCCGCTCACCACAACCGAGCGGGAGGGGACAGAAGGATGTGCTGGCAGTGCGAACATCCCGGAAAGGGCAGGGTCGACTATCTGCGGTACCTCCGCACCGTGATCGAGCGGTGCGGCTGGATAGTGCAGGGCGTGGAAGGAGCGGGGAAGGGTCCGCCGTGGGCCTACACCGTCGGGCTCAGTGAGCGGAAGCTGCCCGAGCTCGTCGTCACCGGGCTCCCGCCGCACCCGGCGGGGTTGCTGCTCAACGGCATGGCCGCGCACGCGAGCCACGCCGAGCCGCCCGGCCACGGCGAGCGGTTCGTCCTGCGGGACGGGCCGGAGATCGAGGTCGTCGAGCTGACCGAGCCGTCCGCGCATCTCGTCATGGCCGTCGGCCTGTACGGGCCGGGCATCCGGGCGCGGCAGCTGGTCTACCCCGACGACGAGGGATGCTGGCCGTGGGACGCGGACTTCCGCGGCGGGCGCGGCGGCCAGCCGGTGCTGGGGGTGCGCTGTGGCCACTGAAGCGCGGTCAGCCGATCGGGGGCACCTCGTGCTGGGTCAGGCTGGTGCCGGGGGCGAGCCGCTGGACGGCGTCGTCCATGTGCGCCTCCAGCAGCGCCAGCGCCTTCGTCTCGTCCCCGGCGCGCAGCGCGTCGATGATGTGCGTGTGTTCCTCGACGCGTTCTTCGACCCGTTGATACGTCCCCTGAAGTGCGGCGAGGCACATCCGCGTTTCGATGAGCAGGGTGCGGGCCATGCGGACGAGCCGCTTGCTGCCCGAGGCCTCTATCAGCGCTTCGTGGAAACGCAGGTCCGCGCTGGAGAGCGCGGCGGGGTCGTCCTCACCGGCTGCCGTGGCCATTTCGGCGACGGCCTGCTCCAGGACGGCGGCGACGCCTTCGCGGTCCCCGCGCAGCGCCCGCAGCAGGGCGGCGCGCTCGATCGCCCACCGGGCGGAGTAGATGTCGTAGACGTCGCCGGGCCCGAGGTCTATGACGAACAGCCCGCGGTGCCGTTCGCTGCGCAGCAGCCCCTCGGAGACCAGGTGCTGCATCGCCTCGCGCAGCGGCCCCCGTGACACCTGGAAACGGGCGGCCAGATCGGTCTCGCCGAGCTGGGTGCCGGGCGGCAGCGCGCCGGTCATGATCGCGTCGCGCAGCTGGCGCGCGATGATGCCCGCGGTGGATTCCCTGCTGACCGGCTCTATGTCGGACAGGCTCATCTCACGCGCTCCTCGCCTGGAACAGCGCGCCGAGGGTGCGGACGAGCGGGGCCTGTCCGACCAGGCGCAGCCCTTCCCAGACGGTCACCTGGTTGGCGGTCAGCACAGGCTTGCCGAGCCGGGCCTCGACGGCGTTGATCTCGCCGAGCGTGCGCATCGCGGTGTCCGGTACCAGTACCGCGTCGGCGTCCGGGTGATCGTGTCCGGCGGCGAGTTCGGCCACGGCCTCCGGCGCCAGCGCGCCGACCTCGGCCGCGGTGTCGATGTCCGCGCTGGACATCGAAACCACCTCGATCCCGCCCGCGGCGAGGAAGTCCACGAATAGCCGCGCGACGTCGTCGGGGTAGCTCGCCGTCACGGCCACCCGCCGGATGCCGAGCGCCTTGGCGGCGTGCACGAAAGCGAAGGAGGTACTCGAAGCCGGGACGCCGGCGGCGGCGCCCAGCCGGTCCGACTGGTCCCGCGCGCCTTCCCAGCCGTAGACGAAGCTGCCGCTGGTGCAGGCCCAGACCACGGCGTCGGGCTCGTGCTTGGCCAGCAGGGCGGCGCCCTCGGCGAGCCGGGCCTCGCTGCCGAGGTCGAGCAGTTCGGGCACGGCGTGCAGGTCGGTGCCGTAGATGTGCTCGACCGGCAGGCGGATGCCGCTCCGGTCACCGCCCAGCAGTTGCTCGGCGAGCGGGTACTCGTCCTCGGCGGCGTGGTCCGGGTAGATGAAGCCGATGGTGGTCACGGAACCTCCGGGAAGCAGGCAAATTGTCGACAATCCTAGTCAGGGCGAAAAGTTTCACTCCTCCGGGTGGTGGTGTGGCGGGAGCGGCGTCAAGGAACAGGGGGCTGGGTGATCTCGCGGAGCCAGTTGCCCGGCCCGACGACGGGCAGGCCCATGCGGCGCAGGCAGGCCCACATCGTCAGCTGGTTGGCGGTGAACACCGGTTTGCCGAGCGCGGCTTCCAGTGGATCGATGAGGTCGTAGGTGGGGAGGTTGGTGCAGCTGACGAAGATGGCGTCGGCCGCGCTGTGGTCCGCGGCGAGGATGCGTTCGGCGATGGTGCGGTAGCTGACCTTCCAGATCCCGCCACCGAGGCCGAGGTGATCGCTCGACACCGTGTCGACGCCGATTTCGGTGAGGAAGTCGTGCAGCTTGCCGGTGAGGTCGGCGTCGTAGGGGGTCAGCACCGACACGCGGCGCAGGTCGAGGCTGTGCAGTACCTCGGCCAGCGCGCCCGAGGTGGTCACCGCGTCCGGGGCGCCCGCGTCGCAGATGGCCTTGGTGAGGGAGCGTTCGTAGTCGACACCGTTGACGAAGCTGCCGGAGGTGCACAGGTACGCGACGACCTCGGGCTCGACGTGCAGCACGTCCCTCGTCGCGGCGGCGAGGTGCCGGTGGTCGCTCACCAGCTGGGCCATCTCCATGCTGACCGGTACCGGTTCGTACGGGGTTCTCGCCAGGTGGAGGGAAACCTCCATCGGCACCCAGCGCCACAGTTCGCGCTCCAGGGCGAGGTCGAACGGGGCGATGACACCGATGCCCCGCTGTGCCAACGGCCCTTCGAACGCGAAGGAATCAAGATCCAAGGCCAGCCCTCCGGAGAGCGTCTGAAGATGACAAGTCCAGCTGGTCCGGGGCGCATTCCTCGGATTGTTGACAATCATACGAGCGACTCCTACCGTGTCAACGTGATCGCGTCGGATTCCCCGGTTTTGGCGGTGTTGTGTGGTGCTGGCCAACCGCCGGACATGCGCGCTATCGAAGCGGAAGCGGTGGTTCGTTACACGGACGCGGCGGGACTGCCCGAAGCGCTGTCCGGAGCGGATGTCCTTTTCGTCTACGACTTCCTGTCCACCGCGGTGCCCGGCGCGTGGCACGCGGCCGATCGGCTGCGCTGGCTGCACATCGCGAGCGCGGGTGTCGACCCGGTGCTGTTCCCCGGGCTGCGCGAGAGCGACGTCGTGCTCACGAATTCGCGCGGGGTGTTCGACGACGCGATCGCGGAGTACGTCCTCGGCGTGATCCTCGCCTTCGCCAAGGGTTTCGCCCGGTCGCTGGACCTGCAACGGGAGAGCCGCTGGCTGCACCGCGAGAGCGAGCGTGTCGCCGGGCGTGAAGTGCTGGTGGTCGGCACCGGGCCGATCGGCAGGGCGATCGCGCGGCTGCTGCGCGCGGCCGGGCTGCGGGTCAGCGGCGCCGGGCGCCGCGCCCGCACCGGCGACCCGGACTTCGGGGACGTTCACAGCACGGCCGAGCTGACGGAACACCTGCCCGCCGCGGACTACGTGGTCGCCGTGGCGCCGTTGACGGAGCAGACGAAGGGCATGTTCGACGCGGCGGCGTTCGCGGCGATGAAACCGTCCGCCCGGTTCGTCAACGTCGGCCGCGGCGAGCTCGTGGTGACCTCGGACCTCGTCGCGGCGCTGGCCGGGGGCGAACTCGCCGGTGCCGCGCTCGACGTGTTCGAGACCGAGCCGCTGCCCGCCGATAGTCCACTGTGGACTATGGAGAACGTGCTGGTGTCGCCGCACATGTCCGGCGACTTCGTCGGCTGGCGGAACACTCTGGTGGAAGTGTTCCGGGAGAACTTCGGCCGGTGGGTGGCCGGGAAACCGTTGCACAATGTCGTGGACAAGCAGCTCGGGTACGTGCCGTCACCGGAAGTCAGGACTCGATGAACGAAACGACATTGACCGCCAGCGAACTCGTCGCCGCGTACGCCACCGGCGAGTTTTCCCCGGTCGAAGCGACGCAGAACGCGCTCCGAGTGATCGAGGAACGCGAGGGCGAGCTCAACGCCTACTGCGTCGTCGACCCCGACCGTGCGCTGGAACAGGCGAAGGCCGCCGAGATCCGCTGGCGGGACGGCAATCCGATCGGCTGGCTGGACGGCGTCCCGATCTCCATCAAGGACATGTTCCTGACCCAGGGCTGGCCGACCGTGCGCGGCTCGAAGTGCATCGATCCCGCCCAGCCGTGGGACGCCGACAGCCCGGTCACCGCCCGGGTACGGGAAAACGGCCTGGTGGTGCTGGGCAAGACCACCACCCCGGAGATCGGCTGGAAGGGCGTCACGGACAGCCCGCTCACCGGGATCACCCGCAACCCGCACGATCCCGCGAAGACCTCGGGCGGTTCGAGCGGCGGCAGCGCCGCGGCCGTCGCGGCGGGCATGGGCGAGCTCTCGGTGGGCACCGACGGTGGTGGCTCGGTCCGGATCCCGGCGTCGTTCTGCGGGATAGTCGGCCTCAAGCCGACCCACGGCCGCATACCGCTCTTCCCGGCGAGCCCGTTCGGCCCGCTGTCGCACGCGGGCCCGATGGCGCGGTCGGTGGACGACACCGCGCTGCTGCTCGACATCCTGTCGCTGCCCGACCACCGCGACCCCACCGCGCTCGACACCGCGCTCGGGACCTACCGCGAGGCGGTCCGGCGTGACGTGCGCGGGCTCATCGCGGCGTACTCGCCGACACTGGGTTACGCCGAGGTCGACCCGGAGGTCGCCGCGGTGGTCGCGTCCGCCGTCGCCGCGCTGGACGAGGCGGGGCTGCGTATCGAGGAAACCGACCCCGGCTTCGCCGACCCGAAGGAAACCTTCGACGTCCTGTGGTCCGCCGGCGCGGCGAAACTGCTCGACACCTTCCCACCGGGGTCGGAGGACGTGGTCGATCCGGGGCTGCGCCGCGTCTGGGAGAAGGGCCGGGCGTACTCGGCGAGCGACTACCTCGGCGCGCTCGCCGAGAAGGCGGCGCTGGGCATCCTGATGGGCGAGTTCCACACCCGGTACGACGTGCTGATCACCCCGACGCTGCCGATCACCGCCTTCGAAGCGGGTCACGACGTCCCGCCCGGCAGCGGGTTGAGCGAATGGCCGGAGTGGACGCCGTTCACCTACCCGTTCAACCTCACCCAGCAGCCCGCGATCAGCGTCCCCGCCGGGCGCACGGCCGCCGGGCTGCCGGTCGGGCTGCAGATCGTCGGGCCGCGGCATTCCGACGACCTCGTGCTCGCGGTGGCCAAGCTCCTCGAAGAGGTGCGGCCCTGGGCCTCGCGCTGAACGGGTCGTGAGGGTCAGAAACCCAGCTCTGCCAAGCATTTTCGGCCGGTCGTGGTGATCCGCAGTGCCCGTCCGGCCGGGCGGCGGCGCACCCAGCCCGCGGCCAGCAGACCGGTGAGCAGGGCGGCGCCGAGCGCGCCCGCGAGGTGAACCGCGCCGTGCGACCAGTCGACGCACGCCCGTACCGCCGGGCGTGCGGGGTCGAGGTCCCGGATCCCCAGCTCCGCGAGCAGCGGATGGTGCAGGTCGGGCACGGCCGCGGTTCCGCCGGGTTCGAGCGCGGGCACGACGTCGTCGCGCCGCAGCCGGGCCGCGATGTCCACGCCGAGCCGTCCGGCCAGGTGGCCGTAGCAGATCCGGGCGGTCAGCAGCGCGTCCGTGGGCGGCGAGGGCTGGAGTGAGCCCGGCAGCCGGGGCGGGGCGAGCGCGGCGAGGGCCTCGACGAGCTGGGCGACCTCGGGCCCGGCCAGCCGGTGCAGCCGCCGCCGTCCCGCGTCGGTGGCGTGCACCAGCCCCGACGCGCACAGCACGCGCAGGTGCGCGCTGGCCGTGGACGGTGCGATCCCGGCCACCTCGGCGAGGCGGCGCGCGGTGTGCGTCTCGCCGTCCATGAGCTGCAACAGCATCGCGGCGCGCGCGGGCTCGCCGATCGCCCTGGCGACCGTCGCGATGTCGGGCTCCACGCGCACGCGGTCAGGTTAGCCGCATAATTGTTCGCCACGCGTCGAAGTTTTCTCGTGTCAGGCTGCCGCCATGACCACCACCACGGCGTTCACCGTCCCGATCGGCGAACGGTACTTCGAGGACTATCACCCTGGCGCGACCTACGAGTTCGGCACCGCCGGGTTCACCGAGACCGGGATCGTCGAATTCGCGCGGCGCTTCGACCCGCAGAGCTTCCACGTCGACCCGGACGCGGCGGAGGACGGCCCGTTCGGTGGTCTCGTCGCCAGCGGCTGGCACACCGCGAGCGTGCTGATGCGGCTGTTCGCCGAGCACTATCTGTCCACAGTGGCCAGTTTGGGCGGGCCGGGTGTGGACGAGCTGCGCTGGCTCAAGCCCGTGCGCCCCGGTACCACGGTGCGTCTGCGGGTCACGGTCCTCGAGGCCAGGCCCTCGCGGTCGAAGCCGGACCGGGGCCTGGTCCGTACGCTCGCCGAGCTGACCGACCAGGACGGGGACGTCGTCCTCCGCCTGACCGTGCTCAACTTCCTGCGGTGCGGACCTTCCCTGACGCGTAACCTATAGGTTACGCTTTTCCGGTGGACGTCGCCGGCGCGATCGCGGACCCGGTCCGTCGCGAGATCCTCCTGATGCTCCGGGAGGAGAACCTCGCCGCGGGCGAGATCGCCGAACGGTTCGCGATCAGCAGGCCCGCGATCAGCAGGCACCTGCGGGTCCTGCGCGAGAGTGGTCTCGTGCGCGACGAGCCGGACGGCCGCCGCCGTGTCTACGTGCTCGATCCGGCGCCGCTGGCAGAACTCGCCGGCTGGCTCGCCCGGTTCCTCCGGCCGACCGGCTGGGAACACCGGCTCGACGCGCTGGAGACCGAGGTCCACCGCACCCGGCGGGCCCGCGCGAGGGCTCGTGACGACAAGGAGGGCATCGCATGACCCCCACGCCGAGCGGGCGGCTGTCCCGTACGCCCGATGGCTGCGATCTGGTGCTGGAGCGCACTTTCCGCGCACCGGTCGAAGACGTCTGGGCGAGTGTCACCGAACCGGAAAGCACCGCGCGGTGGTTCGGCGCCTGGGAGGGCGACGCCGCGCCAGGGCGCACCGTGCGGGCGCAGATGGCCTTCGAAGAAGGCGCGCCGTGGTTCGACCTGCGCATCGACGCCTGCGAGCCACCGCACCGGCTCGCCGTCTCGACGGTGGACGAACACGGCTCCTGGCGGATGGAACTGCTGGTGACCGCGGCCGGGGACGGCTCCGTGCTGCGGCTGGTCCAGCACCTCGCGTCCGACGCCGGGATCGGCGACATCGGCCCTGGCTGGGAGTACTACCTCGACCAGCTCGTGGCGTCCAGAGTGGACGGTCCGCTGCCCGTGTTCACCGACTACCACCCCGGGCAGAAGGCGTACTACGAGGCGCTCGCCGGGCGCTGAGCCTCGGGTATGTGCGTCCTGCGGACGAGGTCGCGGACCTGACGGCTGCCCAGCGCAGCCGCCGTCGCGAGCACCACCAGCACCCCGCCGCCGGTCAGGGTGGCCTCCCGGCCGAAGTGCTCCATCAGCGGTCCCACGCTGATCTCGCCCAGTGGCAGCGCGATGAACGACCCGAGCATGTCGTAGGAGTACACCCTGGCGAGCTTGTCCGCCGGGACGTTCTCCTGGAGGGAAACGTCCCACGCGACGCTGAACTGCTCGACCGCCAGACCGGCGACGAACATCACGAGCAGCAACGGAAGCAGCAGGGGCGACCAGCCGAGGGTGAACAGCGGGATCGAGTCGAACGCCACCAGCAGCACACCGAACATCAGGGTGCGCCGCGGCTGCCAGTGCGCCGCGACGAGACCGCCGGCGAACGACCCCGCCGTCTGCACGGCGAGCGCGAAACCCCAGCCCGCGCGGCCGAAGGTGTCGTCGGCGACGATCGGGCCGACGACCATCAGCGCGCCGAAGCCCACGGCGTTGACCACGGTGAACTGCAGCACGACGATCCACACCCAGGCGCGGGAGGTGAACTCCCGCCAGCCCTCGCGCAGTTCGGCGAGTGGCTTGCCGCCCGGGATCCGCCTGCCGCGGGGCAGCCGGATGCCGTGGTAGGCGAGGGCCGCGCCGAGGAACAGCAGGGAGTTCGCCGCGACGGCCCAGCCCGAGCCGACGGCGGCCACGATGATCCCGGCGATCGCGGCACCGCCGATCCGCCCCGCGTTGGACAGCAGCCGGACCAGCGCGTTGGCCTGGCCGAGCCGGTCGGCGGGCACGGTCTGCGGGGTGATCGAGGCCGCCGCCGGCAGCGAGATGGCCGCGACCGCGCCGTTGACCACGCTGAGCGCGACCAGCAACGGGATCGAGGAAAATCCACAAAGGACACTCGCGGCGATGAGGGCCTGGGTGGCGGTCGCCGCGAGTTCGGTGCCCTGCAGGATCACCGAGCGCGGCAACCGGTCGGCCAGCACCCCGCCGAACACCAGCAGCAGGATGTTCGCCACCGAGCGCGCGCCGACCACGATGCCGAGGTCGATCGCCGAGCCGGTCAGATCCACCACGGCGAACGCGAGCGCGAGCGGCGCGACGGCGTTCCCGAAGTCGGCGAACGTCCGGCCGGTGACCAGCCACCGGAAGTTGCGCTCGCGCAACGGCAGGAGCAGCGTTCTCGCGCTCATCGCAGCTCGAAGAGCGCGACACTGGCGCTCACCCGGACGGCGCCACGGGTCCTCGGCGGCCGGGCCGCGTCGTGCAGCAGCCTGCTCAGTTCGGTGGCCTGGTGCAGCGCCCGCGCCCAGACTTCCGGGGTGACCCACAGTTCCGCGTCGGTGAGCGACGACGGTTTGCCCGGCGCTCGCGCGTCCGCGCGGCGCTTCAGCTCCTCGGTCACCGTCGCCAGCAGTGCGCTGTCCTCCGCCGGACTGCGCTCGGCCAGCCGCGCGCCGGATTCGGGATCGTGGCGATAGCGCTTCGCCAGCCCGCCGCGGATCCGGACCTCCTCGGCGATGTCCAGCAGGCCCGCCTCGTGCAGCCGCCGTAGGTGGTAGCTGACGTTGGCCTGGGTCTCGCCGAGTTCGCGCGCGGCCTCGGCGGCGCTCATCGCCGTGCCGGTCAGCGCGGAGAGGATGCGCAGCCGCAGTGGATGGGCGAGTACGCGCAGGCCGTCCAGTGTGGGGGATTCGGGCATGGGGCGAGTGTTCCGCGCGCGGGGCACACCGTCAAACAGTTATTTGGTGGTTTCGATGGACGGGATTTCCGCCACGCGTGACTGCGGAGATCCGATGTCTGTGCTGTGCTGGACGCATGCGTACGACGATTCTGGGCAGGAGCGGTCTCGAAGTCTCACGGATCGCCTTCGGGACATGGCAGCTCAGCGGGGCCTGGGGATCGTTCGACGAGGACCTCGCGATCACCGCCGTCCGGCACGCCCGTGAACTCGGGGTGAACCTGTTCGACACCGCGCAGGCCTACGGCGCGGGACGGTCCGAAGTCCTGCTGGGCAAGGCATTGCGCGCCGAGCTGAAACGGGATCGGGACAGCGTCGTCCTCGCCACGAAGGGCGGGATCAAACCACGCGCGGAACGCGCCCGCGACGCGCGCCGCGCGTGGCTGACCGAGGGTGTCGAGGAGAGCCTGCGCAATCTCGGCGTCGACCACATCGATCTCTACCAGGTGCACTGGCCCGATCCGGACACTCCGGCGGAGGAGACCGCCGGGGTGCTGCAGGAGTTCGTGGACGCCGGGAAGATCCGGCACGTCGGAGTGTCCAATTACGACTCCGCGCAGCTCGCCGCGTTCGACGAGCACCGCCCGGCCGAGACGCTCCAGCCGCCGTATCACCTGTTCCGGCGCGGCATCGAGGCCGATCCGCTGCCGTACGCGCGGGCGCACGACGTCGGCGTGCTGGTCTACAGCCCGCTCGGCAGCGGCCTGCTGACCGGGGCGGTCGGGCCGGACACGAGGTTCGAACCGTCGGACTGGCGCTCGCGTTCCTCGGCGTTCCAAGGCGAAAACCTGCGGCGGAACCTGGAAATCGTGGACAAGCTGTCCGCGTTCGCCGGGGAAAAGGGGATCTCGGTCAGCCGGCTGGCCATCGCCTGGACGCTGGCCCGGCCCGGGGTGCACGCCGCGATCGTCGGGGCGCGGAAGCCGGCCAACATCGAGGCCAGCCTCGCCGCCGCGGATATCGAGCTTTCATCGGATGACTTGGCCGAGATCGACCGGATCACCGCGGACGCCGTCCCGATCGCCGGCGCCAGCCCGGAAGGCATCGCCTGAGCCGGGCCGGCGCCGGGAGTCAGCCGCGGATCTCCTTTTCGAGGATCGCGCTGGCCATCCCGACACCGTCCCGCTCCATCAGGAGCGGCAGGTTGGCGGAACGCCGGCGGAGCCAGGCGGCGATCTCCGGCAGCACGGCCTGCGCCTCCGGGGACAGCCGCGCGGGGATCGGGTCCTCGACTTCGGTGCTGGTCGTCCAGTCGGGCAGATCGCCGTAGGAAAGGGCGGCGGGATCGGGGGTCGGCACGGTGACCGCGGCCGTGGTCCTGCCGCCGGCTTCGGTGACCTCCAGCTGTGCCAGGTGGGTGCGGGTGTGCTCGAGGAACGCCCGCAGCCAGTCCGGCACCCGGAAGTCGGCCGGTGCGCTGATGTCGTCGTCCCTCGTGCCGTCGAACCGGAGCTCCACGGGTGTGTCGCCGTGGTAGCCGGTGACGGTCGCGTCGAGGATGCTCCAGCCCTTCTGGTCGCTCACGTCGGTCCAGCACCACTGCATGGTGACGAGAACCGGTACCAGCGCCTTTCCGCTGTGATGCCGGATCGGTGGCGCGCCGGACACGTCGGCCGACACATGGGCTTCGACGCTCGTCATCATGGTCATGCTCGTGAAACGGACCTCGGCCTCGGCCACGGGAAACCTCACTGTTCGTGTTCTTTCGGTCACCGGCACCGGCGACCCTACCGCCGCGGCCTTCCCCGCGACGCCGGGAAGGCCGCAGCGTGTCACGGATTCCAGAACCGGACTTCGGGATACCGGGCGGACGGTCCGTCCAGCAGCGGCTGTGGGCAGCCGCGGAGGTGCTGGTCGAGGAACGCCGTCACGTACGCCTCCGTGATCCGGATGCCCCGCAGCGGATCGAGGGAGTTCCCGGGCATCGGGAAGCCCGCCTTCGCCGCCAGGTAGTCGGCGTCGGTGTAGGTGTAGTGGTCACTGGGGTCCACGGTCAGCCAGCGTTTCCAGCCGCCCAGTCGCGGCCAGGCCGCGTCCCAGGTGGGATCCCCGGTGCCGCCCGGCCGGTGTTCCGGCTGGCCCATCAGCAGGTACGGGCGGTTCAGACGGGTCACCGGCGTGTAGAACCCGCCGTCCAGCATGACGCCGGCGCCGATCCGCCGGTCGGTCAGCATCGCCGGGGCGGTGCTCGCACCGCCGATCGAGTGACCCACCATTGCGATCCGGTGCCGGTCGACGAGCCGCGCGATGTCGTGCGGTGACCGGGGACCGGTGAGTTCGTCGAGCACGAACGACACGTCGGCGGCGCGGGTGTTGACGACCTTCTTTCCATCGTTGGCGACGCAGGCTTCGCAGCCCGTGGTGTGCCCGTCCGGGAAGGTGGTCGCGAGTGCTTCGTGGTTGTGGCCGATGCTCGCGACGACGTAGCCGCGGCTCGCCAGTTCCTCCGCCAGTGCGGTCAACGTCGTGCGCGGCACCATGAATCCGGGGGAGAACACGACCAGGGGTGCCCTCCCGCCAAGCGCCGGAGCGTCCACTGTGGAGTGTGTGCGCACGGTGGAGAACGAGTCGGCGGGAATCGCCAGCTTCGCGGCCAGGGCCGCGGATTCCTGGGGCGTCATGTACGGCGAGGGGCGGCTGCCCTTGGCTCGCGCGGGGTACCACAGCGAGACCATCAGCTCGCGGCGCTCCGCCGGGACCCACGGATCGGCGCGCCGGGTGTCGACCAGGCCGAAGGTCGACAAACCGACCTGGTGGTGCCCGGTCGGGGGCGGAAGTTCGGCCGGAGCGTTCGCCGCGTTCGCGACGCCGGTGGTGGTGAGGCCGGCGGCGAGCACGCCCGCCGCGGCCAGGGTTCGGAATCTCATGCTCCCAGTGTTCGGCCGCGCCGGGGCGTTGCCATCGGGGGAAATCCCGGCGGGCCCTCGGTGAAGTCCCGTAGCCGAAAAGTCCTCCCCGCTCGGTGTGGTAGGTCCGTGAATGCCACATTGAGGGACTCAGAGTCCCTCAATGTGGCATTCACGGAACGTTGGGTGGCACGGGGGATCAGAGGGTGAACTCGGTGCCGTCGCCGGGGAGTTCGGCGCCTCCGGCGAGGACCGCGGCGTGTTCGGCGGACGCGGGGTCCAGCACCGGGTTGGTGTTGTTGAGGTGCGTGAACGCCCAGCGCGTGCGCGGACGTGCGGCGCGATACCGGGTTATCCGGGCCAGGCTGCCCCCGTCCCCCGTGATGGGGAGGTGCCCCATCGCGAGCTGCGCGCCGTCGCCGACCCGGGCGCTGGTCGCGCCGGACATCTCGTCGGCGGCGTGGAACGTGCCGTCCAGCAGGACAAGGTCCGCGTCGCCGGTCAGCTCGTCGAACCCGTCCGGCCAGCCGCGCAGGCACGGCGCGTAGACGAGCACGCCGCCGGTCGCCGGGTCCTCGATCCGGTAGGCCACCACCCACGGACCGTCCTCAGTGGAGGATCGGGCGTACTTGGGTCGCTTGTCGCTCACCGGGAACGCGCGTACCACGAGGCCGTCGAGCTTGATGTCCGAAGTGGACGACCAGTCCCAGCCACCGTAGCCGTCGATGATCGACCGCGCCGGGAAGTGCGCCGACAGCGCGTGCAGCACCGCGTCCGGTGCCCACACCGGTAGCCCGCCCGCTTCGCGCAGCATCAGCAGGCCGAGGGAGTGGTCCAGCTCCGCGTCGGTCAGCAGTACCCCGCGCAGCGGGATTTCCCGGGGCCCGGGGCCGGCGCGCAACGCACGCGTCGCCAGGATCTGCGCGCGGATGTCGGGTGAGGCGTTGAGCAGGTACCAGCCTCGGCCGTCCGCGCTGACCGCGACGCAGTCCTGTGTGCGCGGCGTCGCGCCGGAGGTGCACAGGCGGCACGCGCAGTTCCACTGCGGGAACCCGCCGCCCGCCGCGGTCCCGAGCAGGATGACCTTCATCGCGTGGTCACCGTGCGCATCACCAGGTCCGGTGCCGTCGCGGGTGGCGGCGCGGCCAGGATGACGTCGACGACGTCGCGGTTCGGCGAGCGCGAGCACACCGGGTCCGTCGCGGCCGCGTCGCCGGTGAGCAGGAACGCCTGGCAGCGGCAGCCGCCGAAGTCGACCGAGCGCCGGTCGCAGGTCCGGCACGGTTCGCTCATCCAGTCCTCGCCGCGGTAGGCGTTGAAGGAGGACGACTCGTACCAGATCTCCTTGAGCGGCTTTTCCCTGACGTTGTCCAGTTCCAGGGTCGTGATCGCGGTGGCCGCCGGGCAGGGCAGCACGGTGCCGTCGGGGGCGACGGTGAGCTGGCGCGCGCCCCAGCCGTACATGCACGGCTTCGGGTAGGGCTCGTAGTAGTCCGCGACGACGTACACGATCTCCATGCTCCCGCGCAGCCGCTCGGTGGCCTCGCGCACGATCGGCTCGGCGACGTCGAGCTGCGCGCGGGTCGGCATCAGCGCCTCACGGTTGCGCAGCGCCCAGCCGTAGTACTGCGTGTTCGCCAGTTCGAGGCGGTCCGCGCCCATCCGCTCGGCGAGCGCGATCATCCCGGGCAGCTGGTCGTGGTTTCGCCGGTGCAGCACGACGTTCACGGTGAGCGGGAGATCGGCCTTCCTGATCAGTTCGGCGGCGGCGAGCTTGTGGTCGTGCGCCCGCGCGCCCGCCAGGAGGTTCGCGCGCTCCGCGGTGGCGCCCTGCACGGACAGCTGGACGTGCGCGAGGCCGCGCTCGACGAGGTCGTCGAGCCGCGATGCGGTCAGGCCAAGCCCGGAGGTCACGAGGTTGACGTAGCAGCCGAGCCGGCTCGCGTGCTCGACGAGCTCCGGCAGATCGGGCCGGGCCAGCGGTTCACCGCCGGACATGTGCACCTGCAGCACACCCAGCTCCCGCGCCTGCGAAAGCACCGACAGCCAGTCCTGTGTGGACAGTTCGGCCTCGCGGGCGGTCAGCTCGACGGGATTGGAGCAGTACGGGCAGTGCAGCGGGCAGCGGTGGGTCAGCTCGGCGAGCATGCCCAGCGGTGGCTGCGCGGTCGGGTTCACTGCCATTGCACGATCCGCCGATCCTCCAGCCGCGTCAGCACATCGATGATGTCCTGGTCGCGGACGCCGGAATAGCGCGCTCCGAGTTTCTCGGCGATCGCGGAAACGGTCCGGTCGCCAGTACACAGTTCGAGCACCGCGGCGGCGGTCGGGTTCGGCACCAGCACCCCTTCGGGAAACAGCAACACGTGGGTTTCGCGTGTCCGGTCGTAGGTCAGCCGGACGCCGCGGCGCAGCTTCGGGACGGATTCCGTGCCGATGGTCGTCATCTCACTCCTTCGCCGCGGCGCTCGCTATCGCGTCGAGCATCGACCACAGCACGTCGCACTTGAACGACAGCGCGGCGATCGCCCTGTCCTGCTGTTCGCGGGTCGTGCAGTGCTGGATCACGATGTCGAGCGTCGCCTTGCCCTCGCCGGAAACCGCGTCGATGCGGTTGGTGAAGTAGGCGAGGTCCTCGCGCGCGATCCACGAGTAGTTGGCGAGCATGTCCACGACGCGGCGCTGCATGAGGTGCCCGGCGAACATCTCGGTCAGTCCGGAGGCGATGGCCTCGACCCACGGTTTGGAGCGCGCGAACGTCACGTAGGCGTCGACGGCGAACCGGACGCCGGGCGCGACGTGCCGCTGGTCGAGCACCTCTTCGCGGCTGAGCCCGACCGCCGTGCACAACCGGAGCCAGCGCTCGGTTCCGCCCTCGCCCGGGGCGCCGCCGTCGTGGTAGACGATGCGGTCCAGCCACTGGCGCCGGATTTCCGGCACCGGGCAGTTGCTGATGATCGCCGCGTCCTTCTGCGGCAGCACGCACTGGTAGTACCACCGGTTCGCGGCCCAGGTCTTCAGCTCGTGCTCGGTGAGCTCCCCGGCGTGCATGCGGTGGTGGAACGGATGCGTGCCCCAGTAACGCGGGGCGAGGCCGCGGAGCGCGGCGGCGAACTCCTCGGGACTCAGGAGCGGGGACGAGGGGGACATGCGCTGCCTCCGAGGGTGCGGTGCTGGTGGGCCGCCGGTGGCGTGGACGGACGCCACCGGCGGGAGGACTCATTCCATCCGGGCCGCGTAGGCGGTGACCTCCATCGGCGTCTCGTACTCGACGAAGTCCGGAGTGGTCCATACCTCGGTGGTTTCGATCATCTGCAACTCCTCGGATCGGTGAGTGGTGCAGCACCGGACGTCCGCCCGGACGACCGGGTCGAGCACTCGCCACACTAGGAGCGCGGGACCGTGCGTCGCCAGGTCCCGTCCCACAAGCCGGGTACTAATCCATCAAGTGGTGGATGCCGTTTGGCCGATCGGTCACCCTCGGCGCCCGGTGAATGGGACAGAAAGCGCTTTCGCCACTCTGCCGGTGGTAGCCGCTCGGCTACCTGGTGTGTTTATATCCCACCTCGCGGATGTCTCCCGAACATCCGGTCCGCCGTCCGAGCTCCCGGGGTGCAGCTATCAGGAGGCGTAATGTCGTTGTGTCGCAAGCTCACCGTTCCCGTCGTCGGAGCCGTCGCGGTCGCCGCGGCCGCGTTCGGCGTCGTGGCGCCCGCCGCCGCGGACGGTGTTTCGGCACTGGCGATCAAGCAGGTCGCCAGTGGTCTGGACGAGGCGTGGTCGGTGGACTTCCTGCCGGACGGTACCGCCCTGTTCACCCAGAAGGACGCCAAGAAGATCAGCAAGATCGACAAGTCCGGCAAGGTCAGCGACGTGCAGACGGTGCCAGGCGTCAGCGTGACCAAGGAGGCCGGGCTGCTCGGGCTGGCCGTCTCGCCGAAGTACGCGCAGGACCAGACCGTGTTCATCTACTACACGACCTCGTCGGACAACCGGGTCGCGAAGCTCAAGCTCGGCCAGCAGCCGACGCCGGTGCTCACCGGGATCCCGCGGGGTACGCAGTTCCACCAGGGCGGCCGGATCAAGTTCGGCCCGGACGGGTTCCTCTACGTCGGCACCGGGGACGCGAAGAACGGGGACAACGCGCAGAACAAGAACTCGCTCGGCGGCAAGATCCTGCGCGTCACCCCCGACGGCAAGCCCGCGCCGGGCAATCCGTTCGGCAGCGCGGTCTACTCCTACGGGCACCGCAACGTGCAGGGCCTGACCTGGGTCGGCAACCAGCTCTACGCCTCGGAGATCGGGGACAGCAAGGTCGACGAGCTGAACAGGATCGAGCCGGGCAAGAACTACGGCTGGCCCCAGTGTGAGGGCAAGTGCTCCGTCTCGGGCATGACCAACCCGGTCAACCAGTGGCCGACCTCGGAGGCGACGCCCAGCGGTATCGCGTACTACAAGGGCAAGCTGTACATGGCCGCGCTCAAGGGCGGTACGTACAAACTGGACACCGCGGGCAAGGGTGGCAAGGTCTACACCGATGTCGGCCGTACTCGTGACGAGGTCGCCGGGCCCGACGGCCGGCTCTGGGTCGTCACGCCGGGCAAGATCTACACCGCCGACGGCAGCTGAGCCTTTCGATGGTGGTTCCGCATTCCGGCGGCTGGTGTGCTGAAGGACGCCTTAGGTGCGCTCGATGCACTGAAGGCGTCCTTCAGCACCTGACCTGCCCGGCTATCCCGTGGACGGAGGTTGAGCGCGAAGCAGTATCTCGGCGGCCGCCCGGGCGTCGGCTCCGGCCCCGAGGTCGCCGTCGATCGTGGTCACCACGCTCGCTCCTTCGATGAGCAGAAGTAGTTGCCGGGCAAGGGGAATCGGGTCGGCGACGCCCATCTCGCGGAGCCTTTCCTCGAGGAGCGCGCGATAACGCGCGAGGTGGCGCCTGGCGATCGCGGCGATCGCCGGTGCCGCGCGGGTGTCGGTGACGGTGTTGACGACGGTGCAGCCGCCGTAGCCGGGCTGGGCGAACCATTCGAGCAGCAGCTCGAACACCGAAAGCACGCGCGGTGGCCCGGCGGGCGCGTCGGCGGTGTTGCGGATCAGCCAGGCGTGGATGCGGTCGCTGTGTTCGGCGAGCATCGCCTCGACGAGCCGCTCCTTGGATTCGAAGTAGCGGTACAGGCTCAGCTTCGACGCCGCCGCGCGCGCCGCGATCTCGTTGACGCCCACCGCGTGGACGCCCTTTTCGTAGAACAGTCCGGCCGCGGTTTCGAGGATCCGCTCCCGGGTCGCCTCCTGGGTCACGAAACACACAGTACCACTCTGTACTTTCGACAGTACCGATCTGTACTGTGCGGCTCATGAGTGATGCCGAAGTCCCGCTGCGGCGGTTGTGGACGGGCGTGCTGTGCGGCTATCTCGCCCTCGGGGCGACGTTGCAGGAATTGCCGGGCTATGCCGTGGCGACGTTCGGCGCCGGCCCGGCGACGACGGGTCTGCTGGTCGGGGTCGCCTTCGCGGCGGCGGCGAGCACGCGGCCGTTCGCGGGGCGGGCGGGCGACGCCGGGCGGGCACGGGCGGTGGTGCTGGCCGGTGGTGTGCTGACCTCGATGGCGGCGGCCGGACACCTGTTCGCGCCGGATGTCGGGACGTTGCTCGTCGCGCGGCTGCTGATGGGGATCGGCGAGGGGATGCTGTTCTCGGCGAGTCTGCCGTGGGTTCTCGCGGCCGCGCCCGCGGATCGGCGTGGGCGGGTGTCCGGCTGGTTCGGCCTGTCGATGTGGGGTGGGCTCACGCTGGGGCCGCTGCTCGCGGTGGTCCTGCACGACATCGGCGGCGCGCGTGCGGTGTGGGGAGCGGTGATCGCGCTGCCGGTCGTGTCGGCGGTGCTGGCCGCGACGACCCGGCGTCCGCCACCGCTCGCGGATCCGGTGCCGATCCGGCCGCGGTCGTGGCGGGAGGTCCTGCCGCGCGGGGCCGGGCTGCCCGGCCTCTGCCTGGGCATGGCGGCGTACGGCTACGGCAGCCTGACCGCGCTGCTGGTGCTGTACCTGAGCGACGGGATCGGCGGGCAGAATCTCGGGCTCGCGGTGTTCGCGGTCGCGTTCCTGCTCACCAGGTCGCTCGGCAGCCCGCTGGTTGACCGCTACGGCGGTGCGGTGGTGGCGCGAATCGTGCTGCTCGTCGAATGCGCCGGGCTGACGCTGCTCGCCACCGTGCCCACCGAGTTCTTCGCCCTGCTGGGCGCCGCGATCACCGGCGTCGGTATCGGCACGATCTTCCCCGCGACGACGGCGATGACGTTGCAGCGCACCGGCGCGATCCGGCCGGGTACCGCGGTCGGTTCGATCACTTCCTTGTGGGACTTGGGAATTCTCGCCGCGGGCCCGATCGGCGGAGTGGTCGCCGCACACTTCGGGTATCGCCCGGCGTTCGCGCTCGCGGCCGGGGTCGCCATCGTCGCCTGTGGACTGACCTTCGTGCTCGTACGCGATGCGAAGCCTGTTGATATCCCGCCGGTGATGGCTCGAAATCGTTCCTGAGCCGGTAAGCTTTCTTGCGAAGGATTCACCTTCTTCGTTGCCACCACGTGCGAATCGGCAATACGTAACGGGGTGAGCTTCTCCGGCGACTTCCGGCTTCGTGGTACGCGTTCCGGAAGGCGGGAAGAATTCATGATGATGCCTTATGACCACGTCGGTGAAAAACTCGTCGAACTTCTCGAAGAACGGTTCACCAGACCCCACGGCGCGGCTTTGATGAGCCTGGCGGAAACTCGGGCGGAACTGGCGGCCACCGGCGGTGTTCATCAGGCCACGTTCCACGGTTACCACGCCATCGTCCAGCACCGGCGCTACGAAGAGCCGGGCAGACTGGACGTCTTCTACACCAATCCGGACAAGGTGTACACCTCGATCGGAAACTGGCTCACCGGGCTGGCGCGTTTTCGGGTCAATCCCTGCTTCGGGCACGCGGTCGTCAAACACGGCAGGATCATCGAATGGTGGTTGGTGTTCGGCGACGGCAGGTTCCGGCTCACCCCGCTCGAACCGACCGCGATGGCGCGGAGCCTGCTCTACCGCGCGGCCAGGGCGCACAGCCTGGACTCCTACACCGTGCGCCAGTACGGCATCCTGGTGGGTGGCCTGACCGCGGGCTCGGCGCTGGGCGCGGTCAGTGGCGGGCTCGGCGCCGTTGTCGCCAAGCAGGCCGCCGTCGCCGTCAGTGAGGCGCTCAGTGACTCGGCGGCGAAGAGCAGGGAGACGGTCAAGAGTGCGCTCTGCGCGCATATCGCGGAATTCATGCGGTACGCACTTGCCAAACAGCGTGAGTTCGACGAAATGGTGGTGGCGAGCCGGGCGGCGGGGCGGCCATGGGACCCGGCGGTCGTTTCGGGATACGCCATGCTACCCGGATACTGCGTCACCCACCGGTTTTCCTCGCCCCCGGGGGATTTCACCTTCCACTACAGTGGTGACGGAAATGTGCCGTTCGGCAACAATCAGGGCACCATCGTGTTCACCGACTACCGGATCACCAGCTGGTGGTATCTCGGCCCTGGTCGCAAGCGGCTGAAGATCGTGCCCGATTAGCGCGCCGGCCATCGGTATCCTGAGGGCGGCGGATCGTAGCCGTTTCGGAGCCGATAGACCTTTTCGCAATCCCAGCACTGGCGCGGAACCAGATGTATCTCGCGGTTGCTGGTGTCGTCGTACGCGGCCACGGACGAAAGCCCGCACAACATCGTGATCGGCTCGCCGGGCAGCGGCACCCGGCTCAGGATGATGCGATGCCAGATTCCGTCCACGACGGGAAGAACATGGGCGAGATCGAGGTAGATCAACGCGTTCATGTGTCGCCGCCCTCGCGTCGTTCGGTCACAGCGCCTCCAGCGTGGCAACTTGTAATGACGTCTTGACAAGAGAGTCTCATGTGAGGGAGAACTGGTCAAGACAAGAGGACCAGTGGGATAGTGGAGGCATGGTGGACCGGAGAAGTGGCGTCCCAGCGTTCAGGCAGGTCGCATCCGACCTTCGTGAGAAGATCACCGCGGGCGAGTACGCGCCGGGCGAGCAACTGCCCAGTGAGCGTGAACTCGTTGACAGCTATGGTGTTTCGAGGCCGACTGTTCGTGAGGCGGTCAACATGCTCCGTGCGGAAGGTCTTGTTACCTCCGAGCACGGGCGCGGTGTGTTCGTGCGGCCTCCGGCGAGCATTCAGCGCATGTCCAGGGCGAGGCTGTCTCGTGAGGCGCGCGAACGCAACCGCGGTGCGTTCCTCGCCGACGCTGCCGCCCGCGGGTTCACACCGTCGACTTCGGTGAAGATCCGTTTCGAGCAGGCTGATCAGCGGGCAGCCGCGCACCTCGCCATCGACGAAGGAACCGAAATCACGGTGCGGGATCGGGTGATGCGCGCCGATGGGCTGGTTGTGCAACTCGCGGTGTCGCGCCTACCGCGTGAGCTGACGCGCGGCACCGCGATCGAGGAGGTCGACACCGGGGCTGGCGGTGCGTACGCACGACTTGAAGAATCGGGGCACCGCCTGGGTTCCTTCGTCGAACATGTCGGCGCGCGGATGCCAACGCCGGACGAGGCGACGCAGTTGCAGCTCGCCGAGGGTGTCCCGGTGATCACCGTGACCAGGGTGGCTTACACCGAGGACGGCACGCCGGTCGAGATGAACGACATGGTGCTCGCCGCCGATCGCTACGAGCTGTCCTACGAGTGGCCTGCCGACTGAATCACGCGGCCAGTGCGGCGTTTTCCAGTTCCGCCAAGGCCGTGTCGAGGTGGACGAGGATGCGTTGCAGGTGCGGGACGCTGCGGCGACAGCCGGTGATGCCGAAGTCGAGGTTGTCGCCGTTGCTGGTCAGGGTGATGTTGAGGGCCTGCCCGTCGAGCAGTACCGACGCGGGGTAGATGCCGTCGAGCTGCGCGCCGTTCCAGTACATCTGCTTGCGCGGGCCGGGGACGTTCGAGATCACCAGGTTGAACGGCGGCCGCGTGTTCTCCACGACACCGGGCAGCGGCGAGACACCGAGCGCGGCGACGTTGATGCCGGACAACGCCAGTGTCTGCAACGGGGACAGCTCGGAGAACAGCCGCTTCCCGTTGCGCATCGAGGCGTGGATCGCGGCCAGGCGGTGCGCGGGGTCGGGCTGGTCGGTGGCCAGGTTGCACAGCAGCGCGCCGATGTTGTTGCCGCTGGCGGTGCCACTGTCTTCCTTGCGGCGCAAGGAAACCGGCACCATCGCGATCAGCGGGGCGTCCGGCAGCGCGCGCTGTTCGATGAGGTAGTCGCGCAGCGCGCCCGAGCACATGGCGAGCACGACGTCGTTGCGGGACACCCCGGCCGCGGTCGCGATGGCGCGGACCCGGTCCAGTGACCACGACTGCGCGGCGAACCGGCGGGCGCCGCCGATCGGCACGTTGAGCATGGTCTTCGGGGCCTGCATGGGCAGCGTCAGCGTGTGCTCCTGGAACGCTTCGCGCGCGACCTTCACCGCCACCGGGGCGATGCCCGCGAGCTGGTTGAGCGTCCTGCCCGCGGTGCGCAGGAACGACGCGGGTGCTTTGCCGTTGCGGGTCCCGCCGGTGTTCCGCGTGCCCCACGGCGGCGGGCAGGCGAGGTCGTCCGGGGAGTCGCTGAGCGTGTTCTGCAGTTGCCGCAGCGCCGAAACACCGTCCATCAGCGCGTGGTGGACCTTCGTGTACAGGGCGAAACGGCCGTCGGCGAGACCCTCGACGAGGTGGGATTCCCACAGCGGACGGTGCCGGTCGAGCAGCGTGCTGTGCCAGCGCGACGTCAGCTCCAGCAGCTCGCGGATCCGGCCGGGGCCCGGCAGCGCGGAGTGCCGGAAGTGGTAGTCGAGCTCGAGGTCGGTGTCGGTGGACCAGGCGACGTGACCGAGCGTGTTCACCGGCCGGGTCGGGCGACGGCGGAACACCGTGCGCATGTTCTCGTCCTGGAGCAGGTTCGCCCGGAGATCGCGCAGGTACTCGGGCCCGGCGCCCTCGGGTTTGCGGAACAGGCTGAGGCCGCCGACGTGCATCGGATGTTCGCGCGTCTCGATCAGGAGGAACATCGAGTCGGTCACGGGCATCATCGGCATGCCGACCACCTTCCCTCGCGGTACCCCGGGAGGGCGAGTGTACGCACACCACGGCCGATCGGGCAGATTCGCTCTAGGCTGGGGGCATGACGATCCCGACCGACCCGAAGACGGGGGAGTTCCGGCGCTCCGCCAACCATTTCGACGCGCGCGTCACCGCCGACGGGCGGGACGGCTGGCCGGTCGAGGCGGGCCGCTACCGGCTGGTGGTCAGCCGGGCCTGTCCGTGGGCGAGCCGGGGGCTGATCGCGCGGCGGCTGCTCGGGCTGGAGTCCGCGCTCTCGGTCGCGGTGGCCGACCCGATCCAGGACGAGAAGAGCTGGCGCTTCACCCTCGACGCGGACGACCGCGATCCGGTGCTCGGCATCCGGTACCTCGCCGAGGCCTACCACGCCGCCGACCCGCACTACATGGGCGGCATCAGCGTCCCGGCGGTGGTCGACGTGCCGAGCGGACGGCTGGTGAGCAACGACTACCCGCGGATCACGCTCGACCTGGCCACCGAGTGGGGCGGGCTGCACCGGCCCGGCGCGCCCGAGCTGTACCCGGAGCGGCTGCGCGCGGAGATCGACGAGGTCAACGACGGCGTTTTCCGCGACGTCAACGCGGCGGTGTACCAGGCCGGATTCGCGAGCAAGCAGGCCGCGTACGAGGACGCCTACCAACGGCTTTTCGCCCGCCTTGACCAGCTTTCCGAGCGGCTGGCCGGGCAGCGCTATCTCGTCGGCGACACCATCACCGAGGCGGACATCCGGCTGTTCACCACGCTCGTCCGGTTCGACGCGGTGTACCACGGTCATTTCAAGTGCAACCGGAACAAGCTGACCGAAATGCCGGTTCTCTGGGCTTATGCGCGCGATTTGTTCCAGACTCCCGGATTCGGTGACACGGTCGATTTCGACCACATCAAACGGCACTACTACGCCGTGCACGAGCAGGTGAACCCGACGCGGATCGTCCCGCTCGGCCCCGATCTGTCCGGCTGGACGGATCCGCACGGCCGGGAGGCGCTCGGCGGGCGGCCCTTCGGCGACGGCACCCCGCCGGGCCCGCCGCCGGAGGGCGAGTTCGCCGGACCCCGGTGGTAACCGTGGGGCCACCGCCCGTGCACGGGGGGTGTTGCTGGCGTATTCGATCATCTGGCAGCATGCCGGGGTGGGTGATCGGACCGGAGCAGAACATGTCGCGGACGCCCTGACCGCCCTGGGTACCGAAGTCGCGTTCGGACTCCCCGGGGTGCACAACCTGCCGCTGTGGGAAGCGCTCGCGCACACCGGTATCCGGTTGATCGGGGTACGGCACGAGCAGACGGCCGGGTACGCGGCCGACGGATACGCGCGGGCCACCGGCAGGCTCGGTGTCGCGCTCGTCACCACCGGTCCCGGCGCGGCCAACACGCTCGGCGCCGTCGGCGAGGCGATGGCCTCGGCGGCGCCGGTGCTGGTCGTCGCCACCGACATCCCGTCGACGTTGCGGCGGCCCGGCGTGGTCCGCGGAGTGCTGCACGAGACCTCGGACCAGCAGGCGATGTTCGCGCCGGTGACCAAGGCCGGGTTCACCGTGCGCGCCGCCGACCAGATCGGCCCCACCCTGCACCGCGCGGCCCGGCTGGCCACGCAGCCGCAGAGCGGCCCGGTCTACCTCGGCATCCCGGCCGACTACCTCCGCGACACCGCGCCGCGGCGCGAACCGCCTCCGCCGCCGCTGGCGCCGCGCATCGACATCTCCGAGCTGAGCGCGGTCGAGGCGCTGCTGTCGGGTGCGAAGCGTCCGCTGATCTGGGCCGGTGGCGGCGCGCTGCGGTCCGGGGCGGGCGAGGCGATCGGCAGGCTGGCCGAACGGCTCTGCGCGCCGGTGCTCACCACGTTCGCCGCCCGCGGCCTGCTGCCGCCCGAACATCCTTGCCTGGCCCCGAATCCGGTGCACAGCCCGGAGGTCGGCGAGCTGTGGGACACCGCGGACGTGGTGCTCGCGATCGGCACCGACTTCGACGGCCTGATGACGCAGAACTGGCTCATGCCGAAGCCGCCGAAGCTGATCGCGGTCAATGTCGACGCGCAGGACGCGGCGAAGAACTACCCGCCCGACTTCCTGCTGGTGGGTGACGCCCGCGAGGTCGTCGAGGTGATCGACGTCCCGAAGCGGCCTGGACTGCCCGAGCTGACCGCGCGGCTGACCGGGATCGGCCGCCGGGTGCGGCGGCGGATCCGGGAGGAGGAGCCGCAGGCCGCGGACTTTCTGTCCACTTTGGAGGAAGTGCTGCCCCCGGACGCGGTGGTGGTCTCGGACATGTGCGTCGCGGGCTACTGGCTCGGCGGCTTCCACCGGTTCCGCGCGCCACGCCGCTTCGCCTACCCGATGGGCTGGGGCACGCTCGGCTACGGGTTCCCGGCCTCGCTCGGCACGGCCGCGGCCGGCGGCGGGCGGGCGGTCTGTGTCAGCGGTGACGGTGGTTTCCTTTACGGCTGCGGGGATCTCGCGACGCTGGCCGCGGAACAGCTGCCGGTGACCGTCGTCCTCGTCGACGACGGTGGTTACGGCATGCTGCGCTACGACCAGGAGCGCGCGGGCCTGCCCTATCGCGGGGTCGACTGGGACAGTCCGGACTTCGTGGGGCTCGCCCGGTCCTTCGGTGTGCACGCCGAACGGGTGTCCGGGTTCGGGCGCGCGTTCCGGCGGCGGCTGGGTGAGTTCGTGAAGTCGGACGAGCCGAACGTGCTGGTGGTCAGCGCGCGGCTCGCCCCGCCGGTCAACACCTCGCCGCGCTGGTACCGGCGGGATGACCGCTGACCTCCTGGTTCGCGTCCGGTGGTGATCCGGGTCAGGATGGGTGGCGAGGACCAGGAGGCAACGCGAGCACACAATCGCGAAGCACCGCTCACGGCGCCGACCGGGTGCGGGTGTCCCGCAAAGCACAGGAGGCAGGTATGACTTCAGCACAGCCGAATCCGCTGTGGCACCCGTTCGCGGACATGGGCGCGGTCGACGGGGACCGCTTCGTCGTCACCCGCGGCGAGGGATCCTATGTCTGGGACGAGGACGGCGAGCGGTACTTCGACGCGACGGCGTCCCTGTGGTACGCCAACTTCGGCCACGGGCGCGAGGAGATCACGCGCGCGGTCACCGAGCAGCTCCGCACGCTCGACTCGTACAACCTGTTCGGCTACAACGCCACCAAGCCCGCGCTGGAGCTGGCCGAGCGGGTCTCCGCGCTGGCGCCGGTGCCCGGCTCGAAGGTGTTCCTCGGCTCAGGCGGCGGTGACGTCGTGGACACCGCGGTGAAGATCGCGCGCTCGTACTTCGCGCACACCGGGCGGCCGGAGAAGGTCCACGTGATCGGCCGGGTGCAGGGGTATCACGGCACGCACGGGTTCGGCACCGCGGCGGGCGGGATCGCGGTGAACGCGGAGGGGTTCGGGCCGCAGGCGAGCGGGTTCTCGCACATCGCGTGGGACAGCGCGGAGGCGCTGGAGGCGGAGATCCAGCGGGTCGGCCCGGAGCGGGTCGCCGCGTTCTTCTGTGAACCGGTGATCGGCGCCGGGGGCGTGCTGCTTCCGCCGGACGGGTACATCGAGGCGGTCGCCGAGATCTGCCACCGGCACGACGTGTTGTTCGTCGCCGACTGCGTGATCGCCGCGTTCGGACGGCTGGGCACCTGGTTCGGGATCGACCGCTGGCCGGTGCGTCCCGACCTGATCACCACCGCGAAGGGCATCACCGGCGGGACGATCCCGCTCGGCGCGCTGCTCGTGGCGCCGCGGGTGGCGGAGCCGTTCTTCACCGGCGCGCCCGGCGCCCCGGTGCTGCGGCACGGCGCGACCTACGCCGGGCACCCGGTGGCCTGCGCGGCGGCGAACGCGACCCTCGACATCTACGAGCGGGACGGGCTCATCCCGCGTGGCCGTGAGCTGGAAAAGCCTCTCGCCGACGCGCTGTCCGGGCTCCGCTCGCACCCGCTCGTCGGCGAGGTACGGGCGGGTCTCGGTTTTCTCGCCGCGGTGGAGCTGCGCGACGACCTGCTCGCGACGGATCCCGGCGCGCCCGGCAGGCTGCAGCGGCTGTGCCGTGCGGAGGGGGTGCTGGTGCGCCCGGTGGGCCGGGGCATCGTCGTGTCACCGCCGCTGATCGCCGCCGAACCGGAGCTGGATCTGCTGGCCTCGGCGTTGCCGAGGGCGATGGACCGCCTGGTTTAGCCCGCCCGTTCCCGCTGTCCTTTGTGGACGGAAGGTGCTGAAGGACGCCTTCGGTGCGTTGGTCGCACTGAAGGACGCTTTCAGTGCAGTGGATGCACTGAAGGCGTCCTTCAGCACGTCCGCAACGCGTCGTCCGGGACATCGCGCGCCGACGGGTCAGGAGATGCAGAACTCGTTGTTCTCCGGATCGGCCATGGTGACCCAGCTGTGTGGCCCCTGCCGCCCTCGGTGCAGGAACGTCGCGCCCCGCCCGGCCAGCTTCTCCCGCTGCTCCTCGACGTTCGCCGCGCCGACCCAGACGTCCAGGTGCACGCGATTCTTGACCGTCTTGGCCTCCGGGACCAACTGGAACAGCACGCGTTTCGGCGGGCCGCCCGCGGGCGAGTCCGGATGTCGGATCGCCGCGCCGGACTTCCACACGAGGGAGCCCCGGTACGTTCTGGTCTCCGCCTCCGTCGCGTAGCCCTTGGCGATCATCTCGCGCACGAACGCCTCGTCGGTCGGTTCGGTCTGCCAGCCGAGCGTCTCCGCCCACCAGTCGGCGAGCACGTGCGGGTCGGCCGCGTCCACGGTCACTTGGAAGTCATACGCCATACCGGGACGTTAACCACCGGCACCGACATTTCCTGAAGAGACGCAGCTTGAAGAGACGCGGTGGCGAACACCGCGGGCCGCTCGGCGGGGACCACCGTGAACCGCCACTTGTCCACGCCGCCGCCCATGATCTCGGCGTACCGGCGCGCGCCGTCCGCGTTGGCGAAGCGGACCTGCTGGCCGTTGGTGAGATGGGTGATCTTGACCGCCACGGTGCCTCCTGTACTGGGTGGGCCGGCCCGCGGAGCTTCCCCCTCCGGGACCGGCCACGTCAGTAGAACACGTGTTCGACAATCTTCGCCACCCGGGTCCCCCGGGCGAGCGAGAAGGTCAGACGCCGAACGCCGCCGGGTACCGGATGACGCCGCCGGTCACCGGCCGCGACGGGTCGAGGGTCAGTGCCATCATCGCCTCGTCGGGTACCTCGAACGACGGCCGGATGCCCCATCGCGAAGCGGGGACGAAGCCGAACCTCGGGTAGTACTCGGGGTGTCCGAGTACGAGCACGAGGTTCTCGCCCAGCGCCTTCGCCGCGTCGAGCCCGGCACGGATCGCGGCCGAGCCGCCGCCCTGACGTTGGAACGCGGGCAGCGTCGAGCACGGCGCGAGGCACAGCGCGGGAGCGTCGTCGACGTGGCAGCGGGTGAACAGGGCGTGGGCGGCGAGCGTGCCGTCCGGGGCCTCGGCCACCCACGACAGGCCGTCGATCCACGCGCCGGGGTCGGCGCGCAGGGCGTCGACGAGGTCGGCCTCCTCGCGCGTCGGGAAGGCGGCGGCGGTGATCGCGTGGATCGCCGGGATGTCGGCGGCCGTTTCGGGCCGGGTGTGCCAGGTCATGGTGGTTCCGTTCTCGTGCGGGGTGCGGGGACGCAGGACGTACCCGGCGTAGTGGTAGTCGTCGCCGTGGTCGCGCCGCAGGGAGATCTCCTCCCGGGCGGCCTCGATCGCCGCGGCCATGCCAGGGAGGGCCGGGTCGGCGGCGTCGAGGTGTGCGGACAGCGGCGTGTAGCAGTCGTGCCACCAGTCCTCGTCGGGCAGCGGCCAGTGCGCGCCGACGTGATAGCCGGCGGCTTCGGCGGCCGCGACGTTCTCTTCGGGGGAACGCAGCGGATAGCCGCTGTCCCAGAAGGCCCGCGAACGCGGCGAGGGGGTGGGAGTGCTCCACTCGGCCTCGGTGACGACGAGGACGCCGTCGGGCGCGAGCAGCCGCCGCCACCTCCGCAGCGCGGTGTCGAAACCGAGGACGAAGGCCGAGCCCTCGGCCCAGATCAGGTCGAAACCGGCGTCGGCGTAGGGCAGTTCGGCCATCGACCAGCGCACGGGGGTGACCCGCTCGGCCAGCCCGCGACGTGCCGCCTCGGCGGTGAGTTCGTCGAGGAACGGCTGATGGGTGTCGACGGCGACGACGTCGGCGCCCGCCTCGGCGGCCAGCAGCAGCGCGGAGCGGCCGGAACCGCAGCCCACGTCCAGCACCCGCGGCCGGGACGGCAGCCGCCCGGCCAGCCGGAGCAGGTGCCGGGTGGTGGCGTCCGAACCCGGGCCCTGCCGGGGCAGTCCGTGGCGCAGCGCGAAGAAAGCGGAAATATGATCGGAAGAACGAGACAACGTGGAGACCCTTGGTTCAGGGGTCCCGATACGGGCAGTGCTCAGACCGGGACCCGGGATACGAGGATGATCCGGGTGACACGCACGGTGGCGCGTTCCACGACAGTCATCAACTCAGCTCCCCAGGTCGGTACGGCCGCCCCACGTTAACACGCCGCCCCACGCGGGGGCAGCGGGTTTTCCGTACGGCTCAAGCGTCCACTGTGGACGTCGAGGGGGTGCGGCGCATCACGACGCGGGGCCACGCGTCGAGGCCGCGGGCCGCCTCGTGCCGCCGGATCGTGCGGAGCCCGTCGCTCAGCTCGGCGTCGTCGACGATCTCGAAGTTCAGCCGTTCGTAGTACGGCGCGTTCCAGGGGACCTCGGCGTAGGTGGTGAGGGTGAGCCCGGCGAGGCCGTGGTCCGCGGCCCAGCCGTCCACGGCGTCGATCAGCGAGCGGCCGAGCCCGCGCCGGGCGTGGCTGGGCCGGACCGAGACCTGTTCGATGTGCGCGAACCCGTCGACGATCTCGGCCAGCAAGTAGGCGACCGGCCGGTCCCGCTCGTCGGTGCAGACCCAGGCGCGGCCGGCCCGCTGGTAGGCGGCCAGCTCCTCGATCGACGGCGGTTCGTCCTCGGCGATCGAGGTCATGCCGAGCGTGCGGAAGGGCGCGCCGGCGGCACGCTCGATGTCGCGCAGGACCGGAAGGTCTTCACTGGACGCGGAACGGATCACCCGACAGTCCTACCGTGTTCGCCGCCCTCGCGCGAACGCGTTTCGTCGCGGCGCCCGGCCAGCAGCTCGCGCTCCATCGACTGCCGGACCTCGCCTTCGATCAGGCTCCACACGTGCTCGACGTGCCGGGCGAACTCCGGAGAACGCTTCACAGCCAGCGTTCGGGGCCGTGGCAGCGTGACGTCGAGGACGGCCCGCACCCGGCCCGGCCGCGCGGTGAGGACCACGATCCGGTCGGACAGGTACACCGCCTCGTCGACCTGGTGGGTGACGAACAGCACGGTTTTCGCGCGCTGCGCCCAGATCCGCAGCAGCTCGCCCTGCATCAGCTCGCGGGTCTGGCCGTCCAGCGCGGCGAACGGCTCGTCCATCAGCAGCACGTCCGGGTCGACGGCGAGCGCGCGGGCGATGTTGACCCGCTGGCGCATCCCGCCGGACAGCTCGTGCGGGTAGGCATCCGCGAACCCGGGGAGCCCGACGAGGTCGAGCAGTTCGGCGGCCTTCGCCGCGCATTCCTTTTTGGACAGTCCGTGGAACTCGAGGCCGAGCCCGACGTTCCTGGCGACGGTGCGCCACGGCAGCAGCCGGTCCTGCTGGAAGACGAGCGCGCGGTCCTGGCCGGGGCCCCGCACCGGCCTGCCGTGCAGTGTCACCGTGCCGGTGGTGGCCGGGATCAGCCCGTCCACCAGCCGCAGGAGCGTGCTCTTGCCGCAGCCCGAGGCGCCGACGACCGAGACGAACTCGCCGGCCGGGACGTCGAGATCGATCCCGTGCAGCGCCTCGACCTCGGATCCCTCGCGCCGGAAGGTCTTGCCGAGGTTCTCCAGCCGCAGCTTCGCGGACGCGTCGCTCACGCGGTCCCCTCCTGTCGCTGGACGACGCGCCAGCGTCCCACCCGCCGTTCCACCGCGGCGAGCGCGTAGGTGATGACGACCCCGACGACGCCGAGTACCACCACGCCGACGAACAGGCCCCGGGTGTCGAAGGTTTCCGCGGAGCTCTGGATCAGCAGCCCGATCCCGGCCTTGGCGCCGAACAGCTCCGAGACGACCACGCCGACCAGGCCGTGCGCAGCGGCCAGCCGCAGTCCGGCGAGCACCATGGGCAACGCCATCGGCAGCTTGATCTTGACGTAGTTCTGCCATCGCGTCGCGGCGTACGCGCGGGCGACCTCGACCAGGTGTGGGTCGGTCGTGGAGAAGCCGGCGTAGGTGTTGATCAGGATGGGGAAGACCATCACGATCGCGCAGATCACCACCTTCGACGCGATGCCGAGGCCCAGCATCAGGACGAACAGCGGCGCGAGCGCGATCACCGGCGTCGCGTTGAGCGCGGACACCCACGGGTCGAGCAGGTCGCGGATCGGCGCCGAGGAGGCCATCGCGACCCCGGCCACGACGCCGCCGACGATCGCGAACGCGAGCCCCAGCAGGTACGTCCGCGCGGAGACGCCGAGGTCGCGCGGGAGGCTCCCGTCGGCGGCCAGTTCGAGGAACCGGGTCCAGATCGCGCTCGGCGGTGGCAGGAACAGCGGGTCGAACACGGTGCGGGACAACAGTTCCCACAGCGCGATCCCGCCGAGCACGGACACCGCGCCCAGCGTCCTGGTGCGCGTTCTGGTCATCGCCCGGACCCCCTGGCTTCGGCGGCGTAGGAATCGTCGACGAACTCCCGGACGTCGACGGGGCCGCCGGGGAGCAGGCCGACGAGGCGCAGTCCGTCGACGACGCCTTCGCCGGCCGGGAGGCTGATCCCGATCCGGTCGGCGAAGGCGGGGACCTTCGAGCGGAACAGCAGTTCGTAGGTCTGTTTCGCGCGCTGCGGCGGGATTTTCGTCTCGGCGGCGAGGATCTTGGTGGCTTCCTCGGCGTTGGCGGGCTCGTGCAGCCATCGCAGGGCGTCGTCGCGGGCGGCGAGGTAGCGGACCAGTTCGTCGCGGTGGTCTCGGGCCCAGGACGCGCGGACGACGACGCCGGTGAACGAGAACTGGTAGCCGGGGCCGAGCAGTTCCGGCAGGTAGCCGAGCCGGTGCGTGCCCTGCTGTTCGGCGGTGAAGTTGACCGGCGGCAGCAGCATGGTCGAGGACGTCCCGCCCACGTTCATCGCGGCGAGCCGGTTCCCGGTGCCCCCGGTCGGGACCATCTCGACCGTGGCCGGGTCGACGCCCATGCGCTGGAGCAGCTGGTAGGTGACGACGGTGGCCTGGTCGGTCGGCGACGGGATCCCGACCGCGGTGCCCGCCAGCGCGGCGAAACCGCTGATTCCTTTGGCGGACATGACGAACGGCGGCCGGACCGTGGTGTCGGCGACGTCGACGAAGTCCAGCGCGCCGCCGGTGCGCAGCCGGGCGAGCACGGTGTTGGCCAGGCCCCTGCCGACGTCGACCTCGCCGGTCGCCAGCAACTGCACCGACTGGGTCGCGGTCCCGGTCTGCGTCCGCCGGACGGTGACCCCGTGCTTGGCGTAGAAGCCTTTCGCCTTCGCGACGTAGTCGTCGAAGTCGGTCACCGAGGGCGCGGCGACCGTCATGGTGACGAGGTTGGCCGGGCGGGCCGGATGCGCGGAACCGCAGGCGGTCAGCGAGACCGTGCCGAGGGCGGCCGTGAGCGCCAGGGACAGCCACGGTCTCCGCACGAGTGCTCCGCGAGGTCGAAGGACAGCCGCCATTTGGCACATTGTGAGAATCGAATGAGAAAATACGATGGCGAATCTAGCGTGGCGGCTTTGTCGTCGTCAATCGACCGAATAGCGGAGTACCGAATCGGCCGTTCACAGTGAGTAGGAGGAAACGGCCTTCTGGATGCGATTCGCGTACGCCTGCAAAGCGGTGATGGAGGTGCGTTTCTGGTCGTCGGCGATCCGCGCGGCCGGGCCGGCCATGCTGAGCACCGTCGGCCTGCTGCCCGCGGTGTGCACCGGGACCGAGCAGGCCCACACGCCCTCGTCGATTTCCGCGTGGCTGGTGGAATAGCGGTTGAGCATGGCCCGCCGGAGCTCCTCGCGCACGCCGGCGCCGCGCCGCTGGACGATGGCGGGCATGCGGCGTTCGCGCTCGGCCTCGGGCAGCAGCGCGAGCAGCATCTTGCCCGACGCCCCGGTGCCCAGCGGCAGCGAATGCCCAGGCTGGAACGTGAAACGCATGGCCTTGTCGCATTCGACCCTGTCCGCGCACACGGCGACGTCGCCGAACTGCTGGAACAGCATGATGGTTTCGCCGAGTTCCCGTGCCGCGTCCTCCATCGCGGGCTTGGCGAGCCGGGCGAGGTCGTTGGCCAGCTGTGCCGCGCGCGCCAGTGGCATCACCTGGCTGGTGAGGTGGTACCGGCCGGCTCTGCCCTCTTCGAGCAGCTGGAGTTCCTTGAGCAGCGCGACATAGCGGTAGGTGGTGGCGACGGGGGTGCCGATGAGCCCGGCGAGTTCGGCGACACTGCATTCCCAGCGGCGTTCGGAAAACGCGAGCAGGAGCTGCAGGACCTTCCGCGAACTGCTGGCGCCGGGGGTGCGACGGGGTGGTGCGGCACTGTCGATGGGGCGTGCGGCAGGGGACATCTTGACCTCTCCGGGCGGCGCGAACTACCTTCGCTATCACATCGAGTGAATAAATTAGCACGATATGTAAAACAGTGACCAGAGTCGTGCGGGGACCCGCGCGGAGGGAGCGATCGGTGAAGATCGACGCGTTCTGTCACATCCTTCCGCCCCGGTTCGCGAAGGGGTTCTTCGCCATCGACGACGCGCCCGCGGTGCGGAATCTGCAGAATCGTACCCGCGCGATTCCGGCGCTCACCGATCTCGATGTCCGTTTCCGGCAGCTGGACGAGTTCGGCGACTACCGGCAGATCCTCAACGTCGCGGCGCCCCCGCTGGAGGACTTCGGCCCGCCCGCGCGCTGCGCGGAATTCGCCAGGCTGGCCAACGAGGAGCTCGCCGGGCTGGTGGCCCGCCATCCCGACCGGTTCGCCGGGTTCTGCGGGGCCGTCGCGCTCAACGACGTCGACCGCGCGCTGGCGGAGATCGACTTCTGCTTCGGCGAACTCGGCGCGCTTGGCGTGCAGATCTACTGTCATGTCAACGGGCATCCGCTGGACGAGCCGCGGTTCGACCCGCTGTGGGCGCGGCTGGCGGCCAGCGGGAAGCTGGTCCAGGTGCACCCGAACCGGACCGCGGCGTGGCCGGACTACCCGGCCGAGCGCCGGTCCCGGTTCGAGATCTGGTGGGCGTTCGGCTGGGAGTACGACCTTTCCGTGTTCATGGCGCGGATGGTGTTCTCCGGGGTGCTCGAACGGTGGCCGGGGCTGAAGTTCCTCATCCACCACGGCGGCGCGATGGTGCCGCACTTCGCGGGCCGGGTCGGGCCGGGCTGGGACCAGCTCGGCGCGCGGACCCCGGGGGACGAGAAGGCCGACGTCACGGGATACCCGCTCACCCGGCGGCCCCTCGACTACTTCCGGATGTTCCACGTCGACACCGCGCTTTTCGGAGCGGAGGACGCCCTGCGCACCTCGATCCGCTTCTATGGCGTGGACAAGGTGCTGTTCGGGTCGGACAGCCCCTACGACCCGGAGAAGGGTCCCGGCTACATCCGCGCGACCGTCGGGAACCTGGCGGCGCTGGACCTGACCGACGCGGAACGGGCCGCGATCTACCACGGCAACGTCACCCGCCTGCTCGATCTCGGCGAACCCGCCGCGGCCGGATAGCCGGGCCGTCACATGCCCGAAGTGCTGGTGGCCGGGGCGGGGCCGGTGGGGCTGACCCTCGCGATCGCGCTGGCGCGCGGCGGAATCCACGTCCGGGTCGTGGACAAACGCGCCGCGCCGGGACGATTGCCGAAAATGGAGCGGTGTAATGCGCGGACAATGGAAAATTTCCGTAGATTCGGGCTCGCCGACGCAATTCGTGCGGCCGGTCTCGACGGTGATGTGCCGATGGATGTCTTCATCTGTCTGCAGGACCTGACCGGGCGGCCGCTGGTGCACCACGAATACCCGTCGGTAAACCGGCTCAAGGCCGCCTATCGCGCGGTACGGGACGGGAGTTGTCCCGCCGAGCCGTCCCAGGTGATTTCGCAGTACACGCTGGAACCGCTGTTGCGCGCGGCGGCCGACGCGCTGCCCTGCGCGCGCGTCGACTTCGGGCACGAGCTGACCGCGTTCGCGCAGGACGAGCACGGGGTGACCGCGACGATCACGCGGGCGGACGGCACCGCGGAATCCGTGCGGGCGGCCTACCTCGTCGGCTGCGACGGCGCGGGCAGCACCGTGCGGCGCGGGCTCGGCGTCGCGTTGCGGGGCGAGTCGCGGCTGGAGATGCGGCAGGCACTGTTCGCCAGCGACGAGCTGTACGCGCGCATCCCGGCCGGGCGCGGCAGGCACTACCACTTCGCCGACCGGCTCTCCTCCTACCTGGTCGTGCAGGACGACACGCGGCGGTTCTCGTTGCACGCCACGGGCCTGGCGGAAACGGAGATGCCCGCGTTGTTCGAACGGCGCGTCGGCTTCCCGATCGCCTACCGGACGGAGTACCTGGGCACCTGGCGGCAGCGGCTGATGGTCGCCGACCGCTACCGCGACCGGCGGGTGCTGCTCGCCGGTGACGCGGTGCACCTGATGATCCCGGCGGGCGGGCTCGGGATGAACACCGGGCACGCCGACGCCGTCGATCTCGCGTGGAAGCTCACCGGGACCCTGCGGGGGTGGGCCGGGCCCGGGCTGCTGGACGCGTACGAGGCGGAACGGCGCCCGGTCGGGATCCGCAACGTCGGGGCGTCGCGCCGGGCGACGCTGGGCCGGGTGGCGTGGCGGAGCCTGTGGTGCCCGCAGATCACCGAACCCGGCGCCGAGGGGGAGGCGGCGCGGGCGGCGCTGGCCGAGCGGGCGGACCGGGAGCAGCGGCTGAGCAACGACCTGCTCGGGATCGAGCTGGGCTACCGGTACCTGGACTCGCCGATCATCGCGCACGACGACGGGCCCGCGCCCGATCCGGACGGCTTCGCCTACGAGCCGACGACGGCGCCGGGCGCGCGGCTGCCGCACGTCTGGCTGGACGACGGCGGGGCGGTGCAGGATATGTTGGGTGCGGAGTACACCATGCTCCGCGTCGGCGCCGGGGGTGATTTCTCCGCGCTGGCCAAGGCTTTCGCCAGGTTGGGTGCGCCGTTCCGGTGTTGTGACGTGCCCTCGGCCGACGCCGCGGCGGTCTACGGTCACCCGTTCGTCCTGCTGCGGCCCGATCTGCACGTAGCATGGCGTGGCTCGGCCCCGCCGTCCGATATGGACGGTCTGGCCGCGCTGGTCACGGGCTGGAAGGAGGGCTGATGCGGCTCAGCAGGGAGACGGTGGTGGCCGGCGCGCTGGACCTGCTGGACGAGGTCGGCCTGGACAAGCTGACCATGCGGCGGCTCGCGGACACGCTCGGGGTGCAGAACGGCGCGACGTACTGGCATTTCCGCACGAAGCGGATGGTGCTGGAGGCGATGGCGGAGTCGCTGCTCGGCGACGTCGTGCGGGATTTCGACGGCGAAGGGGAGTGGCGTGACCGCCTCGCGGAGCTGATGCGCCGCTTCCGGGCGGTGCTGCTCTCCCGGCGGGACGGCGCGCGGTTGTTCTCCGGGCTGCTGTTCGCGGCGCCGAACGCGCTGGCGTTCGGGGAGCTGATGGTGACGTTGCTGCGGCGTGGCGGGCTTTCCGCGCGGTCCGCGGTGTGGTCCGGTGACACGCTGGTGTACTTCGTCGTCGGGCACACCGTGGAGGAGCAGGCCGCGCGCGAGCTGCCCGCCGACGGCGCGAAGACCCGTGAACTGGAGACCGCGCTCGATCCCGAGCTGTACCCGAACACCGCCGAGGCCCTCGCCCACGTCCCCGCCCCCCACCACGACGACCACTTCGAACACGGCCTCGCGGTCATCCTCCGCGGCCTCACCACGTAACTCGCGTGTTCACCCACGTAACTCGCGTGATTGGTGGCGTAACTCGTGAGTCGCGCCGCCAATCACGTGAGTCGCGGCCTCAATCACGCGAGTTACGTGTGAGGAACGGGGTGAGGAGGCCGGGGAGGGCGGCGTCGGCGAGGGCGAGGGCGTCGGATTCGGCGACGTCGACGACCTGGTAGCCGCCCTTGCCCGCGGCGATCGGGGCGATCAGGGTGACCAGGCCCGCGCGGCGCTGGAAGAACGAGCGGTCGAGCACGATCCCGGTGAGCCCGTCGCAGCGGATCACCGCGGTGCTCCTGGCCAGCGAGCCGGAACGGGTGACCAGGTGCCTGCCGGTGAGCCGGTGCCCGAGCGCGCGGTAGCGGTCCCAGCCGACGAGGGCCGCGACCGGGAGCAGCGCGCACGCGGTGAGCCATGGCCAGTCCGGCAGGAAGCCGATCCACGCGAGCCCGGCCAGTACCGCCGCGAGCAGCGCGGTGCCGAGGATCGCCCGGCTCAGCCGCCGGTGCAGCGCCCGGCGCGGATGCCGGACGAGCCCGGGGCCGAGCGGGTCCTCGCCGAGCACGTCCGCGACGACCTCGTGGGCCCGGGCGACCGGGGCCGGGGGCAGCAGCAGGCCGCCGCCGTCCTCACGGCCGCCGTGGTGCAGCCCGGACGCGACCGCCGTGGCGCGGGCCCCGCCGACGAGACGCAGCGGGAGCGGTTCCTTGATTTCGGCGCCGCGCAGGCGGTCCTCCTCGATCGACACCGAGCGGGTGGTGATCAGGCCACGGCGGATGTGCAGGGTGCCCTCGGGCTCGCGGGTGAGCCGGAAGTTCCAGAACGACAGGACGTACCCGCCGACGGACAGCAGCGACACGACCACGAGCAGCGCGGCCGCGGCCAGTACGACGACCAGCCAGAGCGGCGCGGCGGTGACCTGGTCGGCCAGCGAGCGCACCGGGCCCAGCTCGACCGGGTCGAGGTGCAGTTCGTGCGCGAAGTGGTAGACGGTGCCGACCAGCGCGCCGATGACCGCGAGGCCGGACAGCGTGAACGGCGCGTACCGCAGCCAGCGCCTGTCCACCGCGGCGAGCGGGATTTCCGGCGGCCCGGCCGGGGCGTCGCCGGTGCTGCCGGTGACTTCGGCGGTTTCGGCTGTTTCGGCGGCGGGTTCCGCCTTGCGGTGCAACAGGAGGGTGCGGAGCCGTCGCGCCTCCTGCTTGGTCACCGCGTCGAGGACCAGTTCGTCCTTGCCCGGCCCCTTGCCGTGGTTGTGCCGTCCGGTGCCGATGCGCACCGCGGCGAGGGAGAAGAGGCGGTGCTTCGGCTCGGAGGTGACGTCGACGGCGCGGATGCGGTCGCGCGGGACGGCGCGGTGCTTGCGCAGCAGCAGCCCGGTACGCCACTCGACCTGTTCGCCGGTGACGCGGTAGCGCGAGGTCAGTACGTGGGAGACGCCGACGAACACGGCGAGCCCGGTGGCCACCAGCCCGATCCACTGCCAGCCGTTGCCGTTCCCCAGTATCAGTGCCCCGAACAGCACCGGGATGGACTTCACGACGTCCAGCACCGGGCGGATGAGCAGCATGCGCCGGTCCAGCCGGTGCCAGCGCGCTTCGCCGGTGTCTTCGGCCGGTGTGGTCGCGACGTCGTTCTCGGTGGTGTTCACGTCGCGTCGCCCCGCACGGTCCTGGTCCGCTGGGTGAGCTCGTCGGCGAGGGCGAGCGCCGTGGCGTGGTCGAGCCCGGAGATCCGCAGCGGCCCGGCCGAGGACGCCGTGGTGATGGTGATCTTGGCGAGCCCGAACAGCTGCTCCACCGGGTCGCGCTCGATGTCGACGGTCTGGATGCGCGACACCGGCGCGATGCGCCACTGCTGTTTGAGCCAGCCCGCCTGTGTGTACACGGCGTCGCCGGTGACCTCCCAGCGGTGCACGCGATAACGCCACTGCGGCATCACGAGCAGGTGCAGCGGCCCGAGCACGCAGGCGACCAGGAGCGCCACCGACAGCCAGGACGGCGGATCGTCGCTGGTGAGGACGATGACGGCCAGCACGGCGATGACGATCGCCCAGCCCGCGCCCGCCGTCGCGGTCCAGTATCCGATGGCCCGGCGGCTCACGCGGTGTTCCGGCGGGCGCAGGCGCAACGCCGTGGTTTGTCCGTTCACCTCCTCAGCGTGCCGTATCGGGAAGTGACGCGACCACGACAACTGTCATGAGCTGGTCCATCCGCGCTCCAGCGCGTGGCGTTACCATCACGGTCTCCCGAAGGGAATGGACGTGGGGGCGCGCCGCGTTGACCGGGGGACGGCGTAACCGACAGCGAGCGGCAGGAGGATCAGTGGGACTCGATCCCGAGGATCTGTACGAGGTGGACTCGGATGTTCCCGATCTGACCGGGGCGGTGCTGCTGCACTCCTTCGAAGGGTTCATGGACGCGGGCTCCGCGGGACGGCTGCTCACCGAACACCTGCTGGACGGCGGGGATAACCGCGTGGTCGCGCGGTTCGACGTCGACCGGCTGATCGACTACCGGTCGCGGCGTCCCACCATGACCTACGCGGTGGACCACTGGGACGACTACGACGCGCCGGAGCTGGTCGTCCGGCTGCTGCACGACGCGGACGACACGCCGTTCCTGCTGTTCACCGGTCCGGAGCCGGATCACGACTGGGAGCGGTTCTGCCTGGCGGCGCGGAGCCTGGTCGAGCGCTGGTCGGTGCGGCTGACCGTCGGGTTCCACGGCATCCCGATGGGCGCGCCGCACACCCGGCCGCTGGGGCTGACCGCGCACGCGACGCGCAAGGATCTCATCGGCGACCACCAGCCGCTGCCGAACCGGTTGCAGGTGCCGGGCAGCATCGCCGGGCTGCTGGAGTACCGGCTGGGCCAGTGGGGGCACGACGCGATGGGGTTCGCCGCGCACGTGCCGCACTACCTCGCGCAGTCGACCTATCCGGCGTCGTCGGTGAAGCTGCTGGAGGCGCTCACGAAGGCGACCGGGCTGAACCTGCCGGAGGGCGACCTGCGCGAGGCGGCGAGTGTCGCCGACGCGGAGATCGCCCGTCAGGTCGCCGAGTCCGACGAGGTCGCCGACGTCGTGCAGGCGCTGGAGCGGCAGTACGACACGTTCGTGGAAGCCTCCGAACGGGACAGCCTGCTCGCCGAATCGGTGGAGCACATGCCGACGGCGGAGGAGCTGGGATCCCAGTTCGAACGCTTCCTCGCCGAGCAGCAGCGCGGCGACAACCCCGACCGCTGACCGTTTTCGTCGCCCCCTCCCCGTACTGTGCCGGGTAGGGGGCCTCCGGGTGTCCTGAATCTTCCGTTCATTCCTTCAGTGGTCCGTGAATGCCACATTGAGGGACTCAGAGTCCCTCAATGTGGCATTCACGGACCTACGGGGGCAGCGAGGGCCCGTAGGCGTTGGTCCTCATCGATTTTTCCTTGTGGCTCGCGGGATGCCCGCGTCCGGGGCGCAGTCGTGCGGCGAATCCTCGGTTACCGCAACGAAAGCGGCTTCGGCCCCGCGATCTCCTTAGGGTGAGCGGATGGTCCTCTACGACGAGATCGGCGTCGGCTACGCCGCGCACCGGCGCACCGACTCCCGCTGGCTCACCCCGGTTCTCGACGCGCTCGACGGTGCGGGGACGGTGCTCGACGTCGGTTCCGGCACCGGTTCGTACGCGCCGCCCGGCCGGACGGTGCTCGCGGTCGAGCCGTCCGTCGCGATGATCGGCCAGCGCCCGCCCGGCTCGCCGCCGGTGGTGCGCGCGGTCGCGGAAGCGCTTCCGGTGCGGGACGACGCCGTCGACGCGGCGCTGGCCGTGCTGACCGTGCACCACTGGACCGACTGGCGCCGGGGCGTCGCCGAACTGCGCCGGGTGGCACCGCTGCGGGTCGTGCTGGCCTACGACACCGCGCGGATCGCCGACTTCTGGATGGTCCGTGACTACCTGCCGGAGATCCTGCGTCTGGAACTGTCCCGTCCCTCGTCCGACGACATCGCCGACGCGCTGGGCGCCGACGTCGTGCTGCCGCTGCCGGTGCCGTGGGATTTCACTGACGCGCTCTTTCCCGCGCACTGGCGGCGGCCCGCCGCCTACCTGGATCCGCGGGTGCGCCGGGTGGCCTCGGCGTTCGCCCAGACACCGGCCGCGGTGGTCGAACGGGGCATCGCGCGGCTGCGCGCGGACCTCGACAGCGGGCGCTGGCACGAGAACAACGCCGCGCTGCTGGAGGAGAAGGAGTACGACGCCGGATTCCGTCTCGTCGTCTCCCGCGCCTAGGGACGGCTCAAGGCCGCCAGTCGACGAGTTTGCGCAGTGCCTCGGCGGTCCGGTCGAAGCCCTCGTCGCCGAGCACGGCGCGCAGTTCGGCGTTGAACTTCGCTATTTCCGGGCGGACCAGGTCGAGTGTCGCGGCACCGGCGGCGGTCAGCTCGAGCACCACCGCGCGGTGCTGGCTCGGATGCGTGTCCTTGTCGAGGAGCCCGGCTTCGGTGAGCCTGCCGACCATCGCGGTGATCGCCGACTCGCGCTGCCCGAGGACCGCGGCCAGCTCACGCTGGGTGATTCCCGGCCGCTCGCGGACCGCGAACAACGCGCCGAGCTGTGCGCTGGTGACCCCGGCGGCGGCGGTCAGCCGCCGGTCGGCGGTGACCCGTAACTGGTGTGCCGCGCGCTGGAGCAGGAAGTAGAGACGCCGATCGGCGGACTCGGGCATATCCGCATCCTGGCAGGAGCCGCCGCCCGGTGTCATTCCACGCAGCCGGGAAAATGCCGGGAAAACACCCACGCCGGGTACGAACACGTGAGGCGGGTGCGGGGCGGCACGGCCTTGTCCGGTGGACAAGGTACGGTCTCGGAATGGACGGCTTGCACGAAGATCGTTTGTCGGCAAGGAAGATCGGCGGCGCGGTGAAACGCCGCGTCGGTCGGGTCCTGCACCGGGCGGCCACCCGGTTGCACGACCCGTACACCGAACAGCTGGAACGGATGACCGCCCAGTTGCACGACCAGGCGCGCGAACTGCGTGAGGTGCGAGAGGAGGTCATCCGCCAGGGTGACCGCCTGCTCGATCGGGTGGTGGAATTCGAGATCCGCAGCCGCCGCGACATCGTCTACGCGGGGGATCAGGACGCGGCGCTGGAAAGCAATCGGTTCGCCAGGGAAAACCTTGTCGGCGCACAACATTTCGGCACGCCGCCCGAGACACTCGACCACGCGCTCTCGATCGCCCCGTCGACCGGCGGGATGGCGCTGGAGTTCGGGGTCGCCACCGGCAACACCCTCCGTGCGATCGCGAAGGCCCGTGGTGGCGTCGAGGTCTACGGTTTCGACTCCTTCGAAGGACTTCCCGAGGCGTGGCTCAACGGCATGCCCGCGGGCGCTTTCGCGCGGGACGACCTGCCCGACGTGCCCGGCGCGGAGCTGGTGGTCGGCCTGTTCTCCGACAGTCTGCCCGGGTTCCTGGAAGCGCATCCCGGTCACGTCGACTTCCTGCATGTGGATGGTGATCTCTACAGCTCGGCGAAGACCGTCCTCGACCTCGTCGGCCCGCGGCTGCGGCCGGGCAGCATCGTCCACTTCGACGAGTTCTTCAACTTCCCCGGCTGGAAGCGGCACGAGTACCGGGCCTGGACGGAATACGTCGAGCGCACCGGTGTCGAGTTCACCTACGAGGCCTACACCTACAGTGACAACCAGGTGACCGTCCGCATCACCGGTGTGCCCACAGTGGACACCGCGGTGGCCGGAAAGGCCGCCGCCAAGCGAGGCTAGTCCGGCTTTCGGTGGGGAAGTGACCCGTTTCGACGGTCACTTCCCCACCGCCGTGTCCGGCCGGTTCACGCCGCGACCGGGCTCGGGTAGTCCTGGCACCGCACCATGTTCGCCCCCTTCGACATGAGCTTGTCGAAGAACCGGGCCATCAGCCGCGTGGTCATCATCCGGTACAGCCGGTTGCGCTGCCGGATCTTCTTCTCGGTGAGCGGCGCGAGGAAGTTCCCGGCCCCGCCGCCGTTGCGCTGCCCGATCCTGGCGGCCGGGCGCAGCTTCTCCTCGTACCGCGCGAACGCGATCCGGTGATCGCCGCCCGCGACCGCGAGTTCCCCGGCGAGGAAGTGCGCGCCCATCATGCCCAGCCCGGTGCCGTTGCCGCCGGGCCCCGCGCACCAGGCGGCGTCGCCGAGCAGGACGACCCGGCCCTTCGACCAGCGGTCGAGGTGGACCTGGCAGATCGAGTCGAAGTACAGGTCCGTCGCGTCCTGCAAGTTTTCCAGCAGCTTCGGCATCTCCCAGCCCATGGTCGCGAACTTCTCGGTGAGAAAACGCTTCTGCCGCTCGACGTCGCGTCGCGCGCCGTCGGGGCCGTCCCCGGCGACGATGAGGCCGACCTGCATCAGCTCCGGTTCCCGCGCGCTGGTCACGCGCACGCCGAGGCCGGGTTCGTTGTAGGTCAGGCCCGCGTGGCGCAGCCCGAGGTGGTTGGGCGCGGAGAACCCGGCGATGAGGAACCCGGAGTCGCGCCGGAAGTCCGTTTCCGGCCCGAACGCCGCGGCCCGCACCCCGGAGTGCACCCCGTCGGCGCCGACGACCAGGTCGAACGTGCGGGTCCGGCCACTGGCGAAGGTGACGTCGACGCCCCCGGCGTGTTCGGCCAGCGACGTCACCCGGTCCCCGAAGACGTACTCGGTGTAGCCGAGGGTCCGTTCGTACAGGATCCGGCTGAGGTCGCCGCGCAGGATCTCGACCTCTCCGCTCATGAAGCTCGTCGGCAGCTCGACCGCCGGTTCGCCGTTGAGGTCGAGGATGGTCTCCGTGTTCATCACGGTCTCGTGGCGGCGGATCTCGTCGAGGATTCCCATCCGGCGCAGCAGTTCCATCTGCACGCCGCGGAAGTCGACGGCCTGCCCGCCGGGGCGCAGCTCCGGCGCGGTCTCGACGACGGTGGCGGTGAAGCCGTGGTGGTGCAGCCAGAAGGCGGCCGCGGGGCCCGCGATGCCGGCGCCGGACACGAGCACGGTCTTGGTGGTCATCTCGAGTTCCTCTCTCGGTTTCCGATGACCGCAAGACTGCGGGCGGGCGCTGACCGTCGGCGCACGGCGGGCTGACCGCCGCCGACGGCCGTCGTCAGCGGCGGTCAGCCGATCGTCAGCACCGCCTTGCCGTGCAGGCGGCGGTCGAGCAGGGCCCGCGCGGCCTCGTCGTAGCCGGTCCACGGGCCGCGCCGGCTGATCCCGGGGTCGAGCCGTCCGGCGGCCACCTCGGCGGCGAGCCAGGTCAGGTCGGCGGAGAAGTCGGCGGCCGGGTCGGCGAGCAGGTAGAACGTGTGGATCGAGCGGTCGTGCCGCCCGTCGACGGGCGTCAGCGCTTCGGGCGGGAGGACCGAGTCCGTCCCGGCCGATCGGCCGACGCTGATCAGTGCGCCACCCGCCTGGAGGGCGGCGAACGCGGTCACCAGCTGCTGCCCGGCGACATTGTCGAGCACCCCGAACACGGGCCGGTCCACCTCGGCCGGATCGGCGAGCACCTCGTGTGCGCCCAGCGCGCGCAGTTCGGCCGCCATGGCGGGGTTCCCGCTGATCGCCACGACCTCGGCGCCCGCCATGGCGGCGAGCTGCACCGCGTAGCGGCCGACACCGCCGGACGCGCCGGTGATCAGCACCCGCCTGCCGAGGAGCAGGCCCATGCGGCGCAGCACGCGCAGCGCGGTCAGCCCGGCGACCGGGATCGTGCTGACCGCGCCGAGATCCGCGCTGTCCGGCACGACGCCGAGCAGGGCGGCCGGCACGGCCCGCAGCTCGGCCCAGCCGCCGCCCGCGCCGATCGTGACCACCCGGGTGCCCTCGGCCGGGCCCGAGCCGTCGGCCGCGGCCCGGACGACCACACCCGCCGCGTCCCAGCCGATCACCGTGCCCTCCGGCGTGTCCGGACTGGTGCTGCCCTTCACCTCGCCGTAGTTGAGCGAAACCGCTTCGATCCGGACCAGTGCTTCGCCGGGAACGGGGACCGGGTCGGGTACGTCGGCCAGTGTGAGGTGGGCCGTCGCGGAGTGGTCGACAACGAGTGCGCGCACGGGCGAATCTCCTTCGAGTCAAAATGCCACAGTGTGGCGTTTGCTTCATTGGAGCATATGCGCACTGGAAGCGTGTTCGCTAGACTGTCTCTGATGACGACCTCCGGACCGCCCGCCACACTGCGCGAACGCAAGAAGCTGCGTACTCGCCAGGCGCTGGAGGAAACCGCGCTCGAAATCTTCGGCGAGCACGGATTCGACACCACGCCGCTCGACACGCTGCTCGAAGCGGTGGAGGTCTCACGGCGGACGTTCTTCCGCAACTTCCGCTCGAAGGAGGACGTCGCGCTCACCGCCGTCAAACGGCTGTGGAGCGAGTTTCTCGACGTGCTGGACGAGACCGCGAAGTCCGGACCGCTGGCCGACGTCTTCCGCGACGCGATGCTGACCACGCTCGACCGCATGGACGAGGACTGGTATCGGCGTTTCCCAGCCACGCTCCGGCTGGTCGAGGAGTCACCCGCGCTGGACGGGCATTCGCTGCGGCACTGCGCGGAGATCAAGGACGAGGTCATCCGGCGGCTGGGTGATCCGGGCCGTCTCGAACTGCGGCTGCTCGTCGAATTCTGTGTGGCCGCCTGGCACTGCGCGCTGGACGAGTGGCTGCCCGGCTGTGCCACCGGTGAGCTGCCTGGCTGCGTGCGGCGTGCTTTCGCCGCGATGGACGCGAGCCTGCGCCTGGAGGCGTGACCAGGTCAGCCGGGCGTGGATTCCTCAGGCGGGAGCGGACGGGCTGGAGGAGGCGCTGACGAGTCTGCCGATCCGGCCGTACGTGGACATCGACGTCACCCCGCTCGCGACCCACCCGATGATGAGGGAGAGCGCCTAGCGTCGGGGCGGCGAACTGCCTGGTCAGCGGCGTCGGCGTCACGGAAGCGGGCATTCGGTCGTTGACCTGACCGACCAGGGAGCTGGTAGTTTCCGCTCGGGCAGCGACGCCGACGGGGGTCACAGATGGCCGGTCACACGGTGGCGATCCATTTCGTGCGTTCGGCGGTCCGTGCCGTGGAAAAACAGGGGCTCGACGTCCGCCCCGCGCTGGCGAAGGCCGGGATAGCGCGGTCGCTGATCGACTACGACCGCGCGCGGATCACCGTCGAGCAGGCCAGCGCCATGGTCCGCGGCCTGTGGCGGCTCACCGGCGACGAGATGTTCGGCCTCAGTCCGTGCCCGATGCCGCTGGGCACGTTCCGGATGATGGCACTCGGCATGATCCACCAGCCGGACCTCGGGGCGGTGCTCGACCGCTGCTGCGAGTTCTCCCGGATCGTGCCGGGCATGCCGGACCTGCGGACCCGCCTCGGGCCCGGCACCTGCCGGATCGAGGCCGACGTCGAGTCGTACCGCTGGGAAACGATCATCATCGACACGATCCTGTTCATGCTGCACCGGTTCGCGGGCTGGCTGGCCAACACCCGCGTCCGGCTGCGGCTGGTCGAGCTGCCCCAGCCCGAGCCGTCGTACCTGCAGGACTACGACCTCGTCTACGGCGCCCCGGTGCGGTTCGCGGCGGGCGGCGCCGCGATCACCATCGACCGCGAGGTGCTGCCCGCGCCGGTCGTGCGGGACGAGGACGACCTGCTGCGCTTCCTCGGCGCGGCGCCGGCGGACATCCTGGCGCGCCGCGAATACGACAGCAGTGTGGTCGACCAGGTGCGGCGCATCCTCTCCTTCGGCCTGCGCGGGCACGCGCCGTCCGCGGTCACCTCCCGCGAGGTCGCGGCCCGCCTTTCGCTGAGCCTCCAGCACGTCCGGCGGTTGCTGCGCGAGGAAGGCACGTCGATCAGCCGGATCCGGGAAGAGGTCCTCCGCGACGCGGCGATCGCGAGTCTCGTCCGCGGTGAGGAGCCGATCGCCGTGCTGTCGGAACGGCTGGGCTTCTCGGAGCCGAGCGCGTTCCGCCGCGCCTTTCGCCGCTGGACGGGCAGCCCGCCCGGTTCGTACCGGCCGGGCGGCACCGAAGGCGGGTCAGCCGGGAAGTCCCAGCAGCGCGCCGAGCCCGGTGAGGTCGACCCCGGCGGCGTCGAGCAGGCCGGGTAGCGGAGCCGGGGTGCCCGGCCGGGCGGTGGTCCGCGCGGGTGCGGCGACTTCACGGGGTTTGCCGCCGTAGGGCGCGTTCTGCGCGCCGCGGACGCCGGTGGGGCTGCCCGGCGGTTCCGCGCAGTACGCTTGCTGGTTGGGCGGCTCGGCACGGACGTCCGAACCCGGCCGCGCCTTCGTCGCTTCGTAGCCCTTGGTGCAGGCCATCGGATCGAAGAAGTTGAGCACCAGCCCGAGATGCGCGGTGCCGTCGCCGGGGAACAGCGCCTTGCCGACCACCGGCACGTACGGGTAGAGCACCAGCGCCTGCTCCAGCCCGTCGACCCGGGTCTTGACGACGTCCGCGGTGGTGAGCAGGTTCGCCAGCACCACGGACAGGTCGGAGCCGGACCGGCGCAGGATGTCGACCGCCTGCCGCGCGAGCGGCGGCGCGACGTTGATCAGCTTGCGGAGGTCCGGATCCGACGTCTTCAGCTGCCCCGCGAGCGTCCGCACGTCGGTGCTGAACGAGGTGATCGGTTCGGCGAGGTCGCGCTGGGTGTGCGTGACGGTCCGGCCGTCGGCGAGCAGCGATGTCGTCTGCGGCAGGTGTTCGGTGGCGGCGGGCAGGAACGCGTTCGTGGTGTCGACGAGCCGCTGGATCGCCGGGCCGTTCCCGGCGAACGCCTTGTCCAGCTCGTCGACCACGGTGCGCAGCGCGTCGGTCGGGATGCTGGTCAGCAACGCGTCGGAGTCGGCGAGAAGTCGTTCCGCGCGCGGCGGCAGGGTCGTGTCCTGCTGCCGGATCCGGGCACCGTCGGCGAGGAACGGCTCGCCGCCGCTTTCCGGCCGGAGGTCGAGGTACTGCTCGCCGATCGCGGACCGGTTGCTGACCACGGCCTTCGCGGACGCCGGGATCCGCGGCGCGTCCGGGCTGATGTCGAGCCGGGCGTCCACACCCGCCGCGGTCAGCGTCAGCCCGGTGACCCGGCCGACGCCCACCCCGCGATAGGTGACGTCGGCGCCGGGGAACAGGCCGCCGCCGCGTTCGAGCTGCACGGTGACGAGGTAGCCGCGATGGCCGAACAGCCGGTCCAGCCCGGCGAAACGCCAGCCCGCGTAGCCGATGCCGACGACGGCGATCAGCGCGAACACGAAGATCTGGATCCGGACGCGGCGCAGCGGCATCAGTGTCCTCCTCCGAGAATCGCGCCGAGCAGCCCGCCGAGCCCGGTAGGTCCTTTTTGGACTGGAGAAGCCGGATCGCCGGGCAGGGGCAGCGCCGGTGGCGCGGTGCGCGCGGCGTCCGGGTCGGGGCCGGCGGTGGTGCCGGGCAGCGGAATGATCGGCTGCGCCGAGCGCCCGAAGTTGTTCAGCAGGGAATCGAGCTTGAAGTCGGCGACGATCGCGGCGTTCGCGTAGTCGCCCTTGATGACGTCCAGCCCGGCGTCGGAGAACGGGAAGGTCAGGAGCAGCTCCAGCGACTTCGGCAGCGCGTCGCCCGCGGCGGCGAGCTGGCGCAGCGTCGGCGCGAGCGCGCGCAGATCGGCGACCAGATCGTCGCTGCTCCGGTTCACCGTGTCCACCGCGACGCCGGAAAGCCGGTCGACGGCGCGTAGCAGGCCGGTGAACTGTTCCCGCTGCTGGTTGAGCACCTGGACGCCGGGCGTCAGCTTCTCCAGCGCGTTCGCCACGTCGCCGCGTTGTTTCGCGATCGTGGCGGACAACCGGGCGACGCCGTCGATGGCCCTGGTGATCGCGTCGCGCTGGCTGTCCAAAGTGGAGGCGAGGGTGGTCACGTTCGCCAGCAGCGAGCGGATCCGGGTCTCGTTGCCCGACATCGCCTGGTTGAGTTCCTTCGTGATCGTCTGGGCCTGTTCGAGCCCGCCGCCGTTGAGCAGCAGGGAAACCGCGCCGAGCACCTGTTCGACCTCCGCGGTCTTGCTCGTGCGGCTCACCGGGATCGTCGCGCCGTCGGCCAGCTGTCCCCGCGCCGCCTGGCCGGTGGGCGGGGACAGGTCGACGTACTTCTCCCCGAGCAGGCTCGACTGCCGCAGCCGCGCGGTCGCGTTCGCGGGCAGCGTGGCCGCGCGGTTGACCGTGACGTCCACGGTGACCGTGTGGTTGTCCGCGCCCAGCGTGATCGCGGTGACCTTGCCGACCGGGACCTCGCCGACCTTGACCGCAGCCTGCGGCACGAGGTCGGCGACGTCGGCGAACTGCACCCGGACCGCGTACGGCCGGTCGCCGAGGTCCGCGCCGCCGGGCAGGGGCAGGTCGGACATCCCGCCGCCACAACCGGTCGCGACGAGCAGCACCGCCACCCCGGCCAGCGCCAGCGCCCGGAATCCCCATGCGCTGCGTGTCCGGTTTACGCGGCGGTCATGCGCCCCAATGTGGCGTTCGGTGCGTTCAACGCACCGAACGCCACATTGGGTGCGTCCAACGCACCCAATGCCACATTGGGGCGCTCGTCCGGTGGGTGACCAACCGTTGGTCGGCGCCGACCGGCTGCTACGCCTGCGTGTCACGGTTTGCCTCCCGGGGTCATCGCGTCGATCACCGGGAGCGGCAGTGGCGGGAGTTTTCCTTGCTGCACCGAGGAAAGCACCTGTGCCACCGAGGGCAGCCCGAGCGTGCCGTCCAGTACCGGGGCGAGCTTCTCGCAGGCGTTCAGCAGCACCGGCGGGATCTGCGGGGGCGCGCCCTGTTTCAGCAGGCGGCACACCATCAGGATCGGCGGGCTGGTCAGCTCGTTGAGGTTCGCCCGAGCCTGCAACGTCCCCGACGCCGGGTCGTAGGTGTTGAGCGCGTTGCTCGCCAGCAGCGGCACCACGTCCAGCACCTCGGCGAGCGCGCCGCGCTGGTCGACCAGCGCCTGGGTGATCCCGGTCAGCGAGGACACGTTGGACTGGACGCGGTCGCGGTTGTTCGCGATGAAGTCGTGCACCTCGCCCAGCGCGCCGGCGATCGAGCCGAGCGCGGTGCCCATGTCCTGCCGTTCCGAGGCGAGGAACGAGGTGACGTCGGCGAGCTGCCCGGAAAGCCCGCGCAGCTGCTTGTCCGAATCGGACAGTGTCTTGGTGAACCTCGCCAGATTGTCCACTGTGGAAAACAGGTCGCCCTTCGACCTGTCCAGTGTGGACGCGGCGTCGCCGAGCCGTCGCAGTGTCGTGCCGAGGTTCTCGCCGTTGCCCGCGAGGTTGTCCGCGCCGGTCCGGAGCGCGTCGGACACCGCGCCGTTCGCGTTCGCCCCGTTCGGGCCGAGCGCGGTGACGAGCTGGCCGAGGCTACGCGCCATGTCGTCGACCTCGACGGGCGCGGCGGTGCGCTCCCGGGGGATCACCGCGCCGGGCGCCAGCACCGCGCCGCCGGTGTACACCGGGGTGAACTGCACGTACCGGTCCGAGACCAGCGTGGGCGCGACGATCACCGCGCTCGCCCCGGCCGGGATCCGCACCCCGTTCCGCACGGACATCTCGACCCGGACCCGCGGCCCGTCGGGCACCACCGCGTCGATGTCGCCGACCTTCAGCCCCAGCACCCGGACGTCGGAGCCGGGGTAGACGCCGACGGCGTTGCCGAAGTAGGCGGTCACCTTCGTGCCACCGCCGAGCCTGCCGAACCACCACAGCGCACCGGCGAGCACGAGCACCGCGACGCACGCGAGCGCGGCGATCCGATAGGCGAGCACCGATCGGCGACTGGTCATTTACCGTCTCCCTTCGCCGAAGGCGGCAGGCAGCCCTGCGGGTTGATCGACAGCGGCCCGGCGTTCACCACCGGCGGCAGCAGGCCGCACATGTAGACCTCGAACCAGCGGCCGTTGCCGAGCGCGTTGGTGCCCAGCCGGGCGAACGGCGCCAGGTTGTGCAGGCCCTTTTCCAGGTTCGCCTGGTTGCGTTTCAGCAGGTCGGTGACCTTGCCCAGCTCGTCGAGCGCCGGTCCGAGCTGCGCGGAGTTGTCGCCGACGACCCCGTGCAGCTGGTTCGCCAGCGACGTCGTCGCGCCGAGCAGGTGATCGAGCGCGTCCTTGCGCCGCTGGATCTCGGCCAGCAGCGCCTGCCCGTCGGTGAGCAGCGAGCGCACCTGCTCGTCCCGTCCGGCCAGTGTCCCGGAAAGCTGACTGGCGTTGCGCAGCAACGTGGTGAGCTGTTCGTCGCGCGCGGCGATGGCGGTGGACAGCCGAGTCACTCCGTCCAAAGTGGATTTCACACCGGGGCCGGTGTTCGCGAAGGTGTCCGAAATGGTCTGGAAGCTCTTCGCCAGCTGGGCGGTGTCGACCTGCCGCACCGTCGTGGTCAGGTCGTTGAGCACCGGGCTGAGGTCATACGGCACGCGGGTCCGCTCGCGGGGGATCGCGCGGTGCGGGTCCTGGGGGGCGTCCCCGGCCGGGGACAATGCGAGGTACTTCTGGCCGAGCAGCGTCTTGATCTCGATCGACGCGGAACTGCGGTCGCCGACCGGGACGTCCCGCACGGTGAACTCCACCCGGATGTGGTCGCCCTCGAGCGTGACGTCACGGACCTCGCCGACCTTCACCCCGGTCACCCGGACCTCGGCGGAGTCGGTGAGTCCGGCGGCCTCGGTGAAGTCGGCGGCGTAGGTGACGCCCCCGCCGCCGAGGAAGGGCACCTTGTCGGCGTTGAGCGCGACCACCGCGGCCAGTGCCATGACGGCGGTCGACACGACGCCGAGCACCGGGAGATTCCGTTCCCTGATCGGCTTCACTTCTTGCACCTCGGTGACGTGCTGGTGGCGGGGAGGGGGAGGATCGGCACGGACACGTTGAGCGAGCCGATCCCGACGGTGCCTTCGAGGTCGCACAGGTAGAAGTTCAGCCAGCTGCCGTAGTCGACGATGCCGGTCATCCTGTCCAGCTTTCCCGGCAGGGTCTGGAGGAACTTCTCGACGACGGGCTGGGAATCGTTCAGGCTCCTGCCGAGGGACTGGAGCCCGGCGATGCCGTCCTTCAGCGGCGCGCGCGACCGGCCGAGCAGCCCGGCGGTGCTGTCGGCGAGGTCGCCCATCCCGGCGATGGCGTTGCCGATCGGCTCCCGCTGCGCGGCCAGCCCGGAGACCAGCTGCTGGGTCTGGTCCACCAGCGAGGTCAGCTGTCCACTGTGGTCGTTCACTGTGGACAGTACGGCGTTGAGGTTGTCGATCACCGAGCCGATCACCCTGTCCCGGTCGGCCAGCGTCGAGGAGAGCGAGGCCGTGTGCGAGAGCAGGTTCTCGACCGTGCCTCCTTCTCCTTGCAGGACCTTGATGATCTCGCCGGAGAGCTGGTTGACGTCTTCGGGTTTCAGCGCGCGGAACAGCGGCCGGAACCCGTTGAACAACGCCGTCATGTCGAGCGCGGGCGTGGTGTGCGCCACCGGGATCGTCCCGCCCGCCGGCAACTGCTCACCGGGGCCGGGGACGTCCGAATCGAGTGCGACGTAGCGCTGGCCGATGAGGTTGCGATACCGCAGCGCGGCCCGCGTACTTCTCGACAGCGGCCTGCTCCGGTCGACGGTGAAGCGCACTTCCGCGTACTTGGGGTCCTTCGGCTCGACCGAGTTCACCGAGCCGACCTTGACCCCGGACATGCGCACGTCGTCGCCGGGGTTGAGGCCCAGCACGTCGCTGAACTGGGCCACGTAGCCGTTTTCCGGGGAGAAGCTGGTGTTCGCCAGCGTGACCGCGAGGACGCCGGTGCACAGCACGGTGACGGCGACGAAAACCGCCAGCTTGAGCACCGGCCCCACCAGGCTCCTCACGACACCGTCACCTCCGCTCCTCGGTAGAGCGGCCCGACCAGTAGCCCCGCCCAGCCGGGCACGTCCCTCGGCGCGACCGCGAGCCGTGGTGCGAGCAGGCCGCCGAGCAGTTCCTTCTCCGCGCCGGAGTTCGCGACCTCGCCCGCCGGGGCGCCCCCGCCGCCGGGTTTCCGGCCCGGTGGTTTCGTGGCACCGTCGGCGAACGGGCCGTCCGCCGGGTACTGCGGCGGGAACTTCCCGGTCTTGGTCAGGTCGTAGCAGCGCGGACCGCGTTTGTCGTCGTAACGCGGGGTGTCGACGCCGGGCCGGTACTGCCCGCGGCTCGCGGTGATCTCCATGGTGAACTTCGCGATCCCCGGATGGTCGGTTCCCTTGCCGTAGAAAGCGTCCGCCCTCGGCACGATGTCGGCGAGCTGGCCGAACAGGCAGGGGTACTCGGGCGCGTACTTCGCCAGCACCTCGGCGGCGGGACGGCTCGACGCGACGAGATGGATGAGATTGTCCTTGTTGGCGTTGAGGAACTGCTCGACATCGACCGTCGCCGTGGTGGCCACCGTGAACAGGTTCTGGAGCTTTCCCCGCTCCTGGAACAGGGTCTGGCTGGTCGTGGTGAGGTCGGTCAGCGCGTCGAGCAGCCGCGGCCCGGCGCGGTCGTAGGTGGCGGTGACGGCGGGCGTGTCGGCGATGATCGAAGTCAGGTCCGGCAGGCTCGGCAGGATCCGGCGCAGGTAGCCGTCGAGCAGGCCGATGGTCTCCCCGAGGCTCTTGCCGCGACCGTCCAAAGCGGACGAAACTGCGTGCAACGTCGCCAAGAGCTTTTCCGGCTGCACGGCCTGCAGGACGGGCAGCAGATCGTCGAGTACCTTCTCGGTCTCGATGGCGTCCTGGCTGCGGTCCTGGCCGAGCACCGCGCCCGGCGCGAGCGGTTCGGCCGAGGGCGGCCCGGGGACCTCCAGCGAAACGTACCGCTCGCCGAACAGGCTCTTCGGCAACAGCCGGACCACCACGTTCGCCGGGATGTGATCGAGCTGTCCCGGTTGCAGGGCAAGGGAAATCTCGGCGTACTCGCCGGTGGAGCGGACCCCGGAAACGGTGCCGACGACGACGTCGCGCAGCTTGACGTCCGCGCCCGTCCGCATCTGGTTGCCGATGTGACTCGTTCGCACCGTGATCGGCGAGGTCGCGGTGAAAGCCTTGCGGTAGAAGGCGATCGTGAGCGTGAGGAAACAGGCGATCGTCACCAGGAACGCGACTCCCAGCAGGTGATAGCGCAGTTTCCTCATCCGGCAATCCTCACCGTCGTGTCGGCGCCCCAGATCGCGAGGCTGAGGAAGAAGTCGAGCACGGTCAGCGAGACGATCGACGCCCGCACGGCACGCCCGACCGCGACCCCGACCCCCGCCGGCCCGCCCGACGCCTTGTAGCCGTAGTAGCAGTGACTCAGGATCACCACGAGACTGAAGACAATCACCTTCCCGAACGACCACAGCACGTCCTGCGGCGGCAGGAACAACGTGAAGTAGTGGTCGTAGGTGCCCGCGGACTGGCCGTAGATCCACACCGTGATCTGCCGCGACGCGATGTAGGAGGTGAACAGCCCGACGACGTAGAGCGGGATCACCGCGGCGAGCCCGGCGAGCACCCGGGTGGTCACGAGGTAGGGCAGGCTCGGGATCGCCATGACTTCCAGCGCGTCGATCTCCTCCGAGATCCGCATCGCGCCGAGTTGCGCGGTGAACCCGCAGCCGACCGTCGCCGACAGCGCTAGCCCCGCCGACAGCGGCGCGACCTCGCGGGTGTTGAAGTAGGCGGTGAAGAACCCGGTCAGCGCGCTGGTGCCGAGCTGGTTCAGCGCCGAATAGCCCTGGAGGCCGACGATCGTCCCGGTGAACATCGTCAGGCCGATCATCACGCCGAGCGTGCCGCCGATGACCGCGAGCGCGCCGCTGCCGAACGACACCTCGGCCAGCAGCCGCAGCGTTTCCCGCAGGTAGCGGCGCAGCGTACGCGGGATCCACGCGATCGCGTGCGCGTAGAAAGCGAACTGGCGGCCCAGGTCGGCGAGGCCGTCCGACGGCCTGCCGAACGTCCTGGCGGCGACCCGCTTCGCGCGGGAGACGACCGGGGGATCGGGAGAGGTCGTTGTCATCGGCCCTCAGCTCAGCTTCGGGGGGACCACCTGCAGGTAGATCCCGGTCAGCACGACGTTGATCAGGAACAGCACCAGGAAGGTGATGACGACGGACTGGTTGACCGCGTCCCCGACCCCCTTCGGACCGCCCTTGGGGTGCAGCCCCCTGTCGGCGGCGATGACCCCGGCGACCAGCCCGTACAGCACCGCCTTGATCGAGGAAACGGCCAGGTCGGGCAGCTGTGCGAGCGCGCTGAAGCTGGCCAGGTAGGCACCCGGCGTCCCGTCCTGCACGAGGACGTTGAAGGCATAGCCGCCGACCATGCCGACCACGCTGACCATGCCGTTCAGCAGCACCGCGACGAAGATCGCGGCGAGCACCCTCGGCACGACGAGCCGCTGGATCGGGTCGACGCCGAGGACCTCCATGGCGTCGATCTCCTCGCGGATCGTGCGGGCGCCGATGTCGGCGCAGACCGCGCTGCCGCCCGCCCCCGCCACCAGCAGCGCCGTGACCAGCGGGCTCGCCTGCTGCACGATCGCGAGGCCGCTCGCCGCGCCGGTGAACGACTGCGCGCCGATCTGCTGCGTCAGCGAGCCGAGCTGCAACGCCACGACCGCGCCGAAGGGAATCGAGACGAGCGCCGTCGGCAGGATCGTCACACTCGCGAAGAACCACGACTGGTAGAGGAACTCGCGGACCTGGAAGGGCCGGCGGAACGCGCCGCGCCCGACCGCGAGGAACAGCGCGGTGATGCGGCCGACCTGGCCGAACACCGCCGCGCCGGGAAAGCCGGCGCTGGACGATCTCGTGCTCATACGGCGTGACCTCTCTCGTTGAGGTACCGGTCGACGATAGGCCGCGACAAGCTTGCCTTGGAGGACCCGATCGCGCACGGTCCGTGACCGGATCGCTCATTGCCGCAGGTCAGTGCTTTGTCCGCCGGTCGAGCGCCCCAATGTGGCATTGGGTGCGTTGGACGCACCGAACGCCACATTGGGGCGCATGACCGCCGGGAAGCCCAGCCTGACTGTGCACCCCGGATCGGGTGAGCCACCGTAGTCCGGGGTGGGTGCCTTCGCAGCCCGCTGTTGTCCCTCGAAAGTGTTTGTTTGCAAGGAGAGTCCTGCGACCGGGGTCCACAGTCGACACCTTTGAGTGATCAAGCCCGTGTTTTCTTTTCGTGACCCGGCTTTGCGGTGAGACTGCTCCCTAGTCGCTCGGTGGCGTGGAGGGCGGAAGTCCTTGCCCACCATCGGCTATCCCTGAAGTTGCGTGGAGAGGAAGCGTTCTCGTGAGTAAGGTTTCGCTGAAGAGGACCGTGATCGCCGGCATGCTCGTGGGTGGTGCGATGGTGGTCGCGGCTGGTACGGCGTCGGCCTCGCCGTCGACGACGACGGATCACGGCAGGGTCGATCACCGCAACCACGGCGGCATCAGCGTGCTGAACAACGCGTGCGCGCTTCCGTGGCTCTGGAACGGCCCCGGCAACGTGGGCAACATCGCGAGCGGCAACCAGTACAGCGCCTGCAACGGCAATACTTCCGAAGGGCACCACGGGATCGAGGTCGGCAACAACCTCTGTGTCGCCCCGTGGCTGTGGAACGGCCCGCTGAACTGGCTCAACCCGGGCAGCCCCAACAACTACAAGGCCTGCACCGGCAACAAGTCCTGATCCCGGCGCACTGACCCGACGGCGCGGCCGGGGACACCCAGGTGTCCTCCGGCCGCGCCGTCCGTCGTTTGTGGATGGTCAGGATTCCTTGTGGGGGACGAGAACGGTCAACGCGCCGGGCAGGACACTGACGTCGACCGGTAGCGGCGCGACCGGTTCACCGTCGGCGTAGGTGGTGATGCCGGGGGACTCCAGCCGCACGGACGCGGTCCGGTAGGTGTCGACCCCGTCGCGGCGCACATGCGTGCCGGCGAACACAGTGGGCAGGAAACGCAGCGCCGTCCGGCGCGGCATCGCCCGCACCACGGTCACGTCCAGCAGCCCGTCGGTGTGGTCGGCGCCGGGGCAGATCCGCATCCCGCCGCCGTAGCTGGCGGTGTTGCCGACGGCGGTGAGCAGCACCTCCTGCTCCAGCACGAGCCCGTTGTCCAGCGTCAGCCGGAACGGCAGCGGCCGCAGGTTCGCGAACTCGGCGAGGATCGCCAGGTTGTAGCGCGCCCGCCCGCGTGGCCACCGGAGCCGGTTGGCGCGGTCGTTGACCAGCGAGTCGAATCCCGCGGCCAGCACCGAGCCGAAGTAGCGCCGGGTCCCGTCGTCCGCCTCGATCCGGCCGACGTCGACCAGCGCGGTGTGGCCCTCGGCGATCACGTCGGCGGCGGCCACGGGGTCACCGATCGGCAGGCCGTAGGCCCGCGCGTGGTCGTTCCCGGTCCCGGCGGGGACGACGCCGAGCGGGACGCCGCTGCCGGTCAGCGCCTGGAGCGCGAGGCAGATCATGCCGTCACCACCGACCACCACCAGCGCGTCGACCCGCTGCCGGACCGCCTCGGCCGCCAGCCGGAAGGCGTCCTCCGCGTCCCCGCCCGCCACGTCGAGGACGTCGATGCCGCGTTCCCGCAACCGCCCGGTGGCCAGCCGCGCGGCCCGGTCGGCCTGCCCGGCACCGGCGGCCGGATTGGTCAGCACCACGACCGAGCGGACGTCGGTCATGCGATCGGCTCGCTTCGCGAGACAGCTTCGCTCATGCGATCGGCTCGCTTCGCGAGGCAGCGCTCAATCCCTTTTGGCGCATGATATCCATGGTTCGCTCGCAAGCTTCGCTCACGGGATCAGCTTGCCGGGATTGAGAATCCCGGCCGGGTCGAGCGCGTCCTTCACCGCGCGCAGGATCCGGACGCCGAGCTCACCGACCTCGGCGGTCATCCACGGCCGGTGGTCCGCGCCGACGGCGTGGTGGTGTGTGATCGTCCCGCCCGCGGCCACGATCGCGTCCCCCGCCGCGCGTTTCGCGTGCGACCACTGGGCGATCGGGTCGCCCTTCTGGGCGGCGACCACGGTGAAGTACAGCGACGCGCCGGTCGGGTAGACGTGCGAAATGTGGCACATCACCAGCGACTCCGTGCCGGTCTCGCGCAGGGACTCCCGCAACGCCGCGGTGACCGCCGCCTTGAGGTTGTCCACATTGGACCATTGGGTGGCGGTTTCCAGGGTCTCGCACAGCGCGCCCGCGTCCAGCAGCGCGTCCCGCAGGTACGGGGCGCCGAACCGGCCGTGTTCCCAGGCCACCGCGGGCTCGGCGCCCAGCGGCGTTCCGCCGGCGGCGAGCAGCACGGCGCGGGTGCGTTCGTGGCGTGCCGCCACCTGCTCGGCGGTGCCCTCGAACACCGTCACCGCCAGGCAGCCGCCCGCGACCTGGTCGCCGCCGATCCGGTCGGTCATCGCGAGGTTGATCCCGGTCTCGGCCTCGTCGGACAGCCGGAGCACGGTGGGCCCGGTCTCCTGCTGTTCGACGGCGCGCAGCGCGGCCGCGCCGGTGGCGAAGTCCGGGAAGTTCCATGCCTTGTGCGCCTTCGTCGCGGGCAGGGGGTGGACGCGGAGCCGGACGGCGGTGATCACGCCGAACACGCCTTCGGATCCGAGGAACAGCTCGCGCAGGTCCGGCCCGGCCGCCGAGGCCGGCGCGCGGCCGAGGTCGAGGACGCCGGCGGGGGTGACGACCCGCAGCCCGCGCACCATCTCGTCGAACCGGCCGTAACCCGCGGAGTCCTGACCGGACGAGCGGGTCGCGGCGAAGCCGCCGATCGTCGCGAACCGGAAGCTCTGCGGGTAGTGCCCGAGCTCGAACCCTTGCGCGGCAAGGAGTTCCTCGGCCCTCGGGCCGGGAAGACCCGCGCCGAGCGTCGCCTCGCCGGACACCGGGTCGAGCGCTTCGAGCCGGTCGAACCGGCGCAGGTCCAGGGTGATCACCGCGGTGAAGTCGCCCCGGATCGGGTCCACGCCGCCGACCACGCTGGTCCCGCCGCCGAAGGGCACCACCGCGATCCGCTGCCGGACGCAGTGCGCGAGCACGGCGGCGATCTCCTCTTCCGAACCGGGCAGCACGACGGCGTCCGGCGCGTCCTGCGGCTCGCCGCCGCGGCGCCGATAGAGGTCCACAGTGGACTTACCGCCCGCGCGGGTGAGGCGGTCGGCGTCGGCGACGCCGACGTGCTCCGGCCCGACGATGGCGGCCAGCGCGGCGCGGTCGGACTCGGGCAGGGCCGAGGGCGTCAGCCGGACGGACTCGGCCGACCGCGCGGGCGGCTCGTCCGCGGTGGTGCCCAGCACCTGCTGGAGCAGCTTCTTGATGTTGTCCGACAACGGTTTCGCCAGGGCGGGATCGCCCCAGGCGTCCCACTTCATCGGGGGACGGGGCAGGGAGTCGGGTGCTTGCGTTCCGGCGGCCATGAGCTACAGTGTTACACATAATGTCAAGTCGTAACGACACTCGTGAGAGTGATCCCCGGAGCACCGACGACGTCATCCTCGACGCCGCCGCCGAGCTGATCGTCCACTTCGGAGTGCGGCGTACCCAGCTCGCCGAGATCGCCCGGCGGGCCGGGGTCAGCAGGCCCACGGTGTACCGGCGCTGGCCCGACGTCCGCGCCGTGATCGGTGCGCTACTGACCCGCGAGGTCCTGCGGACGCGGGAAGCCGTCCCCGACCTCGGTGACGATCGCGCGTCCCTGGTCGCGCGGTCGGTCGAGATCGCGGTCCGCATCCGGGATCATCCGCTGCTCGGCGCGCTGCTCGTCTCGGAACCGCAGCTGCTCGCCGAGTACGTCGTCGAACGGCTCGGCACCAGCCAGCGCGGGCTGCTCGAAGCGCTGGCCGAGGGGATCGAGCGGGGCCAGAAGCACGGCTCGGTCCGCGCCGGGAACCCGAGGGAACTGGCCGCGATGGTGCTGCTCATCGCGCAGTCGACCGTCCAATCGCACCGCATGGTCGCGGACCTGCTCCCCGACGAGGCGTGGCGGCGCGAACTCGCCAAGGCACTGAACGGATACCTCGCCCCATGACAGTCCTCAATGGACAAACACGTGCCCGCGCGCTCGAAGCGCTCGGCGACCACGCCGAGGTCGACGTCCTGGTCGTCGGCGGTGGCGTCACCGGTGCCGGGGCCGCGCTCGACGCCGCCTCCCGTGGGCTGCGGACGGTGCTCGTCGAGGCCCGCGACCTCGCGTTCGGGACCAGCCGCTTCAGCTCCAAACTGGTGCACGGCGGCCTGCGCTACCTGGCCAGCGGCCAGATCGGCGTCGCGCACGAAAGCGCCGTCGAGCGCGGGATCCTGATGACCCGCACCGCCGGTCACCTGATCCGCCCGCTGCCCCAGCTCGTCCCGCTGGTGCCCTCGATCCGGCGGGCCCAGCGGCTGGTGATCCGCGCCGGTTTCCTCGCCGGGGACGCGCTGCGCGTCGGCGCGCGCACGCCCGCGTCGAGGCTGCCGTCGGCGCGGCGGGTCGGCCCGGCCGAGGCGCTCGCGCTCGCCCCGCGGATTCGCGCGGACGGGCTCGACGGCGCCTACGTCGCCCACGACGGCCAGCTGGTCGACGACGCGCGGCTCGTCGTGACGATCGCGCGGACCGCTGTCGAGTACGGCGCGAAGGTGCTCACCCGGGTGCGCGCCGAGGACGTCACCGGCTCGTCCGCGCGGCTGACCGACACGCTCACCGGGGAAACCCTCACGCTGCGGGCGAAGGCGGTGCTCAACGCGACCGGCGTCTGGGCGGGCGAGGTGGACTCCTCGATCCGGCTGCGGCCCAGCCGGGGCACGCACCTGGTCTTCGACGCCGCCGCGTTCGGGCACCCGCGGGCCGCGCTGACCGTGCCGATCCCCGGGGCGGCCAACCGGTTCGTCTTCGCGCTCCCGCAGCAGCTCGGCCGGGTCGTGGTCGGGCTCACCGACGTCGACGCGCCCGGCCCGGTCCCCGACGTCCCGGTCCCGGACGAGGACGAGATCACCTTCCTGCTCGACACCGTCAACGCCTACCTCCGCACGCCGGTGACCCGCGACGACGTGCGCGGGAGCTACTCCGGGCTGCGGCCGCTCATCGACTCCGGCGGCGGCAGCACCGCCGACCTGTCGCGGCGGCACGCCGTCCGCGAAGCGCCGTCCGGGCTCATCACCGTCGTCGGCGGGAAGCTCACCACCTACCGGAAGATGGCGCAGGACGCGGTAGACACCGCCGTCCGGCTGCGCGGGCTGACCGCGCTGCCGTGCCGCACCGCCGCGCTCCCGCTGGTCGGCGCGCCGGGACGCGCGGACAACCGGCCGGCCGCCGGGCTCCCGGCGTCGCTCGTCGCCCGGTACGGCGGCGCCGCCCGCGCCGTCGTCGACGCGGCGACGGTGGCGCGTCCGCTGGAGCCGGTCGCCGACGGGCTCGACCTCACCCGCGCGGAGGCCGAGTTCGCCGTGTCGCACGAGGGCGCGCTCGACGTCGTCGACGTCCTCGACCGGCGCACCCGCCTGGGACTGGTGCCCGCCGACGCCGCCCGCGCGGAACCCGTCGTCGCCGAGATCGTCGCCGCGCACCTCGCCCGCTGAGGAGAAGACCGCGCCCGCCGCGCGCTGGACACTCGGAGCACAGGGATCGGGCCCCAAGGAGGACAGCGTCATGACCGACCTGCGCACCGTGATCGCGGATCTGACGACGGAGGGCGAGGAGGTCGACCGGCTCGTCGCGGATCTCACCGCGGAGCAGTGGCGGCTGGCCACCGCGGCGCCCGGCTGGACGGTGACGCACCAGATCGGGCACCTCGCGTTCATCTTCCGCATCGCCGGGATGGCGGCCGCGGACCCGGCCGGGTTCGGCCGCCTGGCCTCGGGGGTGCGGGACGGCAACGCCTTCGACGCCGCGGTCAACGGCGCCCTCGCCGAGTTCGTCGAGGACCCGCCGGAGGTGCTGCTCTCCCGCTGGCGCGCGGAGCGGGACACCGGCATCAAGGCGCTGGCCGCCGTCCCCGCCGACACGCTCGTGCCGTGGCTGGTCAACCCGCTGCCGCCGTTCGTGCTGGCCTGCGCGGGGATGATGGAGCTGTTCGCGCACGGGCAGGACATCGCGGACGCGCTCGGCGTGCGGCCGGTGCGCACCGACCGGGTCGCCTACCTCGCTGGCTTCGTCGCGCGGACGTGGAACTTCGGCTACCAGGCGCGGAACCTGCCGACGCCGGACGTGGAACTGCGCTTCGAGCTGACGCTGCCGTCGGGCCGTCCGTGGGCCACCGGGCCGGAGGACGCCACGCAGCGCGTCTCCGGGCCCGCCCTCGACCTCTGCCTGCTCGCCACCCGCCGCCGCCACCGCGACGACCTCGCGCTCACCGCGACCGGCGACGTCGCCGAGCAGTGGCTCGACCTCGCGCAGTGCTACCGCGGCCCGGCCGGGGAAGGCCGCCGCCCCGGCCAGTTCGCCCGCTGACCCCTCCCCACCCCGGAAAGGTCCGTGGGGGCCTCCTTGAGGGACTCCAGGTCCCTCAAGGAGGCCCCCACGGAACGCGCGGGATCAGTGCGGGATCAGCGTGGGGAACGGCGCCGTACCGGCGTCCTCGGCCTGGGCCGGGGACGCGGGCGGGCCCGGGTGCGGGACTGCGGGACGTACGGCTCGGGCGCGGGCAGCCGCAGCAGCGTGCCGAACTTGCCGGGCCCGTGGTTGCGCAGGGCCGCGACGGCCTGGGGTTCGTTGCGGGCACAGTTGGCGAGGATGCCGAACACCAGCATCGTGACCAGCAGCGACGAGCCGCCGTAGGACACCAGCGGCAGCGTGACGCCGGTGACCGGCAGCAGGTTGACCACGTAGCCGATGTTGATCGCGGCCTGGGACACGACGAACAGCGTCAGCGTGCCGGCGACGATGCGGATCCACGGGTCGATGTTGCGGGTGGCCACGCGGATCCCGACGATCGTGACCCCGACGTAGAGGCCGATCACCACCGCGCAGCCGAGGAAGCCGAGTTCCTCGCCGACGAGCGCGAAGATGAAGTCGTTCTGCACGCCGGGTAGGTAGCCCCAGTTGGACTTGCCCTGGCCGAGGCCCTTGCCGAAGAACCCGCCGTCGGCCAGCGCGTACAGCGCCTGCTGTGCCTGGTAGCCCTCGTCGCTGGTGTCGGGGTTGGCGGACAGGAACGACAGCACCCGCGCCAGGCGGTACTTCGCGACGACCGCCAGGATCCCCGCCCCGGCGGCCGCGCCGAGCAGCAGCATCGCGAACAGCCGCTTGGGGATCCCGGCGAACCACAGCAGCCCGAGCAGGACCACGCCGAGGGTGATCGTGCCGCTCAGGTTCGGCTGGGCCATCACGAGCGCGAACATCAGCAGCGCGACCGGGACGACCGGGACCATCAGGTGCCGCCACTGGTGCAGCACGTGGTACTTCGCGACGAGAACGTGCGCGCCCCACAGCGCCAGCGCGAGCTTCGCCACCTCGACGGGCTGGAACGACTGCCCGGCGATGACGAACCAGCGCTGCGCCCCGCCGCCGCTGGACCCGAGCGGCGTCAGCACCAGCAGCAACGCCCCGAGCGAGACGATCATCGAGGCGGGCGCGAGCTTCCGGATCTTGGGCAGCGGGGTGCGCAGCCCGAGCCAGAACACGACGGCGCCGAGCGCGAGGTAGATCAGGTGTTTCTGGAACTGCGCGTACTGGCCGGTGCCGGTCGCCGGGTCGTAGGAGGACACCGACGACGCGCTGAGCACCATCACCACGCCGATCACCGCGAGGATCCCGCACAGCGCGAGGACCAGGTGGAAGGACGCGAGCGGGCGGGACAGCCAGCCGGTCAGCGCGGACCCCACCGCCGAAGCGCCCGTTCTCCCGCGTTTCCGCGCGCCCGCCGAACGCGTCGTCATACGCCGTCGTCCCGGTGGCGGTACGGGTCGGCGCTGGGCATGGTTCCTCCTCGGCAGGTTCGCTCAAATGGTTGCACAACCATTTGAGCATGTCGCCGGGACACGCTCCGGCTGTCTGCCAGGGGAACACGCCGGACCCGTGCGGGCAGGGAAAGACACGCGTGACCGGGCGCGGGTCACACGTGATCAGACACGAAACTCACGTGATCAGACCAGGTACCTCCGCTGATCACGCGAGATACGTGCCCAATCACGCGAGTGCGTTGTCTGATCACGTGAGGTCGCCGGTTCGGCACGGGATGCCCGGTTTGGACGGGTCGTCGATCAGACGGCGAGTCTCGCGGTGAGGCCGCCGTCGACCAGGAGGGTCGTCCCGGTGATCGCGCTCGCCTCGGAACTGGCGAGGAAAGCGATCGCGGCGGCGACCTCGCGGGGTTCGATGACCCGGCCGATCACGTGCCGGCGTCCCCATTCCGCGAACGCCTTTTCGGTGTCCCCGCCCGCGAACTGGCGCGCGCTGTCCTCGAGCATCGCGGTCCGGACCGATCCTGGCGCGACGCAGTTGACGCGGACGCCGTCCGGCCCGTGGTCGATGGCCAGGGTCTTCGTCAGCGCCACCAGCGCGGCCTTGCTCGCGGTGTAGCTCGCCACCAGCGGCTGGCTCGCGAACGCCTGCGCGGAGGACACCGACACGATCGCCCCGCCACCGCGCTCGCGCAGCCGCGGCACGCAGTGTTTGGCCAGCAGGTAGAGACCCTTGACGTTGGTTTCGAGCACCGCGTCCCAGTCGGTCTCCGGGGTGTCGACGACCGTGCCGTACCGGACTATCCCGGCACACTGCGCCAACACGTCGAGACCGCCCAAAAAGTCCGAAATGGACTCGACGGCGGCGGCCACCGACGCCGCGTCGCGGATGTCGCAGGGCACGGACACCGCCTGCCCGCCCGTCGCGACGATCGACGCCGCCACCTCGCCCGCGGCGGCGGCGTCGAGGTCCGCGACACCCACCGCCGCGCCGCGCTCGGCCAGCAGCCGCGCGGTCGCCGCGCCGATCCCGCTGCCGCCGCCGGAGACCAGCGCGACCTTCCCGTCGAACCTCATCGGACGCCTCCTCGAACGCTCGGCGGGGCGAGCTCAACGGCCATGGAACACCGCCGCGCGCTTCTCCAGGAACGCGGCGATTCCCTCGCGCGCGTCGTCCGTTGTGGACAGCCAGGACAGCACCTGCTGCTCGCGGGTGAGCGCGGTGGCCAGTCCGGTCTCGACGCCGTCGTCGACCAGCCGCTTGCCCTCCCGGACGGCCAGAGGTGCCTGCGCGGCAAGGGTCGCGGCCAGCTCGTCCGCGCGGGGCAACAGGTCGTCCGGTTCGGTCAGCGCGGTGAGCAGCCCGAGCCACTGGGCCTCGTCGGGCCTGATCCGCCGCCCGGTCAGCACCAGCTCCTTGGTGAGCCGGACGCCGACCTGCCTGGCCAGCCGCACGGTCCCGCCCCCGCCGGGGAGCAGGCCGAGCGAGACCTCCGGCAGCCCGAACCGCGCGGCCGTCGAAGCGACGAGAAAGTCGCAGCACAACGCGATTTCGAACCCGCCGCCGAGCGCGTACCCGTTGACCGCCGCGATCGTCGGCTGCGGCAGCTGTGCCAGCTGGTCGAAAACGCCGCGCGAGAGCTTCTGGTAGTCGTCGAACGCGGTCCGCGTCACCCCGGAGTACTCGGTGATGTCCGCGCCCGCGACGAATCCGCGCCCGGTACCGGTGAGCACCAGCACCCGAACGTCCTCATCGGACCGCAGCGCGGTCAGGTACCCGCCCAGCGCCTCGACCATCGGCCGGGACAGGGCACCGAGCGCCCTCTCCCGGTCGATCCGCAGCGTCGCCACGGCGCCGGACCGGGTTTCCACCAGGTTTTCGTGCACTCGATGTTCGACACTCACGCTATGGCCCCGTCCGCGCGCAGCTTCGCGAGAGCCTCCGCGGAAAGCACCTCGCCGAGTACCTCGTCGGTGTGCTCGCCCACCGCGGGCGGCGCGTACCGCAGCTCCCACGGCGTCTCCGACAGCCGGATCGGGCAGCCGACCAGCTCGACCTCGCGACCGGAGGCCAGCCGGGTGCGGACCAGCAGGTCCGAACCGTCGGACCTCAGCTCGTCCACGGCCTCCTTGGTGCCGCGGACCCTGGCACACCAGACACCCGCGGGCAGCAGCGTGTCCAGCCAGTCCTGTGTGGACCTTCGCGCGGTGCGTTCCTCGATCCGCCGCTTGACCTCGTCGCGGTCGCGCCAGGCGTCGAGCCCGTGCAGCTTCGGCACGTCGAACAGCGGGGCGACGACCTCCAGCGGCGCCATGGCGACCGCGAGCCAGCCGTCGGCGGTCCGGTAGATCCCGAACGGGGCCTCCAGCCACGCCTGCCCGACGCCCGCTGCCGACCGGGTGAACTCGGCGTCCTGGTTGACCATCGACGAGATCTCCTGGCACTGCAGGGAAATCGCCGTGGCGTACAGATCGACCTCGACCCGCTGCCCGACCCCGTGCCGCATCCGCGCGACCAGCGCCGCGAGGATGCCGTTCGCCAGGGTCAGCGCGGTCGCGGCGTCCACGATCGCGGTCCCGGCCGGGGTCGGCGGGTCGCCGGCCCGGCCGCCGTTGGCCGCCAGCCCGGACATCGACTGGATCAGCAGGTCCTGGCCGGGCCTGTTCTCCTTGGCGTAGCGGGTGTCCTGGCCCCAGCCGGATCCGGAGCAGTAGATGATGTCCGGTTTCACCCGGCGGAAGTCCTCGTAGCCGAGGCCGCGTTTGGCGAGCACACCGGGCCGGAAGTTCTCCACCACGACGTCGCAGGTCGCGGCGATCTCCAGCAGCGCGTCCCGCACCTCGGCCGACCGCAGATCGGCCGCGACCGAACGTTTGTTGCGGTTCATCGCGAGGAACGCGGCCGATTCGCCGTCGACGAGGTCGCCCTGCATCCGCAGGCCGCGCTCCCACTCGCCGTCGATCCGTTCGACCTTGATCACGTCGGCGCCGAGGTCGGCGAGTACCTGGGTCCCGTACGGGCCCAGCATCATCTGCGTGAAGTCGAGGACGCGAATCCCGTCCAGCGCCTGTGGCACAGCTCTTCCTCCTTCTGCTAGAACCAGGATCGCAGCGGCTGTTTGGCGATCTTCCCGGTACTGGTGAGCGGAAGCCGGTCGGCGAACACGATCCGGCGGGGCTTCTTGTACCCGGCCAGTCGTTCCGCGCAGGCCCGCTGGATATCCATTTCGGACAGTTCGTACCCGTCCTCGACCACGACCACGGCGGCGACCGTTTCGCCCCACCGTTCGTCCGGCACGCCGAGCACGGCCACCGCCGCGACGGCGTCCAGCTCCGCGAGCACGTTCTCCACCTCGGCGGGATGGACGTTGAACCCGCCGGTGACGATCAGTTCGCTGCGCCGTCCGGTCAGGTGGAGATAGCCGTCCTCGTCGAGAAAACCGAGATCGCCGGTGGCGAACCAGCCGTCGGCCGGTGTCTCCGCGCCGTTCCAGTAGCCGGACATGATCTGCGGTCCGCGTACCCTGATCTCGCCGTCCTCGCCGGGAGTATCCACAACGGACACTTCGACCGAATCGACCGGACGGCCCACAGATGCTGTCCGATGTGGATCGGGACTCGCGTGGTCCGCCGCGGACAGCACGGTGAGTGGCGCCAGCGCCTCGCTGAGCCCGTAGAACTGGTACAGCACGTCACCCAGCACCGCGCGGGCACGACGTTGCGCGGCGGGCTGGATCGGCGCCCCGCCGTAGACCACCGCGCGCAGCGACGCGGGAGCCGGTGCCGATGCGGTGACCAGCCGGTCCAAAATGGTCGGTACGAGCGGTATCGCGGTCACCCCGTTCGCCCGCACAGTGTCCCAGGTGGACTCCGGGTCGAATCGGGGCAGCGGGAGCGCGGCCGCACCGGCGAGGGTGTACGCGCTCCCGACCGAGCCGCCGAAATGGCTCATCGGCGCCACGTGCAGCACGACGTCACCGGGTCCGATCGGCGGCAGCGCCGCCCACATCGCCGTCACCATGGCGACCCACGCGGCGCTCGTCACCCGGGCACCCTTCGGCTGCCCGCTGCTCCCGGAGGTGTACATCAGCGCGACCAGGTCGTCGGGGGAGCGCGGCGGTTCGCGGAACGCGCCCCCGCCGCGCAGCAGGCTTTCCGGCGTGCACGTGCGCTGTCCGTCGAGCCGGGCGGCGAGTTCCGCCGCGCAGACGACCACCGTCGCGGCGCAGTCGGCCGCGATCCCGGCGATTTCCCGCGCGTGCGGCCGGGTGCCGACCGCGACCCGCACGAATCCGCCGAGCCAGATCCCGTGCTCGACCGCGAGGACCTCCGGCCGGTTGTCCAGCGCGAGCACCACCCGGTCGCCGGGCCGCGCGCCCAGCCCGGCCAGCGCGGCGGCCACCGACCGCGCCTGCGCGCCGAGTCCGGCGAACGTGGTCACCCCGTGCTCGCCCAGCACGGCCGGATGATCGGCGAAGTCCCGGTGTGCCGTGGAAACCAGCTCGGCCAGCGTCGTCACAGCTCGGCGCTCGCGTAGGTCGTCAGGCAGATGTCGTTGAAGCACTGGACGATCTCGCCCGCGTCGGCCCCTTCGCGGAACAGCCGGTGCACCTCCGGCCCGGCGCGGTGGTGCACCGAGGGATAGGCCGGGTCGCGCGGACGGACGAAGGCGTTGTCCAAGGTGGACAGTGTGCCGGAGAAGAAGTTCCCGCAGGAGGCGTCGATGGCGGGATCCGTCCACGCCGCGCGGTGCCCTGGCTGGCCACCGGCGGACACGTACTCCCCGGTCTGGCACTCCCGGCTGACCACGTACTCCAGGAACCGTGCCGCCGCTTCGGGTTCGGCGCACCGCGAAGAGAGCGTCAGGCCGACACCGCCGAGCAGTGACCCGGCGGGACCGCCGTCGAGTGAAGGGATGTCGGCGAACCGTACCTGATGCCCGGCACTGTCCACTCGGGAATAGTTGACGTAGCCGAAGACGATCGGCGAGTAGGCGATCTCGTCGCCGCCGCGCATCGCCTCCAGTACCCGGATCGGGTCGGTGTCCCACGACATCGGGTCGGCCAGCGCCAGCAGCAGCCGCAGCCGGGCGACGGCGGGCACGGCGACGTCCGGGTGCAGGCCGTGGTGACCGAGCCAGCCCTCCTCGGTGCCCGCCTGTTGCGAGCAGAGGGTGAGCAGGCTGCCGAGCAGATGCGTCGGGTTCGCCGGGATGACCGCTTTCCGTTGCGGGGGAAGGGATCCGAGCAGATCGGCGACGCCCTCCCAGGTCCGGGGCGGCGCGCTCCGGCCGAGTTCGCCGAGTAGATCCGGGCGGTAGGCCGTCGTCTGTGCCGCCGCGTCCATCGCCACCGCCCATTGGCCGCCGGCCCAGGTGTAGCTGGCGTAGCTAGGCCCGGCGCTCGCCGCCCGCTGTGCGGACAGCGAACCGGTGGACATGACCTTTTCGAGTGGTACCAGCGCGCCCGACTCCCGCGCCTGGCCGACGTAGGGGTGATCCATCGCGATCAGGTCGTAGCGGTCGGCCAGCGCGGTGATCGGCACGTCCTCGAATTCCTGGAGCGAGCGCGAGTCCCAGGTGATCGACACTTCCGGGTTCGCCTCGGTGTACACAGTGGACACCGCGCGCAGGCAGCCGATCCCGCGCTGGTGCCCCCACGCCATTCCGCGCAGCGTGATCACGGTTCGACCGTCCTTCCTGTCGGTCCGGTGGCGGAGATTTCCTCCAGCGAACGCCGTTTCGTCTCCGGTACCAGCCGCACGCAGAACACCGTCGCCGCCGCGCAGGCGACCGCGAAGATCCAGAACGTCGCGGTGGCGCCGGCGGCGGCGATCAGCACCGGAAAGGTCAGCGCCACCACGAAGTTCGCCAGCCAGTGCGCCATCGTGGCCAGTCCGACCGCGGCGCCGCGGACCCGCGGCGGGTAGATCTCGGAGATCAGCACCCACAGCACGGCGCCGACGCCGAAGGCGAAGAACCCGATGTAGCCCGCCATGCACACCAGCGCGAACCAGGCCACCGCGCCGCCATGGGCAGGCAGCAGGTAGACCAGCCCGAGCAGCAGCATGGCCGCGCCCATCCCGGCGAACGCGGTGATCACCATCGGTCGCCTGCCCATCCGGTCGATGAGCACCATCGCGAGCACGGTCACCAGCACGTTGATCACCCCGACGCCGACCTGCGCGAGGATCGAGCCGGACGCGCCGAAACCCGATCCCGCCAGCACGGACGGCGCGAAGTAGATGATCGTGTTGACCCCGGCGATCTGCGAGAACACCGCGAGGCCGACGCCGACCACGAGCATCGGCCGCACCGACCGGTCCCGCAGCACACCGCGCGTCGCGATCTCCGCGCGGCTTCGCTCGTCGGCGGCGCGGATCTCGGCCAGCTCGGCCGTGACGTCGGGTTTGCCGTGGATCGACCGCAGCACCGCCTCGGCCCGGCCGGGGTGCCGCCGGATCAGGCTGCGCGGCGTCTCCGGCAGGAGCAGCATCCCGGCGCCGAGCAGCGCGGCGGGGACCGCCGCGAGCCCGAGCATCCAGCGCCAGCCCTGCACCGGCGCGAACGCGAACCCGACGGCGTAGGACACCACGATGCCGATGGTGATCATCAGCTGGTTGCAGTTGACCAGCGCGCCACGCCGGTCCGCGGGCACCATCTCGGCGATGTAGAGCGGGACGACCGCCGAGGCGGGGCCGATCGCGAGACCGAGAACGAACCGGCCGAGCACCAGCACGGTCTCGTCCGGCGCGAGACCGGCCAGCAGCGCGCCCGCCGCGAACACCGCCGCGGTGCCAAGCAGCACCGCGCGCCTGCCGTACCGGTCGGCCAGCCTGCCCGACACGAGCGACCCGGCCACCGCCCCGACGAGCAGGGAGCTGACCACCACGCCCTCGCCCAGCGCGGAGAGCCGGAACTCGTCGCGGATGAACAGCAGGCCACCGGAGACGATCCCGGTGTCGTAGCCGAAGAGCAGGCCGCCGAGCGCGGCCACGGCGGCGACCGAGCGGGCGAACCGCCGGTTCACGCCGGGCACGGACTCCATCGTCCTGACCTCCTCACCGGATGGGGACCCGAGAACAAGTAAATCGATTTACCGCGAGGTAAGCTTGCGTCCGTGCCCGAGAACTGTCAACCGTCGAGTCCGTCACGGCCGCATAACGGCCGCGCGAAGATGAGCGACGTCGCGCGTGCCGCCGGGGTGAGCCCGGCGGTGGTCTCCCGGCTGCTGCGCGGCGACGAGACGCTGCGGATCCGCGAGGACACCCGGCTGCGGGTGCTCGCGGTCGCCGACGAGCTGAACTACACACCCAACGAGGTCGCGCGGGCGCTGCGGAAGGCCGAGGTCGGCATCATCGGGATGGCGGTGCACGACACCAGCAACCCGGTGTACAGCGAGATCCTCGACGGCGCGCAGGCCGAGGCCAGCGCCCACGGGTTCGCCCTGTTGCTCGCCGACGCGGACGAGCTCGCGCGCGGGGACCGGACCTTCGAGCGGATCGTGCGCGGCAACCGGATCGACGGCCTGCTCCTGCAACGCGGCAGCAGCACCGCCGACGACACGGTCGCCAACATCGCTTCGGCGCGGCTGCCGCTGGTGCTCGTCAACGACCGCACCCGAGGCGAGGTGGGCAGCGTCGCGCTCGACGACGAGGCAGCCGCGCACGTCGCGACCCGGCATCTGCTCGACCTCGGGCACACCGTGATCGGGCATCTCAAGCTGGGCGCGCCCAAGGCCCGTTCCGAGGCGCGCGTCCGCGGCTGGCGCGCCGCCCTGCGGGCGGCGGGTGTCCACGATGGACCGTCGCTCTCCGGCGGGCACACGACCGGCGAGGGCGGGACGGCGCTGGCGAAGCTGCTCGCCGCGCACCCGGACGTCACGGCGATCGTGGTCAGCAACGTCCTTTCCGCGGTCGGCGCGATGACCGCCGCGCGTGCCGCCGGGCTCGAGGTGCCCCGCGACCTGTCGATCGTGGCCCTGCACGACGTGTTCTTCGCCGAACATCTCACGCCGGCGCTGACCGTGGTGCGGCTTCCGCTGCGGGAACTGGGCCGACGCTCCGTCGCCGCGATCCTGCGTCAGCTCGACGGCGCCCAGCCACGGCACGAGGTCATCCGCGAACCCGCCCCGGAACTGGTCATCCGAGCCTCGACAGCCCCACCCCGCTGAGACGCTCCGGCGAACTCGCGTGATTGGGAGCGGAACTCGCGTGATTGAGCGGCGAACTCGCGTGATTGAAGCAGGGCCCTCCTCCAATCACGCGAGATCTTCGTCTGATCACGTGAGTTCGCCGCCTGATCACGTTTTCGGGCGGAGGGTCTGGACCAGGGGGGTGAGGTAGAGGTCGGCGAGGCGGCGACGGCCTTCGGGGGAGTCGACGGGCAGCACGGTGTCCGGGGTGATGACCAGGGAGATGACGGTGCGCGCGATGAGTTCGGCGGCGCACTCGATGTCCTCGTCCGGCAGCGCGAGCCGTCCGGCGCCGACCTCGGCGCGGATGTGCCCGGCGATCCAGGCCCGCGCGGCGGCGATCAGCGTGCCCGCCCGCGTGGTCAGGTGCGGCAGGATCAGCTCGGGTTCGGTGCGCAGCAACCGGTTGAGCAGCCGGTGCCCGCGTAGGAAGTCCAGGCAGAAGATCAGGCCCTCGACGAGCTTGGCCTCCGGTGTCGGCTCGGCGGCGATGACCGCGTCGACCTTGGTCAGGAAACGCCGTAGCTCGCGCATGAGCAGCGCGTTGAGCAGCTGGTCCTTTTTGGGGAAGTACCGGTAGATCGTCACGCGGGAGACGCGGACCCGCCGGGCGACGTCGTCGATGGTGAAGCGGCGCAGCCCGAAGTCCTCGGCCTGTTGCAGGGCCGCGCCCATGATGCGTTCGGTCGTCTCGTCGTCCGGCAGTTCGCTGTCGAGCGCCCGCTTCAGCAGGTTGTCGTCGTCGAGGGTGTCACCGCGCATGACAAAACCTTAGCCTGCCGTCCTGCCGGACTTTACAACTTGACTTTCATTGTTACATGCGTTCTGCTGTTAAGCCGCAAGGCCCTGCTCCGCCGTCTGATCGGGAGGCCTGATGGATGCGACGAGGCAGCCAGTGGACCGGGAGGCGACCGCGCGGCGCCTGCTGCTCGGTTCTGTCAAACGCTCCTACGATCCCGACGTCGACATCGACTGGGACGCGCCGCTGGTCGAGGGCAAGTTCTTCACCCCGCCGAGCATGGTGACGCTGTACGGGACGCGGCTGTGGGACGAGCTGAGTCACGAGCAGCGGGTCGAGATCTCGCGCCAGGAGATGATCAACACCGTCAGCGTGGGGATCTGGTTCGAGAACATCCTCAACCAGATGCTGCTGCGGATGACCTACGAGCAGAACCCGACCCGCGCCCACGTGCACTACGCGTGGACGGAGCTGGGCGACGAATGCCGGCACATGACGATGTTCGGCAGGCTCATCGAGAAGGCGGGCGGCCGTCCGTACCGGCAGGGGTTCGTGCTGCACAACCTCGGCCGCGTGCTGCCGTTCGTGCTGACTGGGCCGTCGGTGTGGGTGGCCGCGCTGGTCGGCGAGGAGATCTTCGACGCGCTCCAGCGGATCACCATGAACGACGACGACCTGCAACCGCTCGTGCGCCAGGTCATGCGCATCCACGTCACCGAGGAATCGCGCCACATCCGCTTCGCCCGTGAGGACCTGACGCGCAGGCTGGCCCGGTCGCGATGGCCGGAACGGGCGCTCGCGCGGCTCGTCGCGGGGATCGGGACCCTGCTGCTCAAGACGGTGCTCACCCGGCCGGAGGTGTTCCGCCGCGCCGGTCTCGACTCCGCGACGGCCCGGCGAGCCCGGCGGGAGGCCAGGAAGAATCCGCATCGCGCGCGGATCTACGCGACCGGATTCGAGAAGCTGCGGGCGTTCCTGCACGAGCAGGGCGTCATCGCCGGGCCGAGCAGGCTGCTGTGGCGGGCCTCGGGCCTGCACCCGGACGGGAAGGCCGCGTGATGCCGAAACCCGAGCACGAGGTCGTCATCGTCGGCGCGGGCTTCGTCGGCCTGTGTGCCGCGATCCGCCTCAAGGACGCGGGTATCACCGACTTCGTCATCCTGGAACGCGCCGACGACATCGGCGGTACCTGGCGGGACAACTCCTATCCGGGTGTCGCGGTCGACATTCCCTCGGTGACGTACCAGTTTTCCTTCGCGCAGACCGGTTCGTGGAAGCGCGTCTTCGCGCGGGGCGCGGAGGTGAAGTCCTATGTGGACGACATCGCCGATTCGCGCGGCCTGCGTTCCCATGTACGGCTGGGCAAGGACGTCGTCGACGCCGAGTTCGACGGCGAGAACCACCAGTGGACCGTGACCACTTCGGACGGTGCGGTGCTGACCGCGCGGTTCCTGATCTCGGCGCACGGCGTGTTCGGGAAGGCGCGGATCCCGGACATCGAAGGCATCGGCACGTTCGCGGGCAAGACGATCCACACGCTGCACTGGGATCACGAGCACGACCTGACCGGGGAACGGGTCGCGGTCATCGGCACCGGCGCGTCCTCGGTGCAGCTGGTGCCCGCCATCGCCGACCGGGTCGCGCGGCTCGACGTCTACCAGCGCACACCGATCTGGGTGGCGCCCAAACCGGAGTTCCGGCTGTCCCCGCGTGCCCGGTGGGTGCTGGAAAACGTGCCGCCGGTCCGGTGGGCGGCTCGGGCGGCGGTCAGCGGTGGCATCGAGCTGGCGATGCTGTTCGGCGTCACCAACCACGCCCGGCTGCCGTTCCTGGTGAAGCTGATCCGCAAGCAGTCCGAGCAGCATCTGCGGCGTCAGGTCAAGGATCCGGAAACCCGGGCGAAACTGTTGCCGGGCTACGAATTCGGCTGCAAGCGACCGGCGATCTCCAACGACTACTGGCGTACCTTCGACCGCGAAGACGTCGAGCTGGTCACCGCGCCCATCCGGCGTGTCCTGCCCGACGGTATCGAGACCGAGGACGGTCGGGTCCGGTCCATCGACACCCTCGTGCTCGCCACCGGGTTCAAGTTCTTCGAGTACGACAGCGTGCCCGGCTACGCGTTGCGGGGCGAGGGCGGAACGGACCTGCGCGACTGGTGGCTCGAAAACCGGTTCCAGGCCTACGAAGGCATCACCGTGCCCGGCTTCCCGAACCTGTTCCTGATCCCCGGCCCGCATTTCGCGACGAGCTGGTCCTGGCTCGTGATGGCCGAGACGCAGACCCGGCACGCCCAGCGCGTCATCGCCCACGCCCGCGACCGCGCCGCCACCTACGCGGCGGTGCGGCGGGACGCGCACGACCGGTTCCTCGCCGAGGTGCGGCGCCAGCATCGGAAGGGGCTGTTCCTCGACCCGTCCTGCGCGGGCTCGAACAGCTACTACCTCGACCGCAACGGGGAACCGTCCATCGTCCGCCCGCAGTCGAGTCTCACCGCGCGATGGCGGGCCAACCACTTCCCGCTGTCCCACTACGACTTCCGCGCCGTCCCCCGGATCCTCGATCGCGCCGCACGGGCCCGTTCCGCGGGCTGAGGGGGAGTACGCTCGACACCGGAGTGCGGGGGTCGGCGAACTGCTCAACGGGGTGATCCGGAAGTGCATCTGATCGAACAACGGCTGGCGTGGATCGAAGCGGGTGCGGCGCGCCTTTTGTCCTATGTGGACAAACTGCCGGACGACGGGTTCGCCGCCGCGAGTTCGTTGCCCGGCTGGACCGTGGGGCACCTGGTCGCGCACCTCGGGTACAACGCCAAGGCCCTTTCCCGGCTGCTGCGCTGGGCGCGGACCGGGGTGGTGACCCCGATGTACGCCGACGGCGGGGCCCGGGACGCCGAGATCGAGCACGGGGCCACCCTCGTCCCGGCGGAGCTGCGGGACCTCGTGCGCGGTTTCGACACCCGACTGCGCGCCGAGCTGGCCGAATTCCCCGGCGACGGGTGGCAGCGCTTCGTGGTCACCGCGCAGGGGCAGGCCGTGCCGGTGTCGGTGGTGCCGTGGCTGCGGACGCGGGAACTGTGGATCCACGGCGCCGATCTCGGCATCGGCGCCGGTTTCGACGACTTCCCGCCGGAGTTGCTCGACGCGCTGCTGACCGACCTCACCGCCGCCCGGCGGGACGCGGGCGTGGGACCGGGCCTGCTGCTGCGCCCGGTCGACCGGGCACGGGACTGGAATGTGGACGTGCCGGACGCTCGACCGGTCACTGTGGACGGAACGGCGGCGGACCTGTGCCGCTGGCTGACCGGCCGTGGCACCGGCGCGCTGGCCGATCCGCCCGCGCTGGACAGGTGGCTGTGACGCGGTGGCGCGTGGCTGCCGGTGGTGGGTAACATCTGCAGAAATCGCTCGACTGGGGAGGACGTGCGATGGTGGGTATTGCTGTGCGCGGACAGGCGTCCGTGGACCGCCGTGGCGGGTACCGGTGGGTAGTGCTGGCGCTGTGCTGGCTGGCGTTCACGATGACCGTGGCCGATCACGCGGTCTGGGGCCCGACGGCGCTGTCGGCGAGCGCGGGGCTGGCGTGGGCGCTGGCCGGGCTCAGCGTGTTCGTCGTCGGGTACTACCTGGGTTACCTGCTTTTCACCGCGGTCGGCGGATTCCTGACGGACTGGCTCGGCGGCCGGGTGATCGTCGGTTCGTCGCTGGTGGCTGGAGCCGCCCTCATGGTCCTGTTCGGACAGGCGACGTCCACGGCCGCGGGGATCGTGTTCCAGGCGTGTGTCGGCCTGTTCGCGGGCGCGAGCTACTCGGCCGGTGTCAAGCTGATCGCGCAGTGGTTCGCGCCGACGCGGCGCGGGTTCGCGACGGGCGTGTTCATGACGGCGACCTCGCTGGGCACGGTGCTCGCCACCACGACCGCGCCGCTCCTCGTCGAGTGGGCCGGTGAGCAGGCGTCGTACTACGTCTTCGGCGGTGCCTCGACGCTCGTCGCGGTGTTGTGCCTGGTGTTCCTGCGCGACGGCACGGCGGCCGGTGACCGGCCGGGGAGGCTCCCGGACCCGCGCCCGGTGGTGCGTGATCGAGACCTGCTGGTGCTCGGCGCGGCGGGGTTCGGCGCGCTGTGGGGCGCCTCCGGGTTCGTCACCTGGGCCGGCGTCGCGATGGTGCGGGGAGGCCAGGTCGCACCGATCCAGGCCGGCGTGGTCGTGACGATCTTCGTCATCGCCGCGGTGGTGACGAAACCACTCGTCGGCCTGGCATCCGATTTGTCCGGAGGAAAGCGAAAAGTCCCGATCATCGTGGCGCTCGGCGGTTTCGTCGTGACACTCCTGGTCTTCGGGGCCGGGTCGGATCTCACGGCGTTCCTGTGGACGGCGCCGTTCCTGGGGATCGCCGCGTACGCCTCCAGTCCGCTCATGGTGGCGCTGGTCCCCGGGCTGTCCGGCCCGGCGCGGGCCGGTTCGGCCTCGGGGCTGACGAACGCGATGTGGCAGCTGGGTGCCGTGGCCGCGCCGCTGGTGGTCAGCGCGGTGTTCGACGCGACGGGCTCGTTCTTCCTGGTCTTCGCGACGCTCGCCGCCGGGCCGTTCGCCGGTCTCCTGCTGATGCTCCTGGTGCGCGAGCATCGCGCTGTCCACTGAGGACTGTCCAGCGAGGACTGTTCAGGATCCGAGCACCAGCAGTACCAGGTCGTCGACGAACGCGCACACCGCTGCCTCGGCCTCGGCGACCGGCAGCCGGGGCAGGGCCATCTGCGCGGCGCTCGGCCCGCCGACGGCGAGCAGCACGGCGGCGCGCGCCACCGGGAGCCGGATGGTCAGGCCCGCTTCCTCGCACGCCCGCAGCTGGGCGGCGAGGCGTTCGAGCGTCGGGCTGTTCTCCCCTGGCGCGTCGTCGATCGTCCGGTGCGCCTGGAGGAGAACCCGGTGCGCGCCCGGGTTGCGCAGCAGGAACATCGCCAGCGCGTGCACCGCCGCGCGTAGTCGTTCGCGGGGGTGCGGGCCCGCGGATTCGACGGCGGCGTCCATGTGGTCCCAGATGCGCCGGCGTTCGTAATCGGCCAGCGCCTCGACCAGTTCGGCCTTGCCGCGGAAATGCGCGTACGCGCTGGGCGCGGCGATTCCGAGCCGTTTGGCGACCGCGCGCAGGGAAAGCCCTTCGGCCGCGCCGAGTTCGTTCAGCAGCACACTCGCGGTTTCGAGAATCTCGATGCGCAGGCGTTCGCCCTGGCCTCGTTGATTGCGTTCTCGTTTGACGCGGTCAACCTCCACCACATCGAAAATAGCACGGTCAATCGACGGTGAGCAGGGGCGGATTTTCACTGGCGAGTGCTCCGTGCCGGTTCCTACAGGCGGGGGTCGACGGGCTCGGATTCCAGGGCCAGCACACCGAACACGGCCTCGTGTACGCGCCACAGGGGTTCGCCGTCGGCGACCCTGGCCAGCGCCTCCATGCCGAGGCTGTATTCGCGCAGCGCGAGGGAACGCTTGCGGGCGAGCTTGCGTTCCCGCAGGCGAGCGAGGTTTCCGGGTTCGGTATAGTCGGGTCCGTAGATGATCCGCAGGTATTCGCGGCCCCGGCATTTGATGCCCGGTTGCGCTATTCCGCGTTTCCCGCGCACAAGCCCGGCGAGGGGTTTGATGACCATGCCCTCGCCGCCCGCGTCGGCCGAGGTCAGCTCCGTCCACCACCGCGTGCCCGCCGCGACGGAAGCGGGAACGTCGACGTCGACGACCAGGCGCCGGGTCGTCCTGAGCACGTCGGGCGCGGCCGCCACCAGACGGTCGATCCGGTCGAAGTGCCAGGCGCGGTCGAGCCCGGCGTAGGAGGCGCCTTCCCCGGCCAGGATGGTGAACGGCGCGAGCGCGAGGTCGCCGAGGCCGCGGACCGGCCAGCAGTAGCGGCCGTAGGCGCTGGTGAACGCCTCGGCGTTGGCGAGCCGCGAGCGCTGGCTGTCCAGCAGTTCGCCGAGGTCCTGCCCGGTGTCGCGCGCCGCGGCCCGCTCCAGCACGGAGATCGCGGCGGGCAGCGCGGTGCGGGCGGCGGTACCGACCGGTGCGTACTGCCGCCGGAGGAGCTCGCCCGCCTTGAGCGACCACGGCAGCAGTTCGGCGTCGAGCAGCAGCCAGTCGGTGTCGAGTTCGGCCCAGAGGCCGGCCTCCCCGACGGCCGCGCGTACCCGGTCGAGCAGCTGTTCGCCGAGTTCGGCGTCCTCGCCGGTGAAGAACGGGCGGCCGGTGCGGGTGTGGATCACCCCCGCCGCGCCGTCGGCGGCGCCGAACCGGCGCCGGGCGACCTCGGCGTCGCGGCACAGCAGGACGACCGCGCGCGAGCCCATGTGCTTCTCCTCGCACAGCACCTCGCGGACCTCGCCCCGGTAGGCGTCGAAGGCCTGCGCGGGGTGTTCGAGCAGACCGTCCACGGGGGAGGCCGGGCACGGCGCCATGGTCGGGGGCAGGTAGAGCAGCCAGCGCGGGTCGAGGGCGAACCGGCTCATCACCTCGAGCGCGCCCGCGGCGTTCTCCTCACGGATCTTCACCCGGCCGAGGAACCGGGTTTCGACGACCCGCGTGCCGAGGACGTCGTCCAGGCGCAGCAGATCGGGCTGTCGCACGGGTTCCGGCGCGCGCAGCGGCCGCGCGGGTTCGTAGTGGACCCGTGCCGCGGGCACGGCCACGGTTTCGCGCTCCGGCCAGCGCAAGGCGGTCAGCGCGCCGCCGAACACGCATCCGGTGTCGAGGCAGAGGGTGTTGTTGTGCCACACCGCTTCGGTGACCGGCGTGTGTCCATAAACGACGGACGCGCCGCCCCGGTACTCGTTCGCCCAAGGGTGCCGCACCGGCAGGCCGTACTCGTCGGTCTCCCCGGTGGTTTCGCCGTACATGCAGAACGAGCGCACCCGCCCGGACGCCCGGCCGTGGTACTCCTCCTTCAGGCCCGCGTGCGCGACGACCAGCGCCCCGCCGTCGAGCCGGTAGTGGCTGACCAGCCCGTACATGAACTCCCTGGCCGCCGCGCGGAACTCCGCGGGCTCGGCGGCGAGCTGGGCGAGCGATTCGGCGAGGCCGTGGGAGGTGGTCACGCCCCTGCCGTCCAGCGCGCGGACCAGCTTGTGCTCGTGGTTGCCGGTGACACACAGCGCGGTGCCCGCCGCGACCATGCCCATGACCAGCCGCAGCACACCCGGGGTGTCGGGACCCCGGTCGACCAGATCGCCGACGAACACCGCCGTCCGGCCCTCGGGGTGGTGCGCGCCGGCGGGCCGTCCCGCTTCGTCGCGGGTGAGCACGTAGCCGAGCCGCGCGAGCAGCGTCTCCAGCTCCGCCCGGCAGCCGTGCACGTCCCCGATGACGTCGAAGGGCCCGGTCAGTTCGCGCTTGTCGTTGTACGCCTTCTCGTACTCGATCCCGGCGGCGGCCACGTCGTCCACAGTGGACAGGACGTGCACCTTGCGGAAGCCCTCCTTCGCCAGGTGCCGTACCGAACGGCGCAGTGCCTCCTGCTGCCGCCGGAGCACGTGACCGGGCAGGGCGCGGTGTTCGGCGTTGCGTCGGCGGGTCACCGCTTCGGGCAGGTCGAACACGATCGCGACCGGCAGCACGTCCCGCGCGCGGGCCGCCGCGACGAGCTTCGCGCGGTCCTCCCGGTGCAGGTGCATGGCGTCGACGACGGTGAGGCGCCCGGCGCGCAACCGCTTGTCCGCCACGTAGTAGAGCGCGTCGAAGGCGTCCGGGGTGGCGGACTGGTCGTTCTCGTCGTCGGCGACGAGACCGCGGAACCGGTCGGAGGACAGCACCTGGGTCGGCGCGAAGTGGGTGCGGGCGAAGGTGGACTTGCCCGAGCCCGAGACACCGACGAGCGCGACCAGGCTCAGGTCGGGGATGGCGAGCTTCGTCATGACCTTCCTTCGTTCCTCGTGAACACGGCGAGCTGGGTCGGCGCGCCCAGTTCGGGGTCGGCCGGGCCGACCGGCAGCAGCCGGTGCGGGTAACCGTGGCCGGCGCCCACCTCGTCCGCCCACGCGGCGAACTCGGCGCGGGTCCATTCGAACCGGTGATCCGGATGCCGTTTCGCTCCCGCCGGCAGGGTTTCCCAGCGCGCGTTGTACTCGGCGTTCGGCGTCGTCACGATCACGGTGGCCGGACGGGCGGCACCGAACACGGTGGCGGCCAGCGCGGGCAGGCGTGCCGGGTCGAGGTGTTCGACCACTTCGGACAGGACGATCGCGTCGTACCCGGTCAGCCTGTCGTCGGTGTAGGTGACCGAACCCTGCATGAGCTTGATCCGCCCCCGCTGGCGTTCCGGCAGGTGTTCCAGCCGCAGCCGCGCCTCGGCGGTGCGCAGCGCCCCGGCGGCGACGTCCACGCCGACGATCTCGGTGAACTCCGGCTCGGCCAGCAACGCGCGCAACAGATTGCCTTCACCACAGCCGAGATCGACGACGCGGGCCGCGCGGGCCGCCCGCAGTTCGGCGAGGATCGCGGTGCGGCGCTGCTCGGCGAGCGAGGGCAGGCGTTCGTCTGCGGCGCCGGGCCCTCGCGACGGCTCGTCCGCGTCGGCGACCCGATCGTCTACTTCGGACAGCCGGGCGAGCGCGTCGGAGGTGAACCGGCGCTGGTGGGCCAGGTACCGCGCGGTGATCAGCTCCCGCTCCGGATGCGCGGCCAGCCAGGTGCCACCCGCGCGGATCAGCTTGTCCACCTCGTCCTCGGCGACCCAGTAGTGCTTGGCGTCGTCGAACACCGGCAGCAGCACGTACAGCTGGGTCAGCGCGTCGGACAGCCGGAGCGTGCCGGTCAGCCGCAGCTCGACGTACCGGCTCTCGCCCCATTCGGGGAACGTCGGGTCGAGGGCGATCGGGCGCGCCGACACCGTCCAGCCGAGCGGGCCGAAGAGCCGCTCGGCGAACTTCGGCCCGCCCCGGCAGGGGAGCACCGGGACGTGCAGCTCCAGCGGGATCGCCGTCTCGGCGAGCTCCGGGCGCGCCGCGCAGCGGCCCCGCATCGCCGAGCCGAACACCTTGCCCAGCGCGACCGCGAGCAGGGACGAGGCGGCGTAGGGCCGGTCGTTGACGTACTGGCCCAGCGAAAACCCCTCGCCGGACGGCCCGCGCGCGGAGCGGACCAGCTGGACCGGGTCGACCTCCAGCAGCAGCGCGGCGGTGCAGCGGTCCTCGGTGACCTCGGGGTACACGACGTGGGCCGCCCCGGCGGTGAGCTCGAACCGCTGCGCGCGATCGGGATGCTTGTGCAGCAGGTGGCCCAGATCGCTCGCCGGGTGATGGGTGGTCGTGACGGTCAGCAGCACGACACCAGTATTCCCGACGACGGCGGCCGTTTCGACCGGTTATCCGGTTCGGGTTCCGTCCACAGAGGACTCAGCCGGGAGCGGGGTGTCCGGGGCGGTGGCGGGCCGTCCAGCCGACGCTCGTCGCCGGGTCGTCGAAGACGTCGGCGTGGCCGCCGGGCGCGGACCGCACGGGCCGGACAGCGCCTGTACGGTCTCGGCCGAAGGCGCGCGGGATCGACCGATGTCTTTCAGTCCTTTTCGGACAGAAGAGGTTCGAAGCGCCGGTAGGATTCGTAGTCGGTGAAGTGCCGGGCGTAGAGGTCCGCGCCGCGGTCGATGTCGTCGTACAGTGCTTGGGCCACGTCGACGATGTGCTTCAGCGACAGCGTGAGCAGATCACCCGCTTCGTTGTGATAACTGCCCGTTTCCTGGTCGGCGTGCCGCTGTGCCGCTTCGCGGGCCTCCTGCTCGTCGCGTGCGTAGAGGAGCACGATGTCTTCCCGGTACAGCGGCTGGTGTCCGGGGGCGTCGCTGGTGGAAACGTAGAGCAGGATGGCGACGAAGGGCTTCTCGGTGGTCATGCCCTTCTGTACCACGATCGTCGTCCCGAGGTTCCGGCCGGGTGTGCCGAACCGGCCATGCGCGGTATTCGCCGATCGTGAACACCCGGCATTTCCGTGTCGTTTTCCGTTAGCTTCGGACGGGTAGCGGATCGCGAGTGGCGGAGGCGTTCATGGACACGGCCGAGGTTCCCCGCGCGCGGCGGTTCGTGCCGTCGTACGTGGAGCACACGAGTTACGGGACGAAGGAAAGCAATCCGTACAACCGGTTGTACGAGGACAGGATCATCTTTCTGGGGACCCCGATCGACGACGCGTCCGCCAGTGACGTCATGGCACAGTTGGTGCAGCTGGAGGGCGACGACCCCGACGCCGATATCGAAATCTACCTCAATTCCCCCGGTGGTTCGCTCACCGCGATGATGGCCATCTACGACACGATGCGCTACGTGCGTTCGCGGATTCGCACGGTCTGCCTCGGCCAGGCCGTTTCGGCGGCGGCGCTGATCCTCGCCGCGGGTCGCCCGGAACGCGGCTCTGCCTGCCCAACGCGCGCGTGCTGATCCGGCAGCCCGCGATCGAAAGCGTTTACGGGCACACCTCGGATCTGCTCATCCAGGCCGCCGAGCTGCAGCGGATGCGCGCACTGATGGAATCCGCCTTCGCCGAGCACACCGGGAAGACGGCGGACCGGGTGCACGAGGACATCGAACGCGCGGCCATCTTCACCGCCGACGAGGCCCTGCGGTACGGCCTCGTCGACGAGGTGGTGCCCTCGCGCAAGCTCACCGCGGCGTGAAGTGCTGCCGGAACCAGCGCGTGACCGTCTCGTCCACCACCGCCGCGATCGGCAGCTGCGGCGCGGGTTCGATGCCGGGTTCCTCGGCCAGGGGATGGGCGAGCCCGGTCACCGGCGCCAGCACGACGTCCTCGGGCCGCGCGTACCGGGCACGCAGGGCGGCGACGAGCTCGGCCGCGTCCGCCCGCAGCGGCGCGTGGTCGTCCTCGCCGCTGACCAGCAGCAGTGGGACCTGCGGCGCCCTGGCCGCGAACTCGCCCGCCCGCGCGACGAAGTCCAGCTCGTCGGCGGCTTCGCTCGCCCGCGGGGTCCATCGGTACGGGCCGGTGATCGGTTCCACCAGGTCCACCACCGTGCGCGCGCGGACGGCCGGGTTGACCAGCGCCGCGGCCCGGACCGGGAACCGGTTCTCGATCAGGTGCGCCAGGACCACCGCGCCGCCGAGTGAGCCGCCGAGGAGTCCGATCGGGCCGTCGTCGAGCGGGAACCGGGCCCGCAGCGCGGCGAGGGCGGCGGGGAACTCCCCGGTGGCCTGGCGTACGAACGAGTCCACATAGGACAACATGGCGTCGTCCCTGATGCGTTCGAGGCCCGCGGCCATGCTGCCCTCGACCATCCGCGCCCCGCACATCGGCATGCCGAGGTGGATCCGCCACGCGGGTACCGCGCGCAGGGGCAGCGCGGCGGCGAACGCGGCGTCCGAGCGGGGCGCGTCGAGCATGTGCCAGGTGACCACGAGCGGCGCCGGGGTGTCGGCGCCGCCCGCCGGTGGCAGCGCGGTGAACGGCACCCCGGCGGCCGTGCCGGTGATCGGGTCGGTGTGTTCGGCCATCGTGACTCCCCCTGTGCGGTCCGGTTCCCCGTCACCCTAGACGGCGGGTGCGCTCGGGAAACCGTTGTCCGCCAAGGGCGAACCCCGCTACGCCTTCGCGGCGGGAGGCTCGGCGAGGCCGCCCGTCGGATGCCGGGTTTCCTGACCACTTGACGTGGCTAGTCATTTCAGTCAATACTGAAATGACTAGTAGATGAGGAGTGAGGCTCATGACCAACCGGTCGGAAGAGATCCGGTTCCCCAGTCTCGGCACGCACTGCGCCGGTGACCTGTACCTGCCCGCGGAGACGCCGGCACCGGCGCTCGTGCTCGGCCACAGCGGAGTCATGGTGAAGGAGGCGCTGAGCGTCTTCGCGCGGTACTTCGTGCGTGCGGGCTTCGTGGTACTGGCCCTCGACTACCGCACGGTCGGGGCCAGCGAGGGGGAGCCGCGAGGGCAGGACTACCCGGAACGGCAGGTCGAAGACTTCCGCAGCGCGATCTCGTACCTGCGGACGCGCCCCGAGGTGGAGCCCGAACGCATCGGCCTCTGGGGCGTCAGCGTCGGGGGTTCCGTCGCCGCGCAGGCCGCGGTGCTCGACCGGCGCGCGAAGTGCGTCGTGGTCCAGAGCCCGAGCGTCTGGGACGGCTGGCGCTACCTGGAGCGGCTGCTCGGCGGTGAAGGGCTGCGCGCGCTGCGCGATCGGCTCGACGAGGACTGGGAACGCCGGTACCGCACCGGCGAAAGCGCCCGTGTCCCGCACCTGACGCTGGGCCACGAGAACGTCAAGGACGGGCCGGAGCTGTCCGCCGAGCTGTTTCCGCGCTATCGCAACGAAAGGACGCTCGACTCCACCGAGCACCTGCTGACGTTCGCGCCGGAGCACCTGATCCACCGGCTCGCGCCGACACCGCTGCTGATGATCGCGAACGGCGGGCACGACCCCTACCACCTGCTCGACGAGGCGCAGAGCGCGTTCGCCAGGGCGGGCGAGCCGAAGCGGCTCGAGGTACTGCCGTACGACGTCCTCGGGCTCTACACCGGTCCCGGCCTGGACGAGGCGATGGCGCTGGCCGTCGAGTGGTTCGACCGCTATCTGCGCCGTACCCGCCTGGTCACCGCCACCCCGGTACCGACACGCGAGACGGTGGCCGCTGTGAAACAGTGATCAGCCGAGGATATCGGTGAGGAGCGAGGCGACATGGCTGACGAGGACCGGGTAGCGCGGTGGGTGGAGCGCGTGGCCACCTTCTGCGTCGACGAGTGGGGGCTGCCGCCCATCACCGGGCGGATCCTCGGCTGGCTGATGATCAGCGACCCGCCCGAGCAGTCCGCGGGCGAGATCGCCGACGTCATCTCGGCGAGCCGCGCCTCGCTCACCTCCAACATGCGCTTCCTGACCGTGATCGGCCTGGTCCGCAGGACCCGGCGCCCCGGCGACCGCACCGCGTACTACCGCATCGAGGACGACGCCTGGCAGAAGGTCGTCCAGCGCAAGCTCGACAGCCTCGGCGCCTTCGGCGAGATCGCCGACGAAGGACTGGCCATCGCGGGGGCCGACGAGTCCCGCACCGAACGTATCCGGGCCGCCCAGGAATCCCTGACCTGGCTGCGGGACATCGCGGCCCGGAATCCTCCGAAACCCTAGGAAATCCCATGCGTGTCCGGCTCGATCTCGGACCGATCCAGGAAACACTGCTGCTCACCCTGCACGCCCGCGCGCTGGACGACAGGGCACCCGCCCCGATCCTCGGCGATGCCCTTTCCGCCGCGCTCGAGGAACGGATCGACTACGACTTCGCCAAACTCAAGGTGAAGGCGAGCCTGATCGCGGGTACCGCGCTGCGGGCGAAGAAACTCGACGACGCCGTCCGCCGGTTCGTCGCCGCGCATCCGGACGCCGTCGTGCTCGACCTCGGCTGTGGGCTCGACACCCGCGTCTTCCGCTGCGACCCGCCCGGCGGCGTCGACTGGTACGACGTCGACTTCCCGGAGGTGGTCGCGCTGCGGCCGCGGTTCCTTCCGGAGCGGTCGCGGCTCGTCGCCGCCGATCTGCGCACGACGGGCTGGGCGTCGGCGCTGCCTGCCGACCGGCCCGCGATGATCGTCGCGGAGGGGGTGCTGCCGTTCATGCCGGGAGACTCCTTCCAGCGTATGGTCCGCGAACTCACCGGTCACTTCCCGGGTGGGGAGCTGGTACTCAACGGCTACACGCGGTTCGCGGCGTGGGCGATGAAGTACCACCCGTCGATCAAGGCGCTGAACATCAGGGCGGCACAGGGCTTCGACGACCCCCGGGAACCGGAGGGCTGGGGCGCCGGGCTCACCCTGGCCGAGGAACAGCTGCTGGCGCGCGCTCCGGAAGTGGCCGCGTTTCCCCGGCCGTTGCGCGGGTTCACCCGGCTGACAGGCCGGAGCGCGGCGCTCGCGCGGCAGGGCGGACGTGTGTTGCGGTATCGCTTCTAGGGCCTCCGGCCCATCAGGCGCAGCAGGCTGTCCTGCCGTGACGTGCTCGGCGTTTCGTCGCGTGCGGCGAAGAAGCGGTGGGTGGTCGAGGTCGCCACCGGGCTCTCGTTGAGTCCTTTGTAGATGGTGTCGAGGTGCTCGTCGATCCAGGCCACCAGATCGCTGTCGAGGGTCTCGTCCGCGCCGATGGCCCGCGCGAGATCCCAGGTGTGGATGACACTGTCCGTCGTTCGCACGGCGAGCGCCTGTCGCCCGGGCAGCTCGCCCAGCGGATAGTCGAGAAGCCGGTCGAGCACGCCGGGCCGGGCGAACGCTTCGGCACACTGCTCGACAGACCGGGTGTACGCGCCGACCGGGTCGTCGCCGAGCGCGTCGGCGTCCCGGAGCCGGAGGAACTCCGCGCTGTCACCGCCCTCGGCGAGACGGAGGTAGCTGAGATTGCCGCGGGTCATGTGGTTGACCAGTGCGCGGACGTTCCACTCCGTACACGGTGTCGGCCGGCGCCACTGATCCTGCCGGACTTTCCGTAGCCGTCGTTCGAAGCCCTTGCCGGCCAGGAGAAAGAGGGTGACAGTCGCGCTCATGGGGACAGTGTCGACGGAGGGGACGGACTCGACCGGCGGTTTTCGGACTTCGGTGTGGTGGCTTACCCGCCGGGAGCCAGGGTGGTGGCGTAGAGCTCGGCCAGTGCTCGCCAATGGCGTTGCGCGGCGGTTTCGTCGTAGGTCGGATTGTCCGGGACGGCGAATCCGTGTTCGGCGGGACAGGTCTCGATGCGGTGGCGTACGCCGGACTCGACGAGCGCGTTTTCCAGCCGTTCGAACTGTTCGGGCGGGAACGAGCGGTCGTTCTCGGCCGCCGCCACGTGCACGACGGCACGGATCCGGTCGGTCAGCCGGTGGGGGCTGTCCGGGGTGTCGTCGGCCAGGTTCCCGCCGTGGAACGAGGCCGCGGCCGCGATCCGGGCGGGGTGGTGCGCCGCGGCGAGCAGGGACATGCGCCCGCCCATGCAGTACCCCGTCGTGCCCGTCGCCGCCCCGGACACCTCCGGGCGATCGGTGAGAAAGTCGAGGAACGCGCCGGTGTCGCGGACGATCATCTCCGTGGTCAGGCCGGTGTAGAGCGCGTCAAGACGTCGCCGCTCCGCCGGATCGCGGAACACCGTGGCGACGTCGAACGGGTCCCACTCGGTGCGGTAGTAGACGTCGGGCAGTAGTACGGCGTACCCGAGCCCGGCGAGCCGATCGGCCATGACGGCGAAGGTTTCCCGGACGCCCGCGGCGTCCGGGAAGAGGATCACCGCGGGCACGCCGCCGCCACCCGGCGGGGTGTGCAGGGTGGCGGCACAGACGCCGTCTTCGGTGTCGATGGTGACATCCGCGCGAGGCATACGGTCCAAGGTGGCGCCGTCGTTCCCGGCGGACGGCGGATATCGCTGACGGCGGAACGGAGGTCAGAGGGCGGTGGCGGCGAGCCACTCGTCCAGCAGTGCGCGATCGCCGGTGACCGTGACCCTCGGGTCATCGGGTGGCAGGCGCCGGGAGATCACCAGCACGAGGTGCCGGATCTCCCCGGTCACCGTGACCTCGGCGTCCGCGTCGCCGCGATCCCAGCCGACCCCGGCCGGGGTGCGGGTGATCCGCCAGCCCGGTGCCGCGCCCCGGGGCCGCAGCCGGAGGGTCTGGCCGTCACCGCGCAGCGCGGCCAGCGCGGGACGGACGGTCGTCGCCTCCGGTGCGGAGAACATGTCCAGGTTCTCGCTGAGCACGTCCTCGGCGAGGTCGGCGGCGAGCAGGTACGGCCGTCCGGAGGCGAGTGCCGCGTCGCCGTTGTGCACGACGGTTTCGGCCAGCATCCGGCGCAGCCAGAACAGCGCGGGCCGGGCGCCAATGGGTGTCCACACCGGAGTGTCGGTGCCGGTTTCCCCGACCGCGCCGGCGAGTTCGGCCGCGCCCTCGCGCAGCCAGCCTGGCCAGTGTGGCGGCTCACCGGGCTCCGCTTCGAACGGATCGGGGATCGCGGCGGCCGTGCCGGTGCGCACCAGGCCCGCGGCCCAGCGATGCGCCTGGCCGACGTGCCCCACCAGCTCTCGTATCGTCCACAGTGGACATGTTGGCACCGGGGTGTCCGGTGCCAGGCCCTCGACGGCGGCGGTGAACGCGCCGGTCTGTTCGCGCAGTCCTTCGGCGAGGCGGTCGAATCCGAGGTGTGTCATTGCGTTGCTCCCTTCCCGAGCTGTCCGTACGGTAGGAATTCCACTGGGGTGGAGGTTCGACAAAAGGTGACCGAGGACACATCGCTGGGGATCGGCGAGCTGGCACGGCTGACCGGCGTTCCCGTGCGCACCATCCGGTTCTACTGCGACGAGGGCATCCTGGACTCGGCGCGCAGCGCGGGCGGGCACCGCAGGTTCGAGGCCGCTGCGGTCGAACGACTCGGGCTGCTGCGGCGGCTGCGCGGGCTCGGTCTGGGGCTGCCGTCGATCGCGCGGGTCCTCACCGGTGAGCGCTCGCTCGCCGAGGCCGTCACCGCCGAACGGGCCGCGCTCGACGTCGAGCTGGCGGCGCTGGCGTGGCGCCGCGCTTCGCTGCGCGCGGTCGAAGAAGCCGCGCCGTCGGCCAGGGCGGCGCGGCTTGACCTGCTCGCCGCGGTCCAGGACGGCCTCGTCGCCCGCGACGCCCTCGCGACGTTCTGGCGCCGGTGCTACCTCGGCGCGGTGTCCGCCGAAACCGCCGACATGTTCCTGTCCGTCACCGTGCCGCCGCCACCGCGGGATCCCACGCCCGCGCAGGTGGTCGCCTACGCCGGGCTGGTCACCGTGGCCGGGGATCCGGCGCTGCGGCGGAAGTTGCGTGCCCGTGCCCGGCTGGTCGCGGACCTGGTCGCCGACGAGAGCGCGTTGCACGCCGGCGTCGGCGCGGCCTGCGAACTGGCCCGGCTGCTGGTGCTCACCGGACGTCCGCCCGGCCGGGGCCACGCCCTCGACCGCTTCGTGGCCGCGCACGCCTCGGCCCGGCGAGCCAGGGACACACCGCTGTTCCGGCGCGAACTGGTCGCGCACACCGCCACCGACCGCGATCCGCGCCTGCGCCGGTACTGGACGCTGGTCGGCGAGGTGACCGGCGAACCCGTCACCGTCGGCACAAGCCACCACTGGCTGCTCGACGCGCTGGAAGAATCGGCGGGTGGCAGGTAAGAGTCGCCGCGCGAAAGTCTGTCCGGGAAGCGAAATCGCCAGCGACAGTAAGGTATTCACGTTTATCTGAGTTATCGCGTGGGTGTCCCACCATCGGTGGAACCCGGCGCCTTTCCACTCGCGGTCCGGTGGCTGTCCGGCTAGGAAATTGATCAAGGAATCCAGGCGGTATCGCGACGGCGCGGCCCGCCGGTTCGCCATTCTCACCTTCCGCTCCGATCGGAGGTCGGTCCCGCATGTCGACACGCAGCACCGGTTCGTCGACCACGCCCCGTGGTTCTTCCAAGGTCGGGAAGCTGTTGTTCTTCAGCCGCTGGCTGCAGGTCCCGTTGTATCTGGGCCTGATCGTCGCGCAACTGGTGTACGTGTGGCGGTTCCTGATCGAGACCGGGCACCTGGTGGTGCACGCGTTCACCGGTGTCACCGGCGACGATGCGCACGGCACGCCGGGCGCGCCGTTCACCGAGGGCGACGTGATGCTCGCCGTGCTGCAACTGGTGGACATCGTGATGATCTCCAACCTGCTGATCATGGTGATCGTCGGCGGCTACGAAACGTTCGTGTCCCGTATCCGGCTGCGCGGGCACCCCGACGAGCCGGAGTGGCTGTCGCATGTCAACGCCAATGTGCTCAAGACCAAGCTGGCCACGGCGATCGTCGGTATCTCCTCGGTGCACCTGCTGCGTACCTTCATCCAGCCCACCCGGGTACCGGCCACCGGTCAGATCGACTGGCAAACCGTGATGTGGCAAGCGATCCTGCACTCGCTTTTCGTGCTTTCCGCGATCGGTCTCGCGGTCATCGACCGGATCATGACCAAAACCGAGGCCGACAAACACGCCCAGTCCGCGCACTCGCTGCCCGCGCCGCGCGCGTCGGACGGGGCGGGCAGCGGCAACCACGTTCCCGCCGACCACCACTGAGCCTCGTCGGGTATCCACCGCTCGGCTTCGTCCGTGCCCGGTGAAGACGCGGCAAACCCACCATGGAGGTACCTCATCCTGTTCCGGATCGGACGATGACCGGCCTCGTGGCGCGTCTGATCAGCCGGTCGGCTCACGATGCAGATCGAGCGCCGCGGTGATGAGGTCTCTGGCGGAGGGTCCGGTGACTGCCTGTGCGGCGAGTTCCGTGAATGCCCTGTCGTACAAAGAGATTTCTCGCGGCTGCTTGATGGTCAGCTCGGCGGAGACGGTTTCGATCTCGACGAGCTGATCGTCGTACATGATGAACTGGTTGGTGGGTACGTGGTATTCGGCTCGGGCGGGAATGATTCCGAAGCGGACACGCGGCAGCGACATGACCGCCAGCAGCCGGTCCAGCTGCCCGGCCATGACCTGCGGGCCGCCGACCACCGTGTGGAGGGCTTGCTGGGCGAGGACAAAGTGAAACCGGTGATTGCCCTGGTAAAGGATCTGCTGACGTTCCAGGCGCGCGGATACTCCCGCGTCGAGATCGTCGGGGATGCCGTAGAAGTCGATCACTCGACGTAAGACTGCCTCGGCGTATTCGGCGGTGTGCAGGATTCCCGGTACGAGGACAGGTTCGTACCAGCGCATCAGCCGGGTCCCGGCCTCCAGTGCGCGTGCGGCCTTCTGTCGCCGCCGGGTTCCACTGCCGAGTGTTCGCCGCCATTCCACGTACATCGCTTCGATGTGCCGGACGGTGGCGATCAGGTCCGGTATCTGATCACCGGCGCCGGTGTGTCCGCACCATGCGCGGATGTCGTCCTCGGAGGGCGTTTGCCTGCCGTACTCGATCTTCGAGACTTTCGAGCTGTTCCAACCGGCGAGAATGGCCAGCCCGCGACCGGTGAGCCCGGCGTCCTTGCGGAGGTCGCGCAACCGATGGCCGAGAGCTTGGCGGGCTTCGTGGACGGAGGTCGTCACGGAGCGGTGGCCTACGCGTGCATGTGTTCGGTGCCGAGGTAGTCCTGATGGGGAATGGCCCGTTGCCACGCCAGATCCCGCGCGGTACGGCAGTGGGACACGATCACCGGGTCTGCAGTGGCGGCTCCGCCTGCGAACTTGCCCCCGGGCTCGAACACGGTGAACACGACGCACTCCTCGTCGAACAACCAGAAGTCGTCGGTGGTCAGCGCGGCGGGGTCTGCCAGGTGTCGCGGCAGCCAGCGGATGTCTTCTCCCGCGTCGATGTTGTGCTCTGCGACAGTGAGGCCCCAGCGGGTGTAGTCGACGTGCGGCACGGTCACCACTCGTACCCGGCGGATGCGCCTGTTCGTGCTCGTGGTTTCCCGTACGAGATCGAGCCATGGCCGATGCCAAGCGAAGTCGTCGGCCTGCCCGGACAGGAACAGCTGGAAGGGGCCGGTCTCGTCCGGTGTGTGGTAGGTGTCCTGGACCTCCAGGTGGAACGCTTCGCGGTGGAATCCACGGAACAGGTCGTCGAACGCCTCACCCTGCAGCAGTTCCACCGAACCACCTCTCCTCGGTCTTGGGGACCTCCACGCAGGTCTCATGTCCCGGAATATCCATTTGCGACAGCGCGTCGGTGTCGTCGACCGGTGCGCCCGACAACGTGAAACTACCGCGTCCGGTGTCGGCCATCCGCGCTCCCACGTAGGTGCCCGTCTCCACGTACGCCAGGAGCCGGTGCGGGATTTCGACAGTGGACGTCTGCCCTGGCACCTTCCAGCCCTGCACCACGTAGGTGTTCCGGTCGGTGGCGAACAGTGTCGGCGAGCCGCCGCCTTGAGTGGCCTTGCCGAGGAAAGTCAGCCGCATGTCGGCTCCTTGGGTCCAGTATGCGCCGATTTTCTTGACCGCACCGATGCTGCCCTGACGTGCTCAGATGAGTCAACCAAGCTACCACGGAAGTAGTCATCGTAAGCAAACTCCAGCAAACTTCTGGAGTCTCGTCGGCGACGGCTCTAGCGTCGGTCGCGTCAACCAGTCCGCCTTGGGAGGTGGGTCGTGATCGCGTTGATCTATGTCGACACCAGGGCGATCCTGCCCGTGGTGGACGGGACCTGGCACCGTGCCCGGTTCACCCACGTTCCTTCGCCCGGTGAGCCGATCACGACACTGTGCGGTGTCTCGGCGGTCACCGAGTTCGAGCTGTTGGACCGTCGGGACGTGCACGGCGTGCCCCGGCAGTGCTGGTCCTGCGACCTGCTCTACCGGCGTCAGCACGGCATCGACGTCTGGCCCGGTCATCCCGGTCTGTAGCAGAACTTCCATCCCCGCGTGCGGGGAAGACACTTCCTGACCAGCGGCCTTAGCGCCATATCCCCGAGTTTTCCTTCACCTTGTCCGCATCCTCCCCCACTGCGGAACCAGCACCGGCCGTTCGCGCCACGACGGGGTGAAGATCGGGACATCACGCGGCAAACCGGCCACCGCGTCACCGATTCACAGGTTTCTTTGACGTTCCGCACAGCCTTCTCCCGCACCGGCCCGACATACCTGGAGCAGTGCCCGGGGGACGGGCGGAGCGACGGACGTGGGACGGGTGGTCGGCTTGAGCGGTGTGATCGCGCCAGGGGAACGTGCCGGGAGCGGGGGTGCCCGCGGCCCGGCAGGGCGGACGGCGACGGTCGACGTCGTCATCCCGGTGTACAACGAGGAAAGGTCGTTGCCAGGGTGCGTCCGGGTGCTGCACGAGTATCTCAGCGAGCAGTTCCCGTTCGAGTGGACGATCACCGTGGTGGACAACGCCAGCACGGACGCGACCCACCAGGTCGCCACCGAACTGGCCGAGGCCACCGAGGGCGTGCGGGTGCTGCGTCTGGACCGCAAGGGCCGGGGCCTGGCGCTGCGCACGGCGTGGGGCTGGAGCGACGCCGACATCGTCGTCTACATGGACGTCGATCTGTCCACCGGGCTCGACGCGCTGCTGCCGCTGGTGGCGCCGCTGAGCAACGGGCACTCCGACGTGGCGATCGGGTCGCGGCTGGCGGCCGGGTCCCGCACCGTGCGCGGGCCCAAGCGGGAGCTGATTTCCCGGTGCTACAACTGGCTGATCCGGATGTCGCACGGGGCCGGGTTCACCGACGCGCAGTGCGGGTTCAAGGCCGCGCGGACCGACGTCGTCCGGCCGCTGCTGGCCCATCTCGAAGACGATTCCTGGTTCTTCGACACCGAACTCCTCCTGCTCGCCGAGCACAACGGCCTGCGGGTGCACGAGGTCCCGGTCGACTGGGTGGAGGACACCGACACCCGCGTGCACGTGGCGAGCACCGCGCTGGACGACCTCCGCGGGCTGGTCCGGGTGGCGCGGAACAAGGCGAGCGGCGCGGCGAAGGTGACCGAACTGCCGCGACGGCCCGAGCCCGCGCCGATCCACCCGGACGCCGTGCTCGCCCGGCGGGAAACCGGGCTGCTGTGGCAGGTCCTGTCGTTCGCGGTGATCGGGGTGCTCTCGACCGCGGCGAACCTCGCGCTCTACGCGTTGTTCCGCACCGTGTGGCCGTTGCTGCTGGCCAACTTCGCGGCACTGACCATCACGACCTTGTTCAACACCGAGGCGAACCGGCGGCTCACCTTCCTCGGCGCGCGCGGCTCGACCGGCCGTGTGCACTTCCAGGGCCTGCTCGTTTTCGCGCTCTACTACGCGTTCACCTCGGGCGCGTTGCTCACCCTGCACGCGCTCGTCGCGCGTCCCTCGACCGCGCTGGAACTCGGCGTGCTGCTGGTTTCCTCGGCCATCGGCACCGCCGGCCGGTTCGTGCTGCTGCGCGGCTGGGTCTTCAAGCACACCGGAAGGAAGGCGTCCGCATGACGACCGCAGCCCACCCCGCCGAGGCCACCGCGCCGCCCGGCGAACCGACGACCACCCCCGCGCGACGGCGCTGGCAGCCGTACGCGCTGGCGGCGATCGTGGTGGTGTCTCTGCTGCTCTACGGCTGGGGAATCGGCTCGGAGGGCTGGGGGAACACGTTCTACTCGGCCGCGGTGAAGTCGATGGGCCAGAACCTGACGAACTTCCTCTTCGGCGCCTACGACCCGGCCGGCGTGGTCACCGTGGACAAGCCGCCGATGGCGTTGTGGCCACAGGTGTTCTCGACCTGGATCTTCGGGTTCCACGGCTGGTCACTGCTGCTGCCACAGGTGATCGAGGGCGCCGCGGCGGTGTTCCTGCTGCACCGGGTGGTCCGCCGCTGGGCAGGCGAGAACGTCGCGCTGCTGGCCGCGCTGATCCTCGCGCTCACCCCGATCACGGTCGCGATCAACCGCGACAACAACCCGGACACGCTGCTCGTCCTGCTGTGCGTGGCCGCGGCGTACGCGGTCACGCGGGCGGTCGAACCGGGCGTTCCCGCCAAGAGCGCGACGAAGTGGTTGCTGCAGGCCGCTTTCTGGTGCGGCTGCGGCTTCGTCACCAAGATGCTGGCCGGGTGGATGATCGTGCCCGCGCTCGCACTCGCGTACCTGTTCGGCCGGGACACCACCTGGCGGCGCAAAGCACTCGACCTGCTGGCCGCGGCGGGCGTGCTGCTGGTCAGTTCGCTGTGGTGGGTCGCGCTGACCGCCTGGTGGCCCGGCGAAAAGCCATACATCGGCGGCAGTACCGACGGTTCGGCGTGGGATCTGATCATCGGCTACAACGGCCTCGGGCGGATCTTCGGCCAGGGGAACGGCCCGAAGGGCGGCATGGGCGGGCCGCCGCCCGGCGCCGTGGTCGGTGGCCCCGGCGGACCGGGCGGGCCCGGCGGGGCGGGCCACGAGGTGACCATGGGTGCCGGTTTCGGTGGTGACGCGGGACTTTCCCGGCTGTTCGGCGCCGAGGTCGGCGGGCAGATCAGCTGGCTGATCCCGGCCGCGCTGCTGGTGCTGGCCGTGGTCGCGGTGGCCGGGGTCCTGCGGTGGCGCCGCAAGGACCCCGCCGATCACTTCGGGCGCGCGGGCTGGTGGCTGTGGGGTTCGTGGCTGGTGATCATCGGCCTCGTGTTCAGCTACCAGGAAGGCATCTTCCACTCCTACTACACGACGCAGCTCGCGCCCGCGATCGCCGCTCTCCTCGCCGCCGGGGCCGCGCTGGGCTGGCGGTACTACCGCGCGCCCACGGGCACCGCCTGGCTGCTGCTCCCGCTCGGGATCGCGCTGACCACGGTCTGGGCGTGGGTGGTGATCTCCCGCGACACCTCGTGGCACGGCTGGCTGCGCTACGCCGTCGCGGCCGCCGGGGTCCTCGCGGTGGCCGGGCTGATTCTCGCCCGGCTGGTGAAGACCGGCATCGGGGGACGGGCCGCCGCGGTGCTCGGCGTGGTCACGGTGCTGCTGACGCCCGGTGTGTGGTCGGTGGCCAAGGCGGTCAGCCCCACCGGCGGCGGAATGGGCGGCGGCACGATGCCCACCGCGGGCCCGAACACCGGGATGCCGGGCGGCATCCACATCGTGGGTGGCGGGCCGGGCATGCCGAGCACGCAGGAGCTGGAGCAGATGATGACCACCGGCAGGACACCGGGCGGGCGACGGATCGGCGGCGCCGAGCTTTCCGGGGAACAGCGCGGCATCCTCGACTACGTCACCGCGCACAGCGGCGACGCGAAGATCAAGCTCGCGGTCGAAGGCGGGTCGATGGGCTCGGCAGGCTACCTCATCAACAGCGACGCCACGATCATCGGCATGGGCGGGTTCATGGGCAGCGACGACGCGCCCAGTGTCGACAAGTTGACATCGTGGCAGCGTGACGGGCAGCTCGGCTTCGTGCTCAGCCGCGCCAAGGAGGACGCGAACAAGCAGGGGCAGGGTCGTCGCGGCGGGTTCGGGATGTCCGAAGCGTCGACCGCGCGGGTCGCCTGGGTCCAGCAGCACTGCACGGTGGTGCCGCCCAGCGCCTACGGCGGCACCACCGAGCAGACCTCCGAGCCGCGGACGATGCTCCCCGGCGGCGAGTCGGACACGCTCTACGACTGCCGGGGCCGGTGAGTGTCACTCGAACGGGTGAGTCGCCGGGAAGGGTGCCGTGGTTCACGCGGACTTCCCGGCGGCTCGCCCATCCTGGACCGATGACCGAGGCCACCGCGCAGCCCGCCACCGTGCTGGTGGTCGACGACGAGCCGAACATCCTCGAACTGCTCTCCGCCGCGCTGCGGCTGAGCGGTTTCGAGGTGCATTCGGCCGACACCGGCACCGAGGCGCTGGCCATCGCCGCCCGCGCCGCCCCGGACATCGTGGTGCTGGACGTCATGCTGCCGGACTACGACGGGTTCACCGTGGCGACCATGCTCCGGTCCGCCGGGAACCAGGTGCCGGTGTTGTTCCTGACCGCGCGCGACGCCGTGGAGGACCGGATCGCCGGGCTGGTCGCGGGCGGCGACGACTACGTCAGCAAGCCGTTCAGCCTGGACGAGGTCGTGCTGCGGCTGCGGGCGATCCTGCGCCGTACCAGGAGCGGCGAGGGCGCCGAGGAACCCGCCGGGCGGCTGCGGTACGCGGACCTGGAGCTGGACGAGGACGCGCACGAGGTGCACCGGGGCGGGCGGCCGGTGAGGTTGTCGCCCACGGAGTTCAATCTGCTGCGTTACCTGCTGCTCAACGCCGAAAAGGTGGTGAGCAAGGGCCAGATCCTCGATCGAGTGTGGGATGCGGAGTTCGACCGGGACAGCCGGATCGTCGAGTCCTACATCAGTTATCTGCGGCGCAAGATCGACGCGCGGGACCCGCCGCTGATCCACACCATCCGCGGTGTCGGCTACACCCTGCGGCTCGCGCCGGGCCGGGCGGACGACCGGCCGGAGCCGTGACCCGCCGTCGTCGCTGGACGCTGCGGACGCGCCTGCTGCTGGCGTTGCTCGCGCTGACCGCGATCGGGCTCGCCGCGTTCGGGACGCTGACCGTGACGCTGCTCGACCGCGCCCAGCTCGAACGGATCGACAGCCAGCTGGCGGCGATGGCCGACAACCTCGCCTCGCCGGACCGGCCGCCGCCACGTCCGCCGGTGGAACTGAACGCCGCGGACCGGCTGCCCACGGACTTCCGGGTCTTCTTCTTCCAGACCGCGGGCGAGCTGACCGACCAGGTCGGGGTGACCAGCGGGATGAGTTCCGTGCCCGAGCTGCCGCCGATGGACACGGCGTCGGTGCGGCAGCGGGCGGGCGCCGCGGTGACCGTGCCCGACCGCGACGGCAGCGGGGAATGGCGCCTGCGCACCGTGGTCCAGGCACCCACCCCGGCCCAGCCGAGGGGCGGGACGGCGGCCGTCGCGCTGTCGCTGGACACGGTGAACGCCACCACCGGAAGGCTGCGCACCATCGAGCTGGCCGCGGGGTCGGTGCTGCTGGTGATCATCGGTCTCACCGCGACCTGGCTGGTCCGGCTGGGACTGCGACCGCTGACCAGGATCGAACACACCGCGAAGGCCATCGCGGACGGCGAGCTGGATCGCCGGGTGACCGAGGACGATCGTGACACCGAGGTCGGCAGGCTCGGCGCGGCGTTCAACGTCATGCTCACGCGGATCTCCTCGGCGATGAAGCAGCGTGAACAGTCCGAGGACCGGCTACGGCGTTTCGTCGGCGACGCCTCGCACGAGCTGCGTACGCCGCTGACGTCGATCCGCGGCTTCGCCGAGCTGTACCGCAAGGGCGGCGCGGAAACCGAGGCCGACGTCGCCCGCCTGATGCGCCGGATCGAGAGCGAAGCGACCCGGATGGGCCTGCTCGTCGACGATCTCCTGCTGCTCGCCAAGCTCGACGAGGAACGCGCGCTGGACTTCGCCGAGGTCGACCTGGCGGTGCTCGCCGAGGACGTCGTGCTGGACGCGCGGGCGCGTGCTCCCGAACGCGAGATCTCCTTGCACCGCCCGGAAAAGCCGGTGCGGGTGCTCGGCGACGAGCACCGCCTGCGGCAGGTCGTGACGAACCTGGTCGGCAACGCGCTGGTGCACACCCCGGCCACCGCCGCGATCCACGTGTCCGTCGGCACCGGGCTCGCGCGCCGCCGGTCCCGCGAGCCCGCCGCCGAAGCCGGGGGACAGCCGCCGAAGCCCTCGTCGGTCCGGGCCGTGTTCGAGGTACGCGACGAGGGGCCGGGAATCCCGCTCGCCGACGCGGCCCGGGTGTTCGACCGCTTCTATCGGGTGGACCGGGCCCGTTCCCGCGGCGGCACGGGGCTGGGCCTGGCGATCACCGCGGCGATCCTCGAGGCACACAACGGACGGATCCAGCTCTGCACCGCACCGGGCGAGGGGACGACGTTCCGCGTGATGCTCGCGCCGGCGTGATCGACTGCGTACGGTCGGGTGGATGCGCTTTCTCTTCTCCGCCGGTTCCGGCCACAGTCACATCGCGCCCCTGCTGCCGCTGGCCACGACGGCGCGGGACGCGGGGCACGACGTCGTGTTCGTGACCGGGTCCGCCGCCGCGCGCTTCCCGGAGGCCGCGGGGCTGGGCACGGTCGCGATCGACGGCGCCCCCACCGAGGCGTCCGCCCGGTACGCGCGGGAACATCCGCTCGACCGGATGCGGACCCTGTCGCGCGACGAGGCGCTGTCGGAGATGATCGCGTACTACCTGGTCGGTGTCGGGGCGGGCACGCGGCTGGCCGAGATGCGCGCGTTCGTGCGCGACTGGAAGCCGGACCTCGTGGTCAGCACCCTCGCCGAACGCGCGTCGGTGCTCGCCGCGAACCTCGCCGGGGTGCCCTACGTCATGCACGCCATCGGCCCGCCGAAGACGGCCGAGGTGATGGCCGCGGCCTGGGAGGTGGCGCACGAACTCGTGCGGCCGTACGGCGTCGAGCGGCTGCCGCCCCGGGAAACCGTGCCCTATCTCGACATCTGGCCGGACGAACTGTGCCGGGACGGTGCCGGGTGGGAGTTCCCGGCCCGGTGGCCGCTGCGCCCGGAGAACGTTCTCCCCACCGGGGCGCCGCGACCGCCGGTGCTGGACGGGCTGCCGTACGAGCGCACCGTCTACGTCACGGCGGGCACCTCGCACAACACCAAGCCCGGCGTGCTGGAGGCGATGCTCGACGGGCTGCGGGACGCCGAGGTCAACGTCGTCGCCACGATCGGCCGCGACGGGGACCGCGCCCGGTTCGGGGACCAGCCGGACCACGTCCGGATCGAGCACTTCGTGCCCCAGGACCAGCTTCTGTCCTTTGTGGACGTCGTGGTGTGTCACGCCGGTGCCGGGACGATACTCGGCGCGCTCGCGCACGGGGTGCCGCTGGTGGTCTCGCCGCTGGGCACCGACCAGTTCGACATGGCGGATCAGGTCGTCGGCGCGGGCGCCGGCCTGCTCGCGGGGTCGGGCACGCCGTCGGCGGACGCGGTGCGCGCGGCGGTCCGCGAGATTCTCGGGACCCCGTCGTTCCGGGAACGGGCGTCGGCGATTGCCGGGAAAATCACCACGATGCCCGCGCCTGCGGACATTCTCGACCGGTTGAAGGCCTACGTGGCAAACGATTCCTGACGATTTCGGATTGGCGGATTCCCGACTGCTTTCTGGTCACGGCCGGGCGGGTGCGCCACCATGGCTGCGACCGGACAACCACGTGGTGTGACCGTGGGAGGACAGCTGTGAAGCTACGCCGGATTTTCCTTGCCATCGCCTGTGTAGTGGCCACCGGGCTTGCCGTTCCCGTCCCCGCCGGAGCGGCGCCGCAGGCGGTCCGGACCATTGCCGGAAACCTCGCGGTCCCCTGGGGGCTGGCGTTCCTGCCCGACGGGACGGCGCTGACCACCGAACGCACCACCGGCCGGGTGCTTTCGATCAAGGGTGGGGTGGCGACCGAGGTCGCGAGGATCCCCGGCGTGCGGCCCAGCGGGGAGGGCGGTCTGCTCGGCATCGCGGTGTCGCCGGACTACGCCACCGACGGCTGGCTGTTCGTCTACTACACGGCGGCGTCGGACAACCGGATCGCGCGCTTCAAGCTCGGCGGCGCCGCGCCGCAGCCGATTCTGACCGGGATCGCCAAGAACTCCTTCCACGACGGCGGCGGGCTCGCGTTCGGCCCGGACCGGATGCTCTACGCCACCACGGGTGACGCGGGCAACCGCCCCAGCGCGCAGGACCTGAACTCGCTGAACGGCAAGATCCTGCGGCTCAGGCCGGACGGGACCGCCGCGCCGGGGAATCCCTTCAACTCGCGGGTGTACAGCTACGGGCACCGCAACGTGCAGGGTGTGACCTGGTCGCCGGAGGGCCGCATGTACGCCTCGGAGTTCGGCGACCAGACCTGGGACGAGCTGAACCGGATCGAGGCCGGCGGGAACTACGGCTGGCCGAGCTGCGAGGGGAAGTGCGGCGACCCGTCCTATGTGGACCCGCTGCTGGTCTGGCCGACCCGGCAGGCGTCCCCGAGCGGAATCGCCGTCCACAAGGGATACGTCTACCTCGCCGCGCTCGCCGGACGGCGGCTGTGGCGGGCGCAGCTCACCGGTGACGGCGGTGTCGGGCAGCCGCAGTCGCTCTACCAGGGCACCTACGGACGGCTGCGTGCCGCGGCCGTGGCCCCGGACGGCACCCTGTGGTTCAGCACCAGCAACCGGGACGGCCGTGGCTCGCCCGGCCCCTCCGACGACCGGATCCTGAGCACCGACGGCACCTGAGTCGTTCACCCGCTCGCTTCGGTGCGCGGCTTCTTGACCAGCGCGAGCACGGACCCCACGGTCCGGCGCGGGGTCCCGGCCAGGTCACGGTCGGGGTCGATGAGGCGACGTCCGGCGAGCCAGACGAGCGCGCCGAGCGCGAAACCGTACGCGGCGACCAGGCCGTGCCCGTTGTCCTGGACGAACCAGAGGGCCAGTCCGAGCACCGGCGCGGCGAGCGCGAGCAGCTTCTCTTTGGCGACGCGGCTGCGGAGCAGGAGCGCGGCGGCCAGCGTCGCGCCGAGGAAGTACGTCGCGCCGGAACTGCCCGCGAAGTTGCGGGGATCGGTGCCGCGCTCGGCCACGCCGAGCAGCGCGTCGACGACCTGCGGCAGGAAGATCTCCCCGGCGAACAGCAGCAGCATCAGCGGGCCACCCCAGAACCACTCGGCCAGCGCGGCGATCACGGCGAGGGTGATCAGGTTGTAGACCGTCCCGACCGGGCCGCCGTTCTGCATGAACACCGAGGTGACCACGCGCCACCAGCCCGGCCTGGCCGGGTCCGCGTCGAAGGTGTCGATGGCCCCGCTCCAGCACAGCTGCGTGACGACCCCGGCGACGGCCACGGCGGTGAGCCCGGCGGCGAACCAGGGGAGGCGGCGCCGGGTGATCGTGTCGACACCGACGAGCGTCCGCCCGCTCAGGAACAGCAGCAGCATCAGCGCCGCCGTCGTCAGGTTGTAGAGCACCGCGCCCATCTGTCCACCCTCGTTTCAAACACTGTTTGAATCCGTCGGCGCTGACGCTAGCAGGTGCGCCGGGTGGAATCAAACAGTGTTTGAATCCTGCGCTAAGCTGGTGCGGTGAAGCTCACCAGGGACCGGATCATCGACGCGGGCATGGCCACCTTCGCCGAGGTCGGCTACCAGGCGCTGTCCATGCGGCAGGTGGCCGAACGGCTCGACGTGCACGCCGGGAGCCTCTACTACCACGTGCGGAACAAGAACGCGCTGCTCCAGCTGATGGCCGATCGGGTGGCCCGGCGGGCCTACGACGCCGGGACCGCCGCGCTCGACCGGCTGCCAGGGGACGCGGACTGGCGGGCACGGATCGAAGCGCAGATGACGACGTTGCGCGAGAGCATCAAACGTCACCCCGGCGGGGCGACCCTGCTCGCCGAAAGCCCGAAGGTGCTCAGCGTCGGAGCACTGTCGCTGATGGAACGGCTCCTGCGCACCCTCGCCGACGCCGGGATGCCCGAGCAGCAGCGGATCATCGGCGCCGACACGCTGCTCAGTCATGTCACGGGATTCGTGTTGCAGGAGCAGAGTGAGCCGGACGCCCCGGCCGTCGACGCCGGGGAACTCGCCGATCTCGGCGCGCGTTTTCCGCTGACGGTGGCGGGTGCGGCGCGCTATGATCAAGAAGACAAGTTCATGCGCAGCGTCCGCCTGCTCTGCGCGGGAATCGCGAATCTTTCCGCCGAGAATTCGGGGCAGTGTACCCGCGAATAGAATGTGCCGCCCATCTCGCCCGGTCGGGGGTATTTCCCTCGTCCGGTTGGGTGTTCGCCATTGATCCGAACAAGAATCTCACGCATGCGTGCAAGGCGGTTTGCTTCGATCTCTGCCAGTGTTGCCGCCGCGGTGTGCGCGGTGGCCATTGTGGTCACTCCGGGCGCGGTCGCCGCGCCTCTGCCGGGCGGGCTGGGCCCGTGCGTCGGCAGTGACTGCCCCAATCCGTATCCCCCGGTCAACAACGGCGCGGTCGCCGGCCACGACAACGGCATCAACGTTTTCGTCGGTGGCGACATGCAGGTGCGTGAGGGGGCGGCGGAGGCCGAAGGCCGGGTCGTGATTCTCGGCGGTTTCGACATGGCGAAGCGCGCCGGCGCGTCCGCCATCTACAACGTCGGCGAGGCCGGTGTCGGCTCGCGGGTGCCGCCGCCGGACGGCGGCGACTACCTGACCTCCGGCGGGAACGTGAGCATCGCCCCCGGGCAGCGGCTGCTCGCCGAGGGCGGCGTCGTCCGCCACGGGGGAACGCTGACCGGGACGGTCGACGGCAAGACGGTGGCGGACCCGGACGCGGCCAAGCCCTACCTGAACCTGCGCACCGAACTGCAGGTGGCGAGCCAGTGCTACGCGCGTCCGGACGCCGGGCAGCGGCCCGCCACCGGCACGGCGGTCAACCAGGGCTACCAGACCCTGTTCACCGGCGACGGCAAGTCCGCGCTCCAGGTGTTCAATGTGGACTTCGACATCGCCGGGGCAGGCGGCGGGATGCAGGGCATCGCGTTCGAGGGCATTCCGGACGGGGCCACCGTGCTGGTCAACATGACCGGCGGCGCACGCGTGATCAACACCTACACCGGTGACCCCGGCGATGCCGACCCGATCAACAAGCTGCGGCAGCGGCTGCTGTGGAACTTCCCGGACGCGAGCAGTGTGAAGATCGCCGGTGGCGCGCAGTTCCAGGGCAGTGTGCTGGTCGGCAACCCGGGCAGCCTCGCGACGATCAGCGTGCCCGGCATGAACGGCCGGTTCTTCACCACCGGTTCGCTGCTGCACACCTCGGCCGGCGGCGGTGGCGGCCAGGAGTTCCACAACTACCCGTTCACCGGTGACCTGCCCGACTGCGCGGGCGCGCCGGGGACCACGACCCCGACCACGCCCACGACGTCGACGACCAGCACGACGCCGACCACTTCGACCACGTCGACGACGCCGACCACCTCGACGACCTCGACCACTCCGACGACGAGCACCACCAGCACGTCGTCGACGAGCACCACGCCGACGACGAGCACGACGTCGACGACGCCGACCACCAGCACCACCTCGACGAGCCCGACGACGAGCACGACCTCGACCACGTCGACCACTCCGACGACGAGCACCACGTCGACGAGCCCGACGACCAGTACCACGCCGACGACCTCGACCACCGGCACGTCCAGCACGACGCCGACCTCGGGCACGACGTCCGGCACCACCTCCAGCAGCACGTCGAGCACCGCGCCGACCAGCTCGACGACGAGCGGGACCACGACGTCCGGCACGAGCAGCACGTCCAGCACCGCGCCCGCGCCCGGGCTGACCACCGGCACGACCCCGGGACCGGGTGTGGGGCCGGGGACCGGGACCGGTGGTGGTCCCTCCGGTGACCAGCCGCTGGCGTCGACCGGTACCGACCTGCGCGGCGCGCTGATCGGCGGTCTTCTCCTGCTGACCCTCGGCGGTGCGCTGGTGGCGGTGACGATCCGCCGCGGGCGCCGCGAATCCTGACCGGGGAGTCCGATCGGGCCACCTTCCGGCGGTACGCCGGGAGGTGGCCCGTTTCTTGGGCGCGCTGAGGTCAGTTTTCCCGTCCTGCCAACGGAACCGAGCCGGTTGACTTCGGGGTGAGACCTCGAAGGGAGCCCCGATGCGGGAGTACTGGCCGCAGATCCGGTTGTGGCTTTTCGGCCTCGGCTCTCTCCTCCTGCTGGTGCTCGGCATCGTGTCGCTGGCGTCGCCGGGCGGAGTGACCTGCGGCGGCGAGACGATGCGTCCCGGCGATCGGTGCGTGTCCTCCGGTCAGTCGCGCGGCATGACCGAGCAGGCGTCGGAGAACACCGGGCGCGACTGGATCTTCGTCGTGGCCGGTGGCCTGGGCACCCTCGGTTTCGGCGCCTACGGCGTGCTGGCGCTCAGGCGCCGGGTCTGACCGCTCAGCGCGCCAGCCGCCCGGCCAGCCACGCGAGCGAGAGCGGGTAGCGGTACTCGATGGCCGCGTGCCCGGCGTCGAAGAGTTCGAAATGGACCCGATCGTCCGGCAGGCCCGCCTTCGCGATCTCGGCGCGGAACGCTTCGGCGCCGAGATCGAGGTAGTACTCGTCGCGGGTGCCCGCGTCGATCCACACCGCCCGCAGCGACCGGATCGCCTCGGTGTACCGCGGCACCATCCGCACCGGGTCCCAGTCGAGCCAGCGCTGCCACGACTCGGGACGTGGCGCCCCGGTCCGCGGGTCGAACGGCAGCTCGGGAGTGCCGTCCTCGCGGGCGGAAAAGCACGCCGCGACACCGAACAGGTTCAGCAGCAGGGGATCCTCGGGGCGGGTGAACGCCGTCCGCGACTCGAAGTCCGCCCACCAGCGGGTGACGTCGTGGTCGTGGTCGCGCAGGGCACGCGCGGCGTCGCCGAAGTCGGTCAGGTAACACAGCTCGTACAGGCTGTCGCCGGCGTGGGTGGCCAGCGCGCCGAAGAGGTCCGGCCGCAGCATCGGGGTGATCATCGCGCCGAAACCGCCGGAGGACTTGCCGGTGATCGCCCGGGACTCCCGGTCTGGAATCGTGCGGTAGTGCGTGTCCACCCACGGCACGACCTCGTCGCACAGGTACGAGTGGTACCGGCCGGTGCCGGGGGAGTCGACGAACTGCGAGCCGCCGTAGCGGGTCCACGCGTCGACGTAGACCACGACGCAGCCGGGCGCCGCGCCCTCGGCGAAGACCGCGTCGGCGGTTTCGGGGAACGGGCGGCGGAACGGGGTGCGGTTCGCCCACATCGTCACGTGCCCGGTGTAGCCCTGGATGACGTACACCGTGGGGTAACGGACGCCGGGATCCTCGTCGTAGCCGGGCGGGACGTACACCCACAGCGGGCGCCGGTGCGGATCGCCGAGCGGGTTGTCGCGCAGCAGCGCGGAGTCGAGGACGTGCCGGTCGAGACGGCCGGCGAGTTCGGCTTCCCAGGGCAACATACGGCCAGTCAAGCACGGATGCGTCGCTCGGCGCGGGCGATGGACACCGCGAGGCCCAGCCCCGCCAGGGTGAGGACCGCGCCCGCCACCGGCAGCGCCCGCGGTCCCGGCCCGGTGAGCAGTGCGCCGCCGAGCCAGCCCGCGAACGCCGCGGCGAGCTGGAAGCCGGACGCGTTCACCGCCACGGCCAGGGTGGGCGCGGCGGCCGCGGTGCTCAGCACCCTGGTCTGCATGCCGGGGATGAGCGCGAAGGCCAGCGCGCCGAGCGCGAAGGTCAGGATCGCCGCGGGCGCCGGTGTCCCGCCGAGGAGCCGGAACGCCACGAGCACGACGGCCAGCGCGGCGAGTAGCCAGACCAGCGAGGACAGCGGCGCGCGGTCGGCGAGCCTGCCGCCGAGGAAGTTCCCGAGCACCGCGCCCGCGCCGTAAACCAGCAGCAGCACCGGAATCGCGTCGGCGGAGAACCCGCCGACGTCGGTGAGCAGCGGGGTGAGGTAGGTGAAGACCGTGACGACGCCCAGGTTGCCGACCGCGGTGAGCAGGATCGCGAGCCGGACGTCGCGGCCGGCGAACACCCGGAGTTCCGCGAGCACCGGATCGGTCGCGGCGGCGGGCCGGGCGGGCACGAACCGCAGCACGAGCGCCAGCGCGGCGACGGTGACCGCGGCGACCACCGCGAAGGTGGCGCGCCAGCCGAGGTGGTGACCGGCGAACGTGCCGATCGGGGTGCCGAGGATGATGCCGAGGTTCATGCCCAGCGCGACCTGCGCCACCGTGGCGCCCTGTTTCCCTTCGGGCGCCATGGACACCGAGATGGCGATGGCGACCGCGAAGAAGGTGGCCACCACCAGGCCCGCCGCGAACCGCGTCGCCAGGAGGACGACGTAGCCCGGCGCCAGCGCGGACGCCACGTTCCCGAGCACGGACACCGCGACCAGGCCGGCGACGAGCGGTTTCCGGGGCAGTCGCGCGGTCAGCACGGTGACCACCGGGCCGCCGACGATCATGCCCGCGGCGTAGGCCGAGGTCAGCAGGCCCGCCGAGGAGAGCGGCACGCCGAGACCCTCGGCCACGTCCGGCAGGATCCCGGCGGGGACGAACTCACCGGTCGTGAGGCCGAAGACCACGAGCATGAGCGCGAAAACGGGCAGTGGCATCGGGGACCCCCATCACCGAGAATGGTTACAGCTTGAATGATTCGAGCTAGAACTATCACAGTTCGAACCATTGTGGCTAGACTCGGGGCCATGGCGGACCGGCCGGTGGAGATCCAGCTCGATCGCGACGTGTGCAAGCTGGTGCACCGGTTCGCGCGGACCCTCGACACGCACGTGCGCCGGGTCGCCGACGAACTCGGTCTCACCCCGGCGCAGGCGGTCGCGCTGCGCGAGCTGTCCGAGCCGATCACCGCGCGCGAGCTGGCCGTCCGGATGTCCTGCGAGGCCTCGAACGCGACATTCGTGCTCGACCGGCTCGAAGAGCAGGGGCTCGTCGAACGTCGTCCCCATCCGAGGGACCGGCGGGCCAAGCAGATCGTGCTCACCGCCACCGGCGAACGCGGCAGGGCCGCCGTGGTCGACCGGCTGAGCGCGCGATCGCCGCTGACCTCGCTCGACGCCCGGCAGCAGGAAACGCTGCGGAGCCTGCTCGGGGTGCTCGTCGAGGACGGGAACGGCCAGCCGGACGCGCGGAAGACGTCGTCGTGACGCGTGCCCGGCCGCGACCACGACCGGGGCCGGACGCCTGAGCCGTCACCAAGTCGTGTGTTTGGCGAGGCGATCGCGCGACGTACGATTTCGCGGGTGAGCAGACCCGCCGCGGACCACCGCCTGACCGACCTCGCGCGGTTGCGCCGCGTCCGCGACCGGATCGACCGGGAGTACGCCCAGCCGCTCGACGTCGAGGCGCTCGCCAGGGACGCGCACATGTCCGCCGGGCACCTCAGTCGCGAGTTCCGGCGAGCCTACGGAGAGTCACCGTACTCCTATCTGATGACGCGCCGCATCGAGCGCGCGATGGCACTGCTGCGCCGGGGCGACCTGAGCGTCACCGAGGTCTGCTTCGAGGTCGGCTGCTCGTCGCTGGGCACCTTCAGCACCCGGTTCACCGAGCTGGTCGGCATGCCGCCCAGCGCCTACCGGCGGGAGGCGGCGGGCGCGACGGAGGGCATCCCGCCGTGTGTCGCGAAGCAGGTCACCCGACCGATCAGGAATCGAGAAGCGCCGTCCCCGAGCCGCACGTAGCGTGACCGCCATGGACATCACCATTCACGCGAGCTTCCTCCCGCACGACGACCCGGAGGCCTCTCTGGCGTTCTACCGCGACACCCTCGGCTTCGAGGTGCGCAACAACGTCAAGTACGGCGGGATGCAGTGGATCACGATCGGCCCGCCCGGGCAGCCCGACACCTCGATCGTCCTGCAGCCGCCCGCCGCCTTCCCCGGGCTCACCGACGAGGAGCGCCGCGTCGTCTCCGAGATGATGGCGAAGGGCACCTACGCCGCGGTCAACCTGGCCACCAAGGATCTCGACGGCCTTTTCGAACGCCTGCAGGCGAGCGACGCCGAGGTCGTCCAGGAGCCGACCGACCAGCCGTACGGGATCCGCGACTGCGCCTTCCGCGACCCCGCGGGCAACCTGATCCGCATCCAGCAGCTGACCTGAGCCTCCTCCGGCGTCGGCCGGGTGGCTGGCGCCGGCCCGGGGGCACCGGGCACCGAGAACACCCCGCGGACCGTTGCCGCGGCCCAAGCGACAGAGAGAGACAGCACGAGCATGGCCACGAGGAAGAACACACCAGCGCCGTCCCCCGCGTCGCACGCCGCCGACACCCACGACCTGATCCGGGTGCACGGCGCGCGCGTGAACAACCTCAAGGACGTCAGCATCGAGCTGCCGAAGCGGCGGCTGACGGTGTTCACCGGTGTTTCCGGCTCGGGCAAGAGCTCGCTCGTGTTCAGCACGATCGCGGCGGAGTCGCAGCGGCTGATCAACGAGACCTACAGCGCCTTCGTGCAGGGTTTCATGCCGACGCTGGCCCGCCCCGACGTCGACGTCCTGGACGGGCTGACCACCGCGATCATCGTCGACCAGCAGCGGATGGGCGCCGATCCGCGGTCGACGGTCGGTACCGCCACCGACGCCAACGCGATGCTGCGGATCCTGTTCAGCAGGCTCGGGAAACCACACATCGGCTCGCCGCAGGCGTTCTCCTTCAACGTCGCCTCGATCAGTGGCGCGGGCGCGGTCACCGTGAAGCGCGCCGGGCAGACGGTGAAGGAGCGGCGCAGCTTCAGCGTCACCGGCGGCATGTGCCCGCGCTGCGAGGGCCGTGGCTCGGTCAACGACATCGACCTGACCGCGCTGTACGACGAGGACAAGTCGCTCAACGAGGGCGCGCTGCTCATCCCCGGCTACAGCATGGACGGCTGGTACGGCCGCATCTTCCGCGGCAGCGGCTTCTTCGACCCGGACAAGCCGATCAAGAAGTACACCAAGAAGCAGCTGTTCGACCTGGTCCACAAGGAGCCGACCAAGATCAAGGTCGAGGGCATCAACCTGACCTACGAGGGACTGATCCCGAAGATCCAGAAGTCGATGCTGTCCAAGGACGTCGACTCCCTGCAACCGCACATCCGCGCCTTCGTGGAGCGGGCGGTCACCTTCACCGTCTGTCCCGAGTGCGAGGGCACTCGGCTTTCGGAGCTGGCCCGCTCGTCGAAGATCGGGAAGATCAGCATCGCCGACGCGTGCGCCATGCAGATCAGCGACCTCGCTGATTGGGTGAGCGGGCTGAAGGAACCGTCGGTGGCGCCGCTGCTGGCGAGCCTGCGGCACACGCTCGACTCGTTCGTCGAGATCGGGCTCGGCTACCTCAGTCTCGATCGCCCGGCGGGCACCCTTTCCGGCGGCGAGGCGCAGCGCACCAAGATGATCCGGCACCTCGGCTCGTCGCTCACCGACGTCACCTACGTCTTCGACGAGCCGACCATCGGGCTGCACCCGCACGACATCCAGCGCATGAACGACCTGCTGCGGCAGTTGCGGGACAAGGGAAACACCGTGCTGGTCGTCGAGCACAAGCCGGAGGCGATCGCGATCGCCGACCACGTGGTGGACCTTGGCCCCCGAGCGGGCACCGCGGGCGGCGAAGTGGTCTTCGAGGGCACTGTCGACGGGCTCCGGGCCTCGGGCACGCTCACCGGCAAGCACCTGGACGACCGCGCCGCGCTGAAGCCGTCGGTGCGTACGCCGTCGGGCAAGCTCGAAGTGCGCGGCGCGGACACCCACAATCTCCAGGACGTCGACGTCGACATCCCGCTCGGAGTGCTGGTGGTCGTCACCGGTGTGGCGGGCTCCGGCAAGAGCTCGCTGATCCACGGCTCGGTGTCGGGCCGCGACGGAGTTGTGGCCGTCGACCAGACCCCGATCCGCGGCTCACGGCGCAGCAACCCGGCGACCTACACCGGGCTGCTCGACCCGATCCGCAAGGCGTTCGCCAAGGCCAACAACGTGAAGCCGGCGTTGTTCAGCGCGAACTCCGAGGGCGCCTGCCCGAACTGCAACGGCGCCGGTGTCGTCTACACCGACCTGGGGATGATGGCCGGGGTCTCCACGACCTGCGAAGTGTGCGAAGGGAAGCGATTCGACGCGTCGGTGCTGGAGTACCGGTTCGGGGGCCGTGACATCAGCGAGGTGCTCGGGATGTCGGTGGCCGAGGCCGAGCGGTTCTTCGGCGACGGCGAGGCGAAAACCCCGGCGGCGCACCGGATCCTGACGCACCTGGCCGACGTCGGGCTCGGCTACCTCCGGCTCGGCCAGCCGCTCACCACCCTGTCCGGCGGCGAGCGGCAGCGGCTCAAGCTGGCCACCCACATGGGCGAAAAGGGCGGTGTCTACGTCCTCGACGAGCCGACCACCGGGCTGCACCTCGCCGACGTCGAACAGCTGCTCGGCCTGCTCGACCGGCTGGTCGAGGCGGGCAAGTCGGTGCTCGTGATCGAGCACCACCAGGCGGTCATGGCGCACGCCGACTGGATCATCGACCTCGGTCCCGGCGCGGGTCACGACGGCGGCCGGGTCGTCTTCGAGGGCACCCCCGCCGAGCTCGTCGCCGCCCGGAACACCCTCACCGGCGAGCACCTCGCGGACTACGTCGGCGCCTGATCGTGGTCCTGGGGTTCCTGGGTGGGGCGCACCCGGGAACCCCGCGGCCTGGTTACCGCCCGCCGGCTACGTCAGCGTGGGGCGTGAGGGGCGAAACCTCGTCACACTCCTGGGCAGTACCGGCCACAAAGGACTTTCATGCGCTACACGCTTCTCGGCCGTTCCGGCGTTCGCGTTTCCGAATTCGCGCTCGGCACTATGACCTTCGGCGAGGACTGGGGATGGGGCGCCGCGCCGGAGACCAGCACCCGGATGCTGGAGATTTTCGCGGACGCGGGCGGAAACTTCATCGACACCGCGAACGCTTACACCGGCGGCGTTTCCGAGTCGATCATCGGCCGGGCCCTGCGGGGCCGTCGCGACCGGTTCGTGCTCGCGACGAAGTACACCCTGCAGACCACGCCGGGCGACCCGAACACGGCGGGCAACCACCGCAAGAACCTGGTCACCTCGCTCGAGGCGAGCCTGCGCCGCCTGGACACCGACTACGTCGATGTCCTCTGGGTGCACGCCCGCGACACGCTCACCCCGCTGCCGGAGCTGATGCGGGCGCTGGACGACCAGGTCCGGGCGGGCAAGGTGCTGCACGTCGGCGTCTCGGACTGGCCCGCGTGGGAGATCGCGCAGGCGAACACGCTCGCCGAGCTGCGTGGCTGGTCGCCGTTCGTCGGCGTCCAGCTGCGCTACAACCTGCTGGCCCGCTCGGTCGAGTCCGAGCTGACCCCCATGGCGCGGGCCCACGATCTCGCGATCGTCGCGTGGGGCCCGCTCGCCGAGGGACGGCTGACCGGAAAGTACCTCGACGGCGCGGAAGGCAGGCTGACCCGCGGCGGCTGGGACTTCAGCGGGGAACGTGGCGATCACCTGGTGCGTGAGGTCGTCGCGGTGGCCGAGGCCGGTGGCTGGACTCCTGCGCAGGTCGCGTTCGCCTGGCTGCGCGCCCGGCCCGGCACCGTCATCCCGCTGCTCGGCGCCACCAGTGAGCGACAGCTGACCGCGAACCTCGGTGCCGCCGACGTCATCCTCGACGACGACGTCCTGCGGCGGCTCGACGAGGTCAGCGCCCCCGAGCTCGGCTTTCCCCACGACGTCATGGCGGGAGAGGACATGATCGGCCTCGTCTACGGCGACCAGTGGCGGCAGGTCACCGACCGTCGGCGCGCCTCCCGTCGCCCGGTCAACGACAACGACCGCTACGCCTGACGGCGTACCGGCGCCTCGTGCTGGCCTGCGACGACGGGCGCGCCGACAGGCTGGGGAGGCCGGCGCCGCTCCGCGAACCGTCGCGCGCCGAGGGACGAACTCGCCCGGGGCTGATCGCGTGGTCGCCTGCCCGCCCGGTCCCGAAGCCCGTCGCCTGACCCTGACCGCACAGGGTCAAGCAGTCGGGCGGCCCGCGCCCGCGTAGTCGTCGCCCGGTTTGCGGTAGGGGTGTACCTGCACCGCCTGCCCCTCGGTCGGCGCGTCGATCATCTGCTGGTTGCCGATGTAGAGCCCGACGTGGTGGATCTCGGTGCCCGGGCTGCCGTAGAAGATCAGGTCGCCCAGCGCCGGTTCGTCGACCCGTTTCACACTGCGGTACTGGGTGTCGGCGGTGCGCATCAGCTTGATCCCCGCGCTGCCGTACGCCGCCGTGGTCAGCCCCGAGCAGTCGAAACCGGGGTCGCGGCCGCCGGTGCCGTTACCACCCCACACGTAGGGGAGGCCGATCTTGTCGATGGCGAAGTTGACCGCGCTGAGCACGGCCGGATTCGGGGCCTTGTCCTGCTGCCCGACCGTGCCGTAGACGTTCACCGTCGCCAGCGTGCGGTGCAGGTACAGCGGTGCGGCCTGCACCGAACCCACCGCGTTCCACCAGGTCTGGCCCTGGGAGAGGTCACGGCCCTCGGCGCACAGCGCCCGGCCGGTGGTGAGCGCGGCGTCGTCGATGTTCTGGGTGTTCGGGGTGCCGCCCGCCGCCGATCGCTGCCACCTGCCCCAGACCGCCGGGGACAGCTGCATCGGCCCGCTCGCGTTCGCCGTCGAGACGACCCGGTCGTAGAAGTCGCGGACGTCGATGGTGCCGATCGGCGCGCTCATGGTCCCGTCGGCACCGATCGTGCCGCCCTTGGCGCGGCCGTGGTCACTGGTGACCTTGCCCAGCGCCGCCAGCGTCACCCAGGAGAGGTGACAGCCCGGGGTCTCCTTGCCCAGTGTCACCGTCGCCTTGGCGTAGCCCGTCATCGCCCGCAGCGGGATGTCGAGCCACTGGCTCGTCCGCGACACCCACGCGTCGAACTCGCTCGGTGCCTGCGGGGGCGCCTTCGGCGCTTCCTGGGGCGGCGGCGGTGCCGGACTCGGGCTCGGCGACGCCGAGGAGGTGACGGCGGCGGCCGACGGGAGCGGCTGGTCCTCCGGCGACAGCTGGACGGCCGCCACGACCGCGCCCGCCGCGACGGCCACCGTCGCCGCGATGACCACGATCCGGCGACGGCGCGACGGTCTCGCCGCGCCCGGCTCCCGCCGGGCGGAGTCCCCGGCCTCGGCGGCGGGTTCGGACGGCTCCGGCGAGGTCGTCATCGCGGGCCTCCGGACAGCCGGTCGAGCACGAACTGCCGCAGCGTGCCGAGGTCCGTGTCGACGGCCACCTCGACCGTCCTGCCCGGACTGGCCTCCGGATCGTCGCGGCTGAGCCTGCGACGGTCCACGACCGTCATCCCCCGGGCCGGCCCGGCGCCGCAATCGACGTTCACCGGGTACGGCTCGGTCCGCAGGATTCCGGGGCTGATCGCCTCGGCCACGGCGACGGCGTCGTGCATGACCATCCCGTCGAAGCCGAGTACGCGGCTGTAGTAGGCGGTGTAGTCCGCGGTCAGGCCCTCCAGCGTCGCGCCGAGCGGCCCGGAGGCGGCGAGCTTCGCCAGCCAGTCGCGGTCGATCGCGCACCGGTGGGTGATGTCGAGCGGCACCAGGGCACACGGGACGTCGTCTTCGGCGAGCACACGACGCGCGGCCTCGGGGTCGCTCCAGATGTTGAACTCGGCGGCGGCGGTGCTGTTGCCGCGCTCGACGCCGCCGCCCATGATCACGATCCGCGCGATCTTCTCCCGGACGCCGGGATGCGCGGCGAGCAGCGCCGCGATGTTCGTGAGCGGTCCGATCGGCGCGATCGTCACCGGTTCGTCGGCGGCCTCCAGCAACGACACCAGCAGGCTCACCGCGTCGCCGCTTTCGAGCGGCCGGGTGGCCTCCGGCAGCGTCGAGGACCGCCCGGACAGCCCGTCCGCGCCGTGCACGAACGCGGCGGTGTGCGGGTTCCGGTGGACCAGCGGGCGCGCGGCGCCGGCCGCGACCGGGACGTCCGGCCTGCCGCACAGCTGCAGCAGCCGCCGGGCGTTCGCCGTCGTCGAGGCCAGCGGCACGTTGCCGAACACGGTGGTCACCCCCAGCAGCTCGACATCGGCCGACACCGCGGCCAGCGCGATCGCGAAAGCGTCGTCGACACCCGGGTCGGTGTCGATGATCAGCTTCGTTCCCATCAGCTCCCCTTGCGTGTGTCGGGCGTCCGTTCACAGGTTACGCACCGCCTTCCTCCCCGCCACCGCCCTCAAGGGAGGCGCTTCGCGCCGCTGTTAGATTCCATGCATGACGTCGATGTGGGGTGCGCCGGCACTGTCACGGGTGCGGGCCTGGCGCCAGGCCCGGCGCGACCCGCGGCAGGCGAGGTTCCTGACCGCCGATTCGCTGCGCTGGGTGCTGCGTAACCGCGCGTACACACCTTGGTATCTGGTGCGGTACTGGCGGCTGCTCAGGTTCCGGCTCGCGAACCCGCACATCATCCTGCGGGGCATGGTGTTCCTCGGGAAGAACGTGGAGATCCACTGCCGTCCCGGGTTCGGCCGGATGGAGATCGGCCGCTGGGTGCACATCGGCGACGGCAACGCCATCCGCTGTCACGAGGGATCGCTGCGGATCGGCGACAAGGCCGTCTTCGGGCGGCAGAACGTGATCAACGGCTACCTGGACGTCGAGCTCGGCTCGGCGACGCTCGTCGCGGACTGGGTGTACATCTGCGACTTCGACCATGTCACCACCGACATCACGCTGCCGATCAAGGACCAGGGCATCGTGAAGTCCCCGGTCCGGATCGGCCCGGACACCTGGATCGGCACCAAGGTCAGCGTGCTGAAGGGCACCCGTGTCGGACGCGGCTGCGTGCTGGGGGCGCACGCGGTGGTGCGCGGCGACATCCCGGACTACTCGATCGCCGTCGGCTCGCCCGCTCGCGTCGTGCGCAACCGGCAGGACGACTACGCCGCCGACGCCGCGCGCCGCGAGGCCGTCGCCGACATGGCGCGCAAGGCGAACAAAGCGCTGCAGAAAACCCTCGACGAGTCCGGTACCTGACCGGTCCGGCAAGCCGTCCCACGGCTTGAACGTCGTTGCCGTTTTTTGGCGACGACCGAAAAACTCCTGCTCGACGCGCGAAAAGCCGGACAGCGCCGGACCGCGCCGGACAGTGGGAGGGCAAGATGGACGAGTCCGCGGGACTTTCGCGGCGGGCTTTCGGGACGTTGCTCGGGGCGACCGGCGCGGGTGTCCTCGCCACGGCCGGGACGGCGTCGGCGGAAAACGGCGACGAACAGCCGTTCCGGGCGGCCCCGGGACGGCCGGCGCGCAGGCCCAACCTGCTGGTGATCCTCGGCGACGATCTGGGCTGGGCGGATCTGTCCAGCTACGGCTCCCCGCACATCCGTACCCCGAACCTCGACCGGCTCGCCCGCGAGGGTGTCCGCTTCACCGACGCCTATTCGGGCTCCGCGACCTGCTCACCGACGCGGTTCAGCCTTTACACCGGCCGCTATCCGGGACGGCTGCGCGGTGGTCTCGCCGAGCCGATCGCGTCGCCGAACGAGCTCGAAGGAATCCCGCACGAGCACCCGACCCTCGCGTCACTCCTGCTCGACGCCGGGTACTCGACGGCGTTGATCGGCAAATGGCACTGCGGCTATCTGCCGTGGTTCAGCCCGACCCGGGCCGGCTGGCAGGAGTTCTTCGGCAACTTCGGCGGCGCGATCGACTACTTCTCGAAACTCGACGGCGCCGGCCGCCACGATCTGTACGAGGGCGAGGTCGAGTACGCCGACCTGCGCTACTACACCGACATCATCACCGAACGAGCGGTCGAGTACGTGCGCCGCGACCACGACCGGCCGTGGCTGCTCAACCTCAACTTCACCACTCCGCACTGGCCGTGGGAAACCCGCGACGACAAAGCCGTGAGCGACGCGCTCAGCGCGCGGATCCGGGCGGGGGAGCAGGGCGTGCTGTCGCACGCGGACGGCGGTTCACTGGAGACCTACCGGAAGATGGTCGAACACCTCGACAGCGCGATCGGCGTCGTGCTCGACGCGCTGCGTGCCCGTGGCCGTTTCGAGGACACGCTGGTGTTGTTCGCCAGTGACAACGGCGGCGAACGATGGTCCTACCAGTGGCCGCTGTCGGGCGGGAAGTTCGGGCTCCAGGAGGGCGGCATCCGCGTCCCGACGATCCTGCGCTGGCCGGCCGCGATCCGGCCGCGCCAGGTCAGCGACGTCCCCGTCGTGTCCCCCGACTGGACCGCGACCCTGCTCGAAATCGCGGGCGCGAAGGTGGATACCCGGTATCCCCTCGACGGGCACAGCCTCGCCGGGTACCTCCTGCGTGGCCGGAAACCGCCCACGCACGACCTGTTCTGGCGGACCCGCGCCGAACGGGCGCTGCGCCGCGGTCCGTGGAAGTACCACCGGACACCGGAGGGCGCCGACCAGCTCTTCCACGTCGTGCGTGATCCCCGTGAACAGGCGAACCTCGCGCGTGCCGAGGCGTCCCGGCTGACGGAGCTGCGGGCGGCCTGGGAGAAGGTCGACTCCGGCCTGCTGCGCTATCCGCGCTGAACGCCCCACACGCCGGGCGGTGTCACACCAGGCTGGGTCACACCAAGAAGTGGAACAGCGGGCTGCCCGGCTCGACCCGTTCGACCTGCAGCGGGCTGGCGGCCAGCCGATGGAGAAGCCCGTCGAGGTCCTCCGGTCGCGCGAGTTCGACGCCGATCAGCGCGGGTCCGGTCTCGCGGTTGTTGCGCTTGACGTACTCGAAACGGGTGATGTCGTCGTCCGGCCCGAGTACCTCGTCGAGGAACTGTCGCAGCGCACCGGGCTCCTGCGGGAAGCCGACGAGGAAGTAGTGCTTGATGCCCTCGTGGATCAGCGAGCGCTCCACGATCTCGCCGTACCGGCTGACGTCGTTGTTGCCGCCGGACACGACGCAGACCACCGTCTGGCCGGGTTCGACCTTCACGGGGTCCCCGAGCGCGGCGGTCGCCAGCGCGCCGGCGGGCTCCGCGATCACGCCGTCGGACTGGTACATCGCGAGCATTTCCGTGCACACCGCGCCCTCGGCCACCGAGGTCAGCTCGGCACCGCTGTCGCGGACCAGCGGATAGGTGACCGCGCCCGCCTCGCGCACGGCCGCGCCGTCCACAAAGGAGTCGACGGCCTCGATCCGCACCGGGTGCCCCGCCTCCAGCGCCGCCGCCATGCAGGTCGCGCCCGCCGGTTCGACGCCGACGACACGGATCTCGGGGTGCCGCTGCCCGACCCAGCTGGTGATTCCGGCGAGCAGCCCGCCGCCGCCGACCGGCACGACCAGGACATCCGGGACGAAGCCGAGCTGTTCCACGATCTCGAGCGCGACCGTGCCCTGTCCGGCGACGGTCTGCACGGCGTCGAAGGCGGGCACCAGCGTGGCGCCCGTGCGGCGCGCGTCCTCCTGAGAAGCGGCGAAAGCGTCCTCGTAGGTTTCACCGACGACGATGACCTCGATGTGCGCGCCGCCGAGCGTCGCGATGCGCTCGCGCTTTTGCCGCGGCGTCGTGCCCGGGACGTAGACGCGGCCGTTCGCGCCAAGCCTGCGGCAGGCGTAGGCCACGCCCTGCGCGTGGTTCCCGGCGCTCGCGCACACGACGCCGCGGGCACGGGTCGCCTCGTCGAGCTGGACGATGAAGTTGTAGGCGCCGCGGATCTTGTACGAACGGACCGTTTGCAGATCTTCGCGCTTGAGCCACACCCGCGCGTCCACGCGGGACGAAAGCCGGGCGTTGGGTTCCAGCGGCGTCTTGGTGACCACCCCGGCCAGCCGGCCCGCGGCCCGCTCGACGAGGTCGGCGGTCACCGTGTCGATGTCGTGCACCTCGACGAATGTACTGACCCGGTTGGCGGTACCGGCGCCGGGGCTTCCCGCCCCTTCCTACCGCCCGAATGTGGCCTCTGACCTGGGCGTTGCCGAAAAACGGCGACGGGAGGCGACCGATGACGCGAGCCGCGGCCCCGGCGTCGCCGAATTTCGGCGACGGCGTTCGTCAGCTCTTGGGCACCGCCGGGTAGGGCACGAACGTGCTGGTGTTCTCGTCCACGGTGAGCTGTTTGCCGATGGTCGGGAACGCCCGCTGCGGGCAGGCCGGGCGTTCGCAGACCTTGCAGCCCATCCCGATCGGCGTCGCCGCGGCGGGCTCGTCCAGGTCGAGCCCGGTCGAATAGACCAGCCTGCCGGCGTGCCGCAGCTCGCAGCCGAGCCCGACGGCGAACGTCTTGCCGGGGCTGCCGTACCCGCCGATGTTCCGCGACACGGCCCGCGCGACCCAGAAGTAGCTCTTGCCGTCGGGCAGCGTCGCGATCTGCGTCAGGATCTTGCCGGGAGAGGTGAACGCCTCGTAGACGTTCCACAACGGGCACGCGCCCCCCACCCGGCTGAAGTGGAACCCGGCTGCGGACTGCCGTTTCGACATGTTGCCCGCGCGGTCGACGCGGACGAACGAGAACGGCACGCCGCGATGTTTCGGACGCTGGAGCGTCGACAGTCGGTGGCACACCGTCTCGAAACCGACGCCGAAGTGGTCGCACAGCCGCTCGATGTCGTAGCGGAACTTCTCGGCCGTGGTCAGAAAAGCGCCATACGGCAGGATCAGCGCGCCCGCGAAGTAGTTCGCCAGCCCGACGCGCGCCAGCGACCGCGCCGCCGGACCGGAGAACGCCCACGAATCGGCGAGCTCGGTGATGAGATCGTCGTATTCGAGCAACGCGATCTGGGAGGCCATCCGGAAGGCCTGCTGGCCGACCCGCAGGCTGGGCGCCAGCCGGAGCACCCGGCCCTGCGGCTCGTAGCGGTGCTGTTCGCCCGCCGACTCGTCGATCCCGGCGCTGGTGACCTCGACCCCGTAGCGCTGCCACAGCCGCTGCTTGAGCATGACCATCACCTCGCCGCGTCGTAACGGGATCTCCGCGGCCATCCGTTCGGCGCGATCGTCCAGCTCGGCGACGTAGTTCTCCCGTTCGTAGAAGAAGTCGCGCACCTCTTCGTGCGGGAGCGGCGCGGCGGCGCTCCCGTGCAGGCCGAGGCCGTTTTCGGTGGTCAGCGCGGCGGTGTTCTCGACGGCGTTGCGGTAGCTGCGGTGCAGCTTGACCAGCGCCTGCGCGATCGTCGGCAGGTTGGAGGCCAGCTCGTTGAGTTCGCCGGTGGTGACGTCCAGGCCGAGCACCTCGTCGAGCAGCGCTTCCCGGACGTCGGCGACCAGCCGCGAGGTGTCCTTGCCCGCGAAGAACTCCGCGTCGACCCCGAACGCCTGGGTGATCCGCAGCAGCACGGGGACGGTCAGCGGCCGCGAGTTGTGCTCGATCTGGTTGAGGTAACTGGGTGAGATCTCGAGCACACGAGCGAGGTCGGCCTGGCTCATCGACCGGGTCTCGCGCAGATGCCGTAGCCGCGCGCCGGCGAAAATTTTGTCCACCAAGCCTCCGGAGTCCGCAAGGTTTCCGGCCCTGAACGATTACGTGAACGATCAAGTCCGGCGTTTTTGGTCCCGGTTGCGAACCGTCGATTCGCAACCTTCACAGAAGCGTACGGAAGCTTCGCAGAAATTGGCAAATTGGAGATCTGGACCGGATTTTCGTTGCCGTGCAAAGGTCACGGCAGGAAAGGCGAGCAATCGCAAACTTCGCAACACCCGGGAGACTTCGATGACCGAGCAGGCCAAGCAGGCGGCCCAGGAGCTGGCAAAGCAGTGGGAAACCGACCCGCGCTGGGCGGGCGTCCAGCGGACCTACTCGGCCGCCGACGTGGTGAAGCTGCGCGGCAGCGTCGTCGAGGAACACACCCTGGCCCGTCGCGGTGCCGAGAAGCTGTGGAACCTCCTGCACACCGAGGACTACATCCACGCGCTGGGCGCGCTCACCGGTAACCAGGCCGTCCAGCAGGTCCGTGCCGGGCTGCGCGCGATCTACCTGTCGGGCTGGCAGGTCGCCGCCGACGCCAACCTCGCCGGGCAGACCTACCCGGACCAGAGCCTCTACCCGGCGAACTCGGTGCCCGCCGTGGTCCGCCGCATCAACAACGCGCTGGGCCGCGCCGACCAGATCACCTGGGCCGAGGGCAACACCGACATCGACTGGTACGCCCCGATCGTCGCCGACGCCGAGGCCGGTTTCGGTGGCCCGCTGAACGCGTTCGAGCTGATGAAGGGCATGATCGCCGCCGGCGCGGCCGGGGTGCACTGGGAGGACCAGCTCGCCTCCGAAAAGAAGTGCGGTCACCTCGGCGGCAAGGTCCTGATCCCGACCAAGCAGCACGAGCGCACCCTGAACGCGGCCCGGCTGGCCGCCGACGTGCTCAACGTTCCGTCGCTGATCGTCGCCCGCACCGACGCGCAGGCCGCGACCCTGCTCACCAGCGATGTCGACGAGCGCGACCAGAAGTTCACCACCGGCGAGCGCACCGCCGAGGGCTTCTACACCGTCCGTAACGGCATCGAGCCGTGCATCGACCGGGGCCTGGCCTACGCCCAGTACGCCGACCTGCTGTGGATGGAGACCTCCGAGCCGGACCTCGAGGTGGCACGCAAGTACGCCGAGGCGATCAAGGCGAAGTACCCGGACCAGATGCTGGCCTACAACTGCTCGCCGTCGTTCAACTGGAAGAAGCACCTGGACGACGCGACGATCGCGAAGTTCCAGCGCGAGCTCGGCCACATGGGCTACAAGTTCCAGTTCATCACCCTGGCCGGCTTCCACGCGCTGAACTACTCGATGTTCGACCTGGCCCACGGCTACGCCCGCGAGGGCATGACCGCCTACGTCGACCTGCAGGAGCGCGAGTTCGCTTCGGAGAGCCGTGGCTACACCGCGACGAAGCACCAGCGTGAGGTCGGCACCGGCTGGTTCGACCAGGTCGCGACCGCGCTGAACCCGACCAGCTCGACCACCGCGCTCAAGGGTTCCACCGAGGAAGCCCAGTTCTGACCCAGCCCGGTAGCCGTGGTGCGGCCCCTCCCTCCCCCTGGGGGCCGCACCACACCGGCCACAACGGAAGGTGTGTCATGTTCGACAGCCTCACCCACCGCGTCGAGGTCGCCGGGCCCACCGGCGACCGGTTCGCCGAGATCCTCACCCCCGCCGCGATCGACTTCGTGGTCAAGCTCGACAACGCTTTCGCCGGCCGCCGCAGCGAGCTGCTCGACGCCCGCCGCACGCGCCGTGAGAAGCTCCAGTCCGGTGAGCAGCCGCTCGGTTTCCTGCCCGAGACCCAGGCCGTCCGCAACGACCCGACGTGGCGCGTGGCCGAATCCGCGCCGGGGCTCGAGGACCGCCGCGTGGAGATCACCGGGCCGACGGACCGCAGGATGACGGTCAACGCGCTCAACTCCGGCGCGAAGGTGTGGCTCGCGGACTTCGAGGACGCGACGTCCCCGACCTGGCACAACGTGATCGACGGGCAGCTCAACCTCTTCGACGCGATCCGCCGCAACATCGACTTCACCACCGAGGCCGGTAAACGCTACGTCGTCGGCGACGAACCGGCCACGATCGTCGCCCGGCCGCGCGGCTGGCACCTGGTGGAGAAGCACATCCGCATCGACGGCCGCCCGGTTTCGGCGAGCCTGGTCGACTTCGGGCTGTACTTCTTCCACAACGCGCGTCAGCTGATCGCGCGCGGCAGCGGCCCGTACTTCTACCTTCCGAAGCTGGAAAGCCACCTCGAAGCCCGGCTGTGGAACGACGTCTTCCTGCTGGCGCAGCGAGAACTCGGCATTCCGCGCGGGACCATCCGCGCGACCGTGCTGATCGAGACGATCACCGCGGCGTTCGAAATGGACGAGATCCTCTACGAGCTTCGCGAACACGCGGCCGGTCTCAACGCCGGCCGGTGGGACTACATCTTCAGCGTCATCAAGAACTTTTCCTCGCACGGCGCGGACTTCGTGCTGCCCGACCGCGCGCAGGTCACCATGACCGTGCCGTTCATGCGTGCCTACACCGAACTGCTGGTGCGTACCTGCCACAAACGCGGCGCGCATGCGATCGGCGGCATGGCCGCGTTCATCCCCAGCCGAGACCCCGAGGTCAACGCGACCGCGCTGGAGAAGGTCCGCCAGGACAAGGAACGCGAGGCAGGGGACGGGTTCGACGGTTCGTGGGTGGCGCACCCCGGCCTGGTCCCGGTGTGCCGCGAGGTCTTCGACACCGTGCTCGGCGGCTGGCCCAACCAGCTCGGCAAGCTGCGAGAGGACGTCGAGGTCACCGCCGAGGATCTGCTCGATGTCGCGAGCGCCGGTGGCGAGGTCACCGAGGCCGGTGTCCGCGCGAACATCAACGTCGCGCTGCGCTACATCGACGCCTGGCTGGGCGGTACCGGCGCGGCCGCGATCCACAACCTGATGGAGGACGCGGCCACCGCGGAGATCGCGCGCTGCCAGGTGTGGCAGTGGATCCGCAACGGCACGAAGCTCGAAGACGGGACGGTGCTGACGCGCGAACTCGCGGTCGAGTTCCTGGACGACGAGCTGGCGTCGGTGCGTGCCGACCTCGGCGAAGGCACCCGGCTCGACGACGCGTACGCGATTTTCACCGAGACCGCGCTGGGCGAGAAGCTGCCGAGCTTCCTCACCACGAGTGCGTACGCGCGGTATCTCACCGATCTTCGGTGAGCCTGGCTGTGTCGATGCGCTCTCGCCGGTAGAGAGTGTTTCGCGCTCCGGCCGTCCTTACCTGACGAAGGACGGCCGGGATCCACATCGGTTTGGGACGGTGTGGCCGAACGAGCCCGGTGGCGGAGGCTCCCCGCCACCGGGCTCGTTCACGTCCGGCGCCTCTTGTTCGCCTTGATCAGCACCGCCGCGGCCTCGCGGGCAGTAGCCGCTTCGCCCGGGTCCCCGCCGATGGCCGCGAGAACGGTCGCGCCTTCCACGAGCGAGAAAAGCATGTCCGCGAGCGGTGGGTCAGGTACCAGTTCGCGGAGGTACGCGCGGACCTCGTCCTTGTGCTTGCGGATGGCGGCGAGAATCCGGGGTGTGGGCTCGCCGAACTCGCCGAACGAGTTGATGAACGCGCAACCGCGGAAGTCCGGTTCGCGGAACCAGTCGTAGAGCCACTCGAACACGGCCAGCGGATCGTCGCCGTGCGCGCGGACGAAACCGCGCAAGGACGCTCTCCAGCGCTCATCGCGCCGTAGCAGATACGCCTCGACGAGGTCGTCCTTCGACGGGAAACACTGGTACAGCCGTTTCAGGGACACACCGGAACGTTCGCGCACGGCGTCCATTCCGACGGCCTGGACGCCGTGGGCGTAGAACAACGTCTCGGCGGCCTCCAGCAGTCGCTCGGTCGCTTCCGCGGGATCCATGTCACCTGCCCTAGCGTGGAGAACGAACGTTCTCTACTGTACTCGACAGGAAGAGAACGACCGTTCTCCCCGTCTTCGAAGGAGAATCCGATGACGTCACGTCCGCCGTTCCCACCGTTCGACGAGGACACGGCCCGCCAGAAGGTCCAGGCCGCCGAAGACGCCTGGAACACCCGCGATCCCGAACGGGTCGCGCTGGCCTACACCGAGGACTCGGTCTGGCGGAACCGGGACCGCTACGTCGTGGGCCGTGCCCAGATCGTCGAGTTCCTCGCCGAAAAATGGCGACGGGAGCTGGACTACGTGCTGCGTAAGGAGCTGTGGGGATTCCGGGGCAACCGGATCGGCGTCCGCTTCCAGTACGAGTGCCGGACCGCGGACGGCCGGTGGTACCGCAGCTACGGCAACGAGTTGTGGGAGTTCACCGGCGAGGGCTTGATGAGCCGCCGTGAGGCGAGCATCAACGACGTGCCGATCACGGAGGCCGACCGCCGGATCCACGGCCCGCGGCCGAAAGTCGAATATGGGCTTTCGCTGCCGATTTTCTGACCATGGGCGCGCTCAGCCGAAAGCGAAACCGCGCGTCACGACAGCCCGATCACGGCAGGCTGAGTGGATGAGCCTGGGATTCGGCGGCGAGGTGACCGAGTTCTACCACCGGTTCCGGCGGGGCTACCCGCCCGCGGTGTTCGGGATACTGACCGAGGTTTTCGGACTGTCCGCGGCCGATGTCGTCCTGGACCTCGGCTGCGGCACCGGTCAGCTGGCCCGCCCGATCGCGGCCGGTGTCCGTGCCGTGCTGGGCATGGATCCCGAGCCCGACATGCTCGTCCGGGCCCGGCGTGCCGCGCTGGACGAGAACATCCGGAACGTGACGTGGCTGCTCGGTGGCGACACCGATGTGCCCGCCCTCGGGACGCTGCTCGGTGACGATCGCCTCGGCGTGACCACGATCGGACAGGCCCTGCACTGGATGGAGCCGGCCCCGCTGTTTCGCGCGTTGCGGTCGTTGTCCCGTCCCGGCGGCGGCGTCGCGGTGGTGACGAACGGCGAGCCGTTGTGGCTCCAGGACTCCCCGTGGTCCCGCGCGCTGCGCGAGGTGCTGGAGAGCTGGCTGGGCAGGCGGCTCACCCGGACCTGCGGCACCGACGAGGCCAGCCACGCGCGATACCGGGCGGAACTGGTCAAAGCCGGATACCGGGTCGACGTCCGGACCGTCGAGTACACCGGGCACCTGGACGTCGACGATGTCGTCGGTGGCGTTTTTTCGGCGATGAGCGTGGACCGGCTGCCCGCGCCGGAACTACGGGCGGAGTTCGCCGATCGAGTCCGTGAAGCACTGACGCCCCACGCGCCGTTCGTCGAATCGGTGCGAGTCCGCCTGCTGACCGGCCGGGTGCCGCGTTGAGCGCGGTCAGATTTCGAAGGCGTTGCCGGTGGCGATCTTCGGGCGGCCCAGCTCGGCCGGCTCCCCGGGCCGCGCTCGCCGATAAACGGCGACGGTCGCCTCGGCGATCCGGTTCCAGTCGAAGTCCGCGGCCAGTCGTGACTGCGCGGCCAGCGCGCGCCTGGTGGCCGCGTCGCCGTCGTTCAGGACCGTCTCGACGGCGTCCGCGAGCGCGTTGACGTCACCGGGCGCGAACGCGAGCCCGGTCTCACCGTGCACGACGACCTCGCCGAGCCCGCCCGCCGTCGAGGCGACGAGCGGCGCCTTCGCCGCGGCCGCCTCGAGCGCCACGATGCCGAACGGCTCGTACCGGCTGGGCAGGACGACGGCGTCCGCGGCGGCCAGCACGGCACGCAGGTCACGGTCGGAAAGATGGCCGACGAAGTCGACCGCGCGCCGCACACGCAGCCGCCGTGACTGCTCGACCAGCTCGTCGAAGTGTCGCCCTTTTCCGGCGACGACGAGCCGGGTCCCCGGATGCTCGCGGCGGATCCGCGGCAGTGCCGAGAGCAGGTCCTGAACGCCCTTTTCCCATTCCAGCCTGCCGAAGTACAGCAGCAGCGGCGCGCCGTCCGGGCTGTAGACCTCGCGGGCGCGGGCGATCTCCTCGGCGGGGACCTGCCAGCTGCGTTCCTCGATGCCGTTGTGGATCACCGTGACGTCCGTGCCGTCGATCTCGAACAGGTGCGCCACCTCCGCGCGCATCGCCTGCGAGCAGGTGATCAGCGCGTCCACCCGGTTCGCGAGCCACCATTCGACCGAGTGCACCTGCTGGTTCAGCGGATGGGACAGCCAGCCCGAGTGCCGTCCCGCCTCGGTCGCGTGGATGGTGCCGACCAGCGGCACCCTGGCCGCCTCGGCGATCGCGATCGCCGGGTGCGTGACCAGCCAGTCGTGCGCGTGCACGACGTCGGGTTGCCAGCCGCGCAGCAGATCGTGCGCGGCGCGGATCATCGCGTGGCCCATCGCCAGCGTCCACGCGACGAGATCGCGTTCGAACGTCACGTGCATCGGGTCCTCGGCGACCCGGATGATCCGCACCCCCTCGACCACGCGATCGGTGCGCGGATGCGTTTCGGCGTCCGTGCCCGCCGTGTGCCGGCACAGCACCACGACCTCGTGCCCCTGCCGGGCGAGATGACGCGCCAACGCGTGCACGTGCCGTGCCAGGCCGCCGACCACCACGGGCGGGTATTCCCAGGACAACATCAGCACGCGCATGGGAGGAGGTTACTCGCGAGTTGGTCTCTCGCGGGCGCCCCCGCCATGCCGTTCGGCGCCCAGGTCCGGCTTTAGTACACGGCGTTAGCTGGGACGGCCGCGCAGGTGGTCAGGCCGCGCTGCCATGATGTGAAATAGGTCACCCACGACGGTGCGAATCTCTGCCACCATCGAGGGTGATGACTTTTCTCGAGCACGTGGACCCGCCCCTGTCGACGCCGTGGACCGCGCAGGTCGGACCCGGCGCCGTGCTGCCCGAGTACCCGAGGCCGCAACTCACCCGGCCACGCTGGCTGAACCTGAACGGCGTCTGGGAGTACGCCGGATGGCCGGTTTCCGGCGACGAGCCGCGGCCGTCCGGCTACGGCGAACGCATCCTGGTGCCCTTTCCGCCCGAGTCGGCCCTGTCCGGGATCGGCAGGCACGACGAGGTCCTCTGGTACCGGCGCGTGTTCGAGGTCCCGGAGGACTGGCGGGGCTGCCGGGTGCTGCTGCACTTCGGCGCGGTCGACCAGTCGGCGGCGGTGTGGGTGAACAACCAGCGGGTCGCCACCCACGAGGGCGGCCACACCGCGTTCAGCGCCGACATCACCGACGTCCTTCGCGCGTCCGGCTCCCAGGAACTCACCGTCCGGGCCGAGGACCACACCGACACCGCGACCTTCCCGGTCGGCAAGCAACGCAACGATCCGAGCGGGATCTGCTACACGGCGGCGTCGGGAATCTGGCAGACCGTCTGGCTCGAACCGGTGCCCGCGGCGCACGTCGCGGCCCTCGAAGTCACCTCGGACCTCACCGGCTTCACGGTGTTTTCGCAGGTCACCGGCGGTGCTCGGGTCGAGGTGGAGGCGTTGCCGAAATGTGGCGACGGAAGCTCGGGCGACGTGGCACGGGCCGTCGGCGAGGCCGGGGAGCCGGTGCGCGTCGCCATTCCGCGGCCACGGCTGTGGAGTCCCGAGGACCCGTTCCTCTACGACCTGACCGTGCGGTTGCTCGACCGGAACGGTGAGGTCCTCGACGAGGTCGGCAGCTACGGCGGTCTTCGCACCGTGGAGGTCTTGCCCGGCTCTGACGGCCGTCCGCGCATCGCTCTCAACGGCCACGTCACGTTCGTGCACGGCCCGCTCGACCAGGGCTACTGGCCGGACGGGATCTACACCGCCCCCACCGACGACGCGCTGCGCTTCGACCTGGAACGCACGAAGGAACTCGGCTTCAACTCCGTCCGCAAGCACGTCAAGGTCGAACCGGCCCGCTGGTACTACTGGACCGACCGGCTGGGCCTGCTGGTCTGGCAGGACATGCCCGCACTGACCGTGTCCTTCGACGGCCCGCCCGGCCCGGCGCCCGATCCGGTGCCGGAGGCCAAGGCCCGGTTCGAGGCCGAACTGGCCGAGATGATCACGCAGCTGCGCGGGATCACCTCGATCATCGGGTGGGTGCCGTTCAACGAGGGCTGGGGCGAATTCGACACCGCGCGTGTCGCCGAGGCCGTCAAGAAGCTCGACCCGGGCAGGCTGGTCATCGCCAACAGCGGCGTCAACTGCTGCTTCTCCCGACCTGACAGTGGCGCAGGCGACGTCTACGACGATCACACCTATGTGGGGCCCGGCGAGCCCCCGGAGAACGACGAACGTGTCGTCTTCGACGGCGAGTACGGCGGGTTGGGCCTGGTGCTCGACGACCATCGGTGGCCGGGGCCGCCGCAGGCCTACGAGATGGCGCCGACCGCCCAGCGGCTCACCGAGCGCTACGTCGAGCTCAGTGAGCGGCTGGAACGGCTGGCGCGCGAAGGCGGCGTCGCGGGGGCGATCTACACCCAGATCACGGATGTCGAGAACGAGGTCAACGGCTTCCTCACCTATGACCGCCGGGTCGTCAAACTCGACCTCGCCACCGCCGCCGCCCGCAACCGCGCGGTGATCGCGGCGGGCAGCGCCGGGGCGGACGTCAGCTCGGCAGCGCCGCCTCGATCGCCTTGACGAGGGTTTCGTCCTCGGGCTCGGTGCGTGGGCGGAACCGGCCAAGCACCGAGCCGTCCGCACCGACGAGGAACTTCTCGAAGTTCCACTGGACGTCACCGGCGGCGCCTTCGGCATCGGCGGTGCCGGTCAGCTCGGCGTAGAGCGGGTGCCGGTTCTCGCCGTTGACATCGACCTTCTCGAACAGGGGGAACGAGACGCCGTAAGTGGTCGAGCAGAACGTCTGGATCTCTTCGGCCGTGCCGGGCTCCTGGCCGGCGAACTGGTTGCACGGGAAGCCGACGACGGAGAATCCCCGGTCGCCGTAGCGCTCCTGCAGGCGTTCCAGACCGGTGTACTGCGGGGTCAGCCCGCACTTCGACGCGACGTTGACCACCAGCAGCGCCCTGCCGTCGAGCGCGCCGAGCGTGGTGTCCTGGCCGGCGAGGGTCTTGAGCGGAATGTCGTGGATCCCCATGGTGGTCCCTTTCTTCGTGGTCAGCGCTTCTTGAGCGCCCTGGCGTCGAGATGACCGAACGGGTTGTCGTCGCCGCGGAACGTCGACGCGAGCTGGTGCGCGCGGGCGCGATCGCCGTCGCGCAGCAACGTCGCCAGCGCGTCGAACCGTTCGGTGTGGACGCGGGCGCGGCGACGCGCGTAGTCGGCGGCGGAGTCCTTGGTGACCATGAACGCCCAGTCGCTCGAAAGCGCGAGCATCGCCTCCGCGACGGCCTGATCGGCGACGGTGTCCCGGGCAGTGCTGTCCACGGATTCGGCGAGGTCGAGCAGCCGGTGCTGCAGCGCGGTGTTGGCCGTGACCATGTCGGCGACCTGCTCGCCGTCCCAGACCCGCCAGTCCTTGCCCGACCCCCAGGAGGAGGCGGGCAGATCGATGGGCGCGCCGAGGTGGCCCGCTTCGAGAGCGCCACGCAGGGTGGTCACCCGGACCCCCGCCTCGGGCAGCGCGCGCAGCACGCCCTCCAGCCACGCCGGACCTTCGTGCCACCAATGGCCGAACAGCTCCGTGTCGTAGGCCGCGACCACCAGCGATTCCCGGCCGTGCCGGGACTTGAGGTCGCGCAGCCGCGTGACCACGGTGTCCACGAAGTCCTTGACGTGCAGGCCCAGCACGTCGGCGGCGAGCGCGGGATCGTAGGGCGCCTTGTCCGGCGGTTCGATCTGCTTGCCGGTGACCCGGGACGGCTTCAAGCCGACTTCGTGCGCCCAGGTGTGGAAGTCGCGATAGGCGGCGTGCCCCGGATACCCCGCCTTGGGCGACCAAACGCGATAGGTGACTTCGAGGTCGCGGCCGAAGCAGACGACGTCGGATTCGCCGACCGGGTGCGCCGCCGCCGTGTCGCCCCGCAGCGACGGGCCGTCCACCAGGAACCGATGGACGCCCGCCGCCGCGTAGTCGCCTTCCATGCCCGGCGCGTAGCCGCACTCCGGCGCCCAGATCCCGGCCGGGCGGTGGCCGATCCGCAGCTCGGTGTCGGCGAGACCGCCGCGCAGCGCGAACTCGCGTACCGCCGGCTCCAGCAACGGCTGGAACGGATGGGCCAGCGGGCCGCCGAGTAGTTCGATCGTCTCACTGTCCACAAGGGAGCGAAGAATGGGAGAAGATCCGTGGCGCCAACGGGTTTCGAGTTCCTCGGTAGCGTTGATGGCGGTACGGTGCTCGGCGGCCGCCAGCTCGCGCAGCAGCGGGTCGCCCCGCCACAACGTCGCCGCGTGCTGTGCGCGCAGCTGCCAGTGGCCGAGCCAGTCGTGGCACGCCGCGATGCTGTACGGGTCGTCGAGCTGGGCGGCGAGCACCGGCGTCATGCCGAGGGTGAGCACGTCACGGCGGCCTTCGTCGGCGAACCGGCGCAGCAGGTCGACCATCGGCAGGTAGGAATGCGCCCAGGCCTGGTAGAGCCATTCCTCGCCGACCGGCCAGCTCCCGTGATGTGCGAGCCACGGCAGGTGGCTGTGCACCACCAGGCAGAAGGTGCCCTCGTACTCGCTCACCGGCGCACCGCCACGGCGACCAGATCGAGGCTCGCGTCGAGGTCTTCCCCGTGGATGACGAAGTCCTCGGCGCGGATGGCCTCGACGTCCGCGAGCAGCGCGGGCGGCCAGGTCGCCTGACCGGGTAATTCACCCATGACGACGTCGAGCTGGGCGTCGATGATCGAGCCGCCGTACCGCGCGTCGAGCGCGCGGAGGGCCTCACCATGGTGCAGGCCGTGCAGCGATTCGACCTCGAATCCCGCGCCGGTCAGCAGTGAGTCCATTTCGGACGGTGCTAGTTCCCTGGTGTGGAACGGATTGAGCGGAGTTTCGCTGTCGGGGGTGAAGGTCAGCCGGTTCGGGGTGGTCACCAGTAGCCGCCCGCCGGGCACGAGCACACGGTGACATTCGGCGAGGAATCCGGCCTGGTCCCACAGGTGCTCGATCACCTGGAAGTTCGCCACGACGTCCACCGAAGCGTCCCGCAACGGCAGGAACGCGAGATTCGCGCGCGCGACCGCGACCGTGGGATAGCGGCGGGCGACGTGCTCGGTGGTCGGCCGGTCGTAGTCCAGCGCCACCACCCGGCGGGCGTGCCCGGCGAGAAGTCCCGCGCCGTACCCCTCGCCGCACCCTGCCTCCAGGACGGTCGCGCCCGCGCAGGAGGGCAGCAGGGCGAGATACGCGGCCTCGTGGCGGCGAAACCAGTAGTTCTCCTCGGCGATGCCGGGGACGGTCCGTTCGCCGGTGAGATGCAGCGCTTCGGCCCGCGTGGCTGGGGTGGTCACGCTCGCGACCCTAGCGGGTGACGCGGCCGGAACGGGTGGGGCGGCAGGCGATGTCACGTTTGGGGGAGCTGTCTTGTCCATGGGGTATGCAACGGACTTTCACACGTGTGCTGCTCGTGGTCTTCGGCGTGGTCGAGGCCGGTGTCGGCGTCTGGCCGCTGGTGGCTCCCATGGGCTTCTACCAGGATTTTCCCGGGTTCCGGCGGGGCTGGGTGGCCATGGACGGCCCTTTCAACGAACATCTCCTCCGCGATTTCGGCGGGCTGAACCTCGCACTCGCCGTCGTCCTGGTCGGGGCGGCGGTGATCGGCACGACGGCGACGGCCCGGCTCGCCGGCGTCGCCGCGCTGCTGTTCGGCGTCCCGCACTTCGCTTACCACCTCGTTCACCTCGTCCACTTCGACAGCGTGGACCGGATACTGATCGTCGCGACAACGGGGCTGGGCGCGCTGGTGCCGCTGGTGCTGATCCTGCTGCCGGGGCGGCGGGTCACGACACCGGCGACACCGTGATGCCGATGGCGCCCGGACCGACGTGGGCGCCGATGACGGTGCTGGCCTCGACAAGGAGGGCTTCGCCGAGGCCGGTCACCCGCCGCCGGATCGCGCCGCCGATCTCGAGTTCCCGCTCGTCGGGCCCGCCGAAACGGGTCACGGCGACATCCACGCGCCGCGTCCCCGCGGTCTGCACTGCCAGGTCGACCAGTTTGCCCAGGGCGCGCTTGGTGCCGCGGGCGCGTGACGCCGGGGAGACTTCGCCCGCGGTCACGGTGAGCAACGGCTTGATCGAGAGCGCCGTGCCCAGCATGGACTGCGCGGCGCCGATGCGCCCGCCGCGCCGGAGGTACTCGAGCGTGTCCACGTAGACGAACTCGGCGCTGGTGCGGCAGCGTTGTTCCGCCGCCGCGATCACCCGGTCCGCCTGGGCGCCGGCGGCGGCGGTCCGCGCCGCGGAAACGGCCGCGAAACCGAGGCTCATGCCGAGCGTCCCGCTGTCGAGGATGTGCACGGGGATGCGCACCTGTTGAGCCGCTTCGCGGGCGGCTTCGACGGTCGCGGACATGCGTCCCGAGATGTGGATGCTCACGACGGCGGCCGCGCCCCGGGCGGCCGCGTCCTGGTATGCCCAGAAGAACGCGCCGGGGTCGGGCGGGGTCGTGCTGACAGGGGTGCCGGCGCGCATCGACTCGATGAGCTCGGCGCGGTCGAAGCGATGTTCGTCGTCGAGGTGGTCGCCGACGTGGAGCTGGATCTGCGCGACGCCGATACCCCAGCGGGCGGCGAGTTGCTCCGGCAGGCAGGAACTCGAGTCCGTGATGACGGCGATGGAGGCGGCCATGGTGCCGGAGGTTAACAATTAACCACCTACTCCGAGTAGGCCACTGTTCGCCCGATCGGTGGAGTGAACGCCGGGATGGGTCAAAACAAAACTACTGGGACGATCGTCCAGCTGGATTGCTCATCCAGGTGAATGCGGTCACCTCGCCGGGTCAACGGCGCCGGATGGCCCTAATCTACCGGCCAGTAGAGCACTGTCCCGTGGCCGACGCCGGCCACTACCGGGAGGTCGAAGAAGACCCATGACGAACATCGTTGTCCTGGTCAAGCAGGTACCGGACACCTACTCGGAGCGGAAGCTCTCCGGCGCCGACCACACCCTTGACCGTGAATCAGCCGACGCCGTGCTCGACGAGATCAACGAGAAGGCCGTCGAAGAAGCCCTCAAGATCAAGGAAGCCGGCGAAGGCGAGGTCACCGTGATCTCGGTCGGCCCCGACCGCGCGACCGACGCGATCCGCAAGGCGCTGTCGATGGGGGCCGACAAGGCCATCCACGTCTCCGACGAGGCGCTGCACGGCTCCGACGCCATCGCCACCGCCAAGGTTCTCGCGGCCGCCATTTCGAAGGTCGACGGCTATGACCTGATCATCGCCGGCAACGAGTCCTCCGACGGCCGCGGTGGCGCCGTCCCGGCCATCCTCGCCGAGCTGCTCGGCCTTCCGCAGCTGACCTACGTCCGCGTGCTGAACGTCGAGGGCACGACCGTGAAGGCGGACCGCGAGACCGAGGACGGCATCACGCACCTCGAGGCGAACCTGCCCGCGCTGGTCAGCGTCGGTGAGAAGATCAACGAGCCGCGCTACCCGTCCTTCAAGGGCATCATGGCCGCGAAGAAGAAGCCGGTCGAGACCCTGACCATCGCCGACCTCGGCGTCGACGCGGGCGACGTCGGCCTCGGCAACGCCTGGTCGTCGGTCATCGAAGCCGCTCCGAAGCCGCCGCGCACCGCGGGCGAGAAGGCCGAGGACGAGGGCGACGGCGGCACCAAGGTCGCCGAATACCTGGTCGGCCAGAAGCTCATCTGAGACAGGTTTCGAGGAGGAATAGGGAAATGGCTGAAGTACTCGTCCTCGTCGACCACGTCGACGGTGAGGTCAAGAAGGTCACGCTCGAGCTGCTGACCGCCGCCCGTGCCCTCGGCGAGCCGTCCGCGGTCGTCGTCGGCCCGACCGGCTCCGCGGCGAAGGCCAAGGAAGCGCTGGCCTCCCACGGCGCCGCGAAGGTGTACGTCGCCGAGGGTGACGCCGCCACCGGTTTCCTGGTCACGCCGAAGGTGGACGTGCTGGCCAAGCTGGCCGAGCAGGCCTCCCCGGCGGCCGTGCTCGTCGCGGCCGGCGCCGAGGGCAAGGAGGTGGCCGCGCGTCTCGCCGTCCGGCTGGGCTCCGGCCTGCTCTACGACGCCGTGGGCGTCAACGCCGACGGCAGCGTGGACCAGTCCATCTTCGGTGGCGCGTTCTCGGTGAAGGCGAAGTCCGCCAAGGGCTCCCCGGTCGTCTCGGTGCGCCCCGGCGCGGTGGAGGCGGCGCCGGCCGAGGGTGCCGCGGCCGAGGAGACCGTCGAAATCCCGGCCGCCGACCCGGCGAAGTCCGCGCGCATCACCGGCGTGGAGCCGGTGGTGGGCGGTGACCGTCCGGAGCTGACCGAGGCGTCGATCGTCGTCTCGGGTGGCCGTGGCGTCGGCTCGGCGGAGAAGTTCGACGTCGTCGAGAAGCTCGCGGACTCGCTCGGTGCGGCCGTCGGTGCTTCCCGCGCTGCCGTCGACTCCGGCTACTACCCGGCGCAGTTCCAGGTCGGCCAGACCGGCAAGACCGTGTCGCCGCAGCTGTACATCGCGCTCGGCATCTCCGGCGCGATCCAGCACCGGGCAGGCATGCAGACCTCGAAGACGATCATCGCGGTCAACAAGGACCCCGAGGCGCCGATCTTCGAGATCGCCGACTTCGGCATCGTGGGTGATCTGTTCAACGTGGCCCCGCAGCTGACCGAGGCCGTCGAGAAGCGCAAGGGCTGAGCCCCGGCAGAATCGATTCGGATGGCCCTTCGGGATGTTCCCGGAGGGCCATTCGGCGTTTCCGGGGGTACTCGCGGACCTGAGAGGAGCCTGAGAACCCCCTATTCACTGAACGTGCACTAATCGGTCATCGGATTGCTCTCGCTGTGGCGCGTGCTCGCCAGGTACACCTTGACCATGACGACGTCACAGCTCCTCGTCAGCACTGATCAGCCGGGTGTCGAGGCCCCGCCCGGTGCCCCCAGGTACTCCTTGCTCGTCGCCCACGGAAACGACGAAGTCGTCGCCGCGCAAAAGCTGCGATACCAGGTGTTCGCCGAAGAAGTCGGCGCGAACCTCAATACCCTCCAAGCGGGGCTCGACGTCGACTATTTCGACGAGTTCTGCGATCACCTCGTGGTGCGGGACGACAACACGGGCGAGATCGTCGGCACCTATCGGATGTTGCCGCCCGAGCGGGCCGCGGAGGCCGGAAAACTCTATTCCGACAGCGAGTTCGACCTCACCGCGATCGACGGGATCCGGCCTTCGCTGGTCGAGACCGGACGTTCCTGTGTACACGCCGACCACCGCAGCGGCGCCGTCGTCAGCCTGGTGTGGGCCGGAATCGCGCGCTACATGCTCCTGTCCGGACATCGTTACCTCGCCGGGTGCGCCTCGGTGCCGCTGACCGACGACGGCAGCTTCGCCGCCGGGGTGTGGGACGTCCTGCGCACCAAGCACTACGCCGACGAGTCAGCCCGTGTCACACCCTTGCAGCCGTGGGTGGCCGATGGCGTCGCCCGGCCCGCGCGTTCGCTGCTCCCGCCGCTGATCAAGGGCTACGTCCGGCTCGGCGCCAAGGTGTGTGGACCGCCCGCGCACGATCCGGACTTCGGCGTCGCCGACTTCTTCGTGCTGCTCGACCTCCACAACGTCGACGAGCGTTATCTGAAGTTCTTTCTCGGAGCTCAGTGATGAGGCATCCGTGGATGCCCGCTTCCCCGTGCGGGGACGGCTGTCTGACCGAGGGTGCGCCGACGGTGGCGTTGCCTCGGCGGGTGCTGCGGTTCGCCGCGGCGATCGGTCTTGTCCTCGTAGCCGTGTTGAGCGCTCCACTTCTGCTGGTTCTTCGCGGCAGGGGCCGGGAACGGTTGGTCAGGGCGGTCTTCCGCGGGGTACTGCGTGCTTTTGGCGTCAAGCTGGTGGTACACGGCGGAGAAGGCTTTCTCGCAGCGTCAGCGGGACGTGGCGCGTTGGTCGTGAACAACCACATCTCATGGTTGGACATCGTGGCGATCAACGCGATTAGGCCGATGCGCGCGCTGGCGAAGCGTGAAATCGCGAGCTGGCCGATGCTGGGAAGCCTCGTCTCGCGGGGAGGCAGCATCTTCCTCGACCGGGAGCGGCTTCGCACGTTGCCGGGAACGATGGACGAACTCGCGGGTGCCTTGCGCGCCGGGTCGATGGTGAACGTGACCCCGGAAGGCACGACCTGGTGTGGCCTTGCTTCCGGCAGGTTCACGACGGCCACCTTCCAGGCCGCGATCGACGGGGGCGTCCCCGTGCGCCCGATCGCGCTGCGGTACCGGCTTTCCGACGGCAGGGAGACCAGCCAACCGGCGTTCATCGGTCCGGAGTCCCTGATCGCGTCGCTCCGCCGAGTGGCCGCTTTACAGGGGCTGGTGCTCGAGGTACGGGTGTGCCCGGAGATCGCGCCCGGACGCGCGTCGAACCGCCGTGAGCTGGCGTCACTGGCGGAGGCCGCGGTGCATTCGGCACTCGGGACAGTCCGCATCCCCGCGCAACGTCGCAAGCCGGTCCGTGTCTCCGCTCCGGTGCGCTCGGTCGGCAACTGACCAACGCGCATATTGACCTCCACCGAGCTGGAGGTTGCAGGCTGGCGATCATGAGCCGGACGACCGAGGCCCCTGCCCGTGGCAGCGTGCTCTGGGCGCCCGAACGCAGGTTGACCACCGTCGCACTACTGCTCGTCGTCACCTTGGTCGCTTTCGAGAACATGGGCGTCGCCACGGCGATGCCGACGCTGGTGGCCGAACTGCGCGGACTGTCGCTCTACGCGTGGCCGTTCGTCACGTTCCTGATCGCCAGCGTGGTCGCCACCGTGTTGTCGGGACGGATGGGGGACCGGCGTGGCCCGGTCCCCGGATTGCTCGCGGGCCCCGTCCTCTTCACCGGCGGCCTGGTCGTGGCGGGGACGGCGTCCGGTATGTCGCTGTTGCTCGCCGGTCGGGCGTTGCAGGGGTTCGGTTCTGGGCTGCTGCTGGTTTCGGTGTCGTTGCTCATCGCATTGACCTTCACCGACAGGGAACGGCCGGTCATCTACGCCGCGAACGCGGCGGCGTGGGTATTGCCGGCTGTCGTCGGGCCCTCGCTGGCGGGTTTGATCACAGTGAGTGTCGGTTGGCGGTGGGTCTTCCTCGGGCTTGTTCCCCTGGTCGTCCTGGGCATCGCGATGCTCGTCGTCGTCGCCCGCCGGCTACCGCCGCACATGCCCGCGGCTGATGGACGGCAGGCAGGGGTGATCATGGCGGTGGTCGCGGCCCTCGGCGTCGCCTCCCTGACCTGGGCCGCGCAACAGCGTTCGGCGTACGCCGCCGTTGCCGGGGTGGCCGGTCTCGTCGTACTGACGTACTCGCTGCGCAAACTGCTGCCCAAGGGCACCCTGACCTCTCGCCCAGGGTTGCCGACGGTCGTGGCTTCGCGAGCGCTGCTCGCCGGCGCCTACGCGGGTATGGAGGCCTACCTGCCGTTGACCATGAGCGCGGTCCATGGCTACGGCCCGGCACTTGCCGGGTTGCCGCTGACCATCACGGCGATGGGCTGGTCGGCGGCGTCCGCGGTGCAGGGCAAGTTCGTCGACTGGTCGAGGGAATCCTCCCTTCGTGCTGGATTCGTTCTGGTCGCGGTGGGCCTGGTCGGGTTCGGGCTCGTGTCCCAGCCCTGGGCTCCCGGATGGATCGCCTTCGTGGTCTGTGCGGTGGGAGGGGCAGGGATGGGGATCGCGATGCCGGCGGTTTCGGTGCTTCTGCTTAGGTACTCGCCAGAAGGTGAGCGGGGATTCAATACTTCGGCGATGCAGCTTGCCGACTGGGTGGGATCCGCACTGCTCATCGGGCTGGGCGGAGTCCTCCTGGGCCTTTTGGCGTCGGCGCGGCACCCGTCGTCGGCGATAGCGGTGCTCAGCGTGGTGCTCGTCGCACTCGCCGTGCTCGGCGCTCGTTTGACGGGCCGCTGGACGGCGAAGGTGTGACAGCCCACTCCGACCTGAGGGTGGGCTTCGTCACCCGCTGAAGCGGACTACCCTGAAGGGGCGATGACCTACCTCGACCACGCGGCGACGACCCCGATGTTGCCGGAAGCCATTGCGGCGATGACCGAGGCGTTGCCCACGGTGGGCAACGCCTCCGCCCTGCATTCTTCGGGAAGGCGCGCGCGGCGGATGGTCGAAGAGGCGCGCGAGACGGTCGCCGAGGCCCTGGGGGCGAGGCCGTCGGAAGTGATCTTCACCGGCGGCGGCACCGAGAGCGACAACCTGGCTGTCAAAGGCATCTACTGGGCGCGCCGGAACGAACGATCCGAGCGGCGGCGTGTGCTGTGTGGCGCGGTTGAGCACCACGCGGTCCTGGACACCGTCGAGTGGCTCGAGGAACACGACGAGGCGGAGATCACCTGGTTGGGGGTCGACGGCGAGGGCCGGGTTTCGTCCGAGACGTTGCGATCGGCTATCGCCGAGGACCCGGAGACCGTCGCCTTGGCGACGGTCATGTGGGCGAACAACGAGGTGGGGACGATCAACCCGATCCCCGAACTCGCGGCCGTTTGCGCGGAGTTCGGTGTGCCACTGCATACCGACGCAGTGCAGGCCGTCGGCGCGATCCCGGTCGACTTTGCCGCCAGCGGAGCCGCGGCGCTCAGCCTTACCGGGCACAAGGTCGGCGGGCCGTATGGTGTGGGCGCTTTGCTTCTCGGCCGGGACACTCCGTGCGTACCGCTTCTGCACGGTGGTGGCCAGGAACGCAGCGTCCGCTCTGGCACCTTGGACGTGCCGGCGATCGTTGGTTTCGCGGCCGCGGTACGAGTGTGCGTCGAAGCCCGGGAAGAACAATTCAAGAGGCTTGAACAACTCCGTGACGAGCTCATCGACGTAGTACGCCGCGAGGTGCCGGACGCGGTGCTCAACGGTGGCGAGGGAGAGCGGCTTCCGGGCCACGCCCACTTCACGTTTCCTGGGTGCGCCGGGGACAGCCTCCTGATGCTTTTGGACGCCAAGGGAATCGAGTGCTCGACAGGCTCGGCCTGTACCGCGGGGGTCGCCCAGCCCAGTCACGTACTGCTGGCCATGGGCGCGGATCCGGTCGCCGCACGTGGCTCGCTGAGGTTTTCGCTCGGTCACACGTCCTCCGCGGCGGACGTCGCGGCGCTCGCCCAGGAGATCGGCGGTGTCGTCACGCGGGCCCGCCAGGCAGGGCTGGCCGGGATGCGTAAACAGAAGCAAGAGGTGTAGGGCATGCGAGTACTGGCTGCGATGAGCGGGGGCGTCGACTCGGCGGTTGCCGCGGCACGGGCGGTGGACGCCGGCCACGACGTCGTCGGCGTGCATCTCGCGTTGTCGGCCAAGCCAGGCACCCTGCGCACCGGTTCGCGGGGCTGCTGCACGATCGAGGACTCGCACGATGCTCGCCGGGCTGCCGATATTCTCGGAATTCCTTTCTACATCTGGGATTTCGCTGAGCGCTTCACCGAGGAGGTCGTCGAGACCTTCGTCGGCGAGTACGCCGCGGGGCGTACCCCCAATCCATGCGTCACCTGCAACGAGAAAATCAAGTTCGAGGCGTTGCTGGAAAAGGCCATGGCACTCGGCTTCGATGCGGTGGCGACGGGACACTACGCACGCCTGGCTGTGCACGACGGTGTGCCGGAGCTGCGCCGTAGCGTGGACGAGGGTAAGGACCAGTCCTACGTTCTCGCGTCGCTGACACCCGAGCAGCTCGGTCACGCGATGTTCCCGCTCGGGGACTCGTGGAAGTCTGATGTGCGAGTCGAGGCGGAACGTCGCGGCCTGTCGGTGGCGAAGAAGCCTGACAGCCACGACATCTGCTTCATTCCGGACGGAGACACCAAGGCGTTCCTCGAGAAGCGGTTGGGACAGCATCCGGGGGACCTCGTCGACGCCGAAACCGGGGCGATCCTTGGACGGCACACCGGAGTGCACGGATTCACGGTCGGGCAGCGTAAGGGGCTCGGTATCGAAGCTCCCGCGCCCGATGGCCGGCCGCGGTATGTGCTCTCGCTGGAACCGGTGTCCGGTACGGTCAAGGTCGGTTCCAAGGCTGGCCTCGGGGTGCGGGTCATCGAGGCGGATCGTGCGATCTGGCCTGGCGGGCGGCCGTTGCACGGCCCGACCGAATGCGTTGTCCAGGTCCGAGCTCATGGTGGCATCGTCGATGCTGTGGCGGAAGTCGTGTCCGACAAGGTGACAGTTCAACTGCGAGAGCCTTTGCGTGGCGTCGCGCCCGGGCAGGTCGTCGTGCTTTACCGTCCGGATGCGGTTTCGGGTGACCTGGTCCTGGGTAGCGCGAAGATCTCGAGTACGCGCTGACCTCGGAGCCTGTCGAGTGGTTTCGCACAGCCCCGCTGTGATGGTGGCTCCAAACACGGCGACCTGATTCTCTGCTCCTACTCCGGGCGCGGGTCGTGGAAAGGCGGAGCAGAGCTGCTCTGAGTCCGGCCAGTGGGTGTGCTGACGGTGAGCAAATCATCTGAAGACACTTCATACCGCCAATTGGCGTGGCGTTTCAGTCGGCGATGGCGGGCACAGAGGGTTACCGGTTTTGACAGTGCTGTCTCGGTGCTGGCTCCGTTGCGGGTCTGAGTGTTTTCGACTCCGCAGTTTTGCGCCGGCCTCGTGCATCCCGGCTGGCGGCACTCGCGATCGCGGACGCGGACGAACTCGTCCATGTCGGGTGTGGGCCGGTATCGCGCGCTGCCGAGTTCGATCATTTGGCCGGTCATCGGGTCCGTGATGATCCGCCGAAGCGCCGTGTCCGGTCCTGCGGCGATGCGGCGGGCGAGCGTTGCGGGGATGTGGCCGTTGCCCGCCATCTCGACGGGATTGTCGTTGACGCCGAGATAGGTGGCCAGATCCATGTACAGAAATATCTCTGCCCGCTCCTCGCGGCCTCCGTCAGCGTCGAGCAGCAGATCCAGTGCGACGTCGGCTCTGAGCTGCTCCAGGGTCCGTCGTTCGTCGGGCGTCTTCAACGCGCGTGCGGCCCGATCGACACGGAGGTAGGCCGCTGTCGCCTTTTCCGCGGGTGCGTTGTCGATGGACAGGTGTGAAACACCTGCGGCGTTGTGGCGCAGTACTACGCGCCGTTCCGCACGGCGCCGCGCGCCACGGTGTGCGGCGCCGTCGGGGTCGACCTTCGTCGCGGCGTGCGTGGCGGCCTTCCGGACCTGGCTGGCGTTCTTGCCGGGCAAACGGTTCGACATGAGCGCGTCGACGATCGCCGCGTGTTCGTCGGAAAGCCAAGAGGTGGCATCTGTGACTTTTGTGGCCCGAAAGAGGTCAAGCGCGCCATCGTCCATCAGCTGCAACGTGCGTGGCAGCCGAACGGTGAGCGCTTCCGCGGCAGAGACCATTGTGTTCGCATGAGATTCGGTGATGGACAAGGTGGTGGCGATCTCGGTGATCGCGCTCTGGGAGTCGCGGTGGCGACGGGTGAACTCGGCGATGCAGCGGAGCTGCAGGGCCTGTAGCCGGGCTATTTCCGCATTCGCGTCCTGGGCTACCTGCAGGATCGTGTCATCATGCATACGCCGCAGGACCCGTGGGTCCGCGCGGATCGCGCGTCGCATGAAGGCAGAGCTTGCCGGTTGCTCTTGTTCGTCGGTGTCCCTGGTGTCGCGCATGGGGCGCGGTGAAGGTGTCATGTCAGCGACCGTACGCCTGCGAAGAGACAAAAAAGATGCGAGTGGAAGGAAACTGTCGAAATTGGCGCGAATGGTCCACTCGTGCCGTTGATTCTTGACCTGGAGCGGCGGCGTCGTCAATCTGATCCCGATGCGGCAAGGGATGCCGGCGGTGGTGATCAGTCGGCTATGCGAAGGGATCGAGGTGGAACGGACTTGACCGAGAGGGTCGGATATCGAGCATGTTCTCCGGCGGTACTTTCAGAGAGCCATTTTGAAACCCGTATGGCTCGCGACAAATCCAAGCCGCTCATAAAATCGGTGTGCGTTCACTCGCGACACGTCCGAAGTCAGCTGCACCAGTGCGCAGCCCCGCTGGCGAGACTCGGTGACAGCCCAGCGCATCAGCTCGCCACCGAGACCGGAGCCACGATGGTCGCGGCGAACCCGGACCGCCTCGATTTGGCCACGGCGCGCTCCCTTGCGGGCCATACCAGGGATGATCGTCAACTGGAGCGTGCCCACCGGCTCTCCCACGACGGCGGCGACGACCAGGAACTGATTCGGGTCGTGTTCGATTTCCTCGAAGGCCCGAAGGTAGGGAGCGAGGTCGTCTACCGAGTCCCGGGTAGCTCCGAGCTGGTCGTCGATGAGTAAACGAACGATGGTCGCGACGTCACCGCGGCGTGCTGGGCGGATTTCGAGATCAGTCACGCGGCGATTGTTTCAGCGAGCGGGTGAACCCTTGGTAGGTGTGGTCGAACCCGAACCGTGCGTAGTAGTCGGTCAGGTCTCCGCGTGCGACACCGGAGTCCAGGTGGAGCCGGGCGCAGCCGCGCTTGGTGGCCTCCTTGATGGCCCACGCCAACAAGGCGCTCGTCACACCGCGACGTGTGGCTCGGATGCCTTCGATGAGTCCACGCGAAGTGCCTCGCCAGGCCAAACCTCGGAGCACGGTCAGCTGCGCAGTGCCGACTATGCCCTGGTCGTCTTCTGCGACGACCAGGGCGACTTGGGGGTCTGCATCAAGCAGGTCGAAGGTGTCGAGCAGCGGTTGAACGGGCTCGCGGAAGAGCGCGGCGACAGCCACAATATCCGCTCGCCGTGCTCGCCTGATGACTTCCACCCTGCCCAGTATGCAAGGCAAGCGAAGCTGGGCGTGGCCATGGGATGGCTATACCCAACCGAAGAAGACACCTCGGCCTCAGGGCGCCGAGTAGCGACGTACCCCGTCGACGTCGCGCGCGGCAAGCCTGCCTTGGGAAACGAGCAGGTCCAGGTGGGCTCCTGTTTCCAGGACGGCGAGCATCTGGTTGAACGCGTCCATTTCGGACAGCTTGCGGCTGCGACGCGTCCATCCCCGGTTGGAGGCGATCTCGAATGCCGTGCTTGCGCCGGCCATAGCCTCTTGCCCCATGGTTTCGAGGCGTTGTCGATGGTGTTCCAGCAACTCGTCGACACGGGCATGCACACTGTCGGTGACCGGCCCGTGTGCGGGCAGCAGACGCTGGTCGGGCATGTCCCGGATGAGCCGCAGCGAGTCGATGTAGTCATTCAACGGCAACTCGGCGGGGACGGGTTGAAAGCCGATCGAAGGGGTGATGTGTGGCAGCACGTGGTCGCCGGAGAACAACAGACCGCCCACCTCGTCCACGAAGACGACGTGACCTGCGGTGTGCCCGGGTGTGCAGACGATTTCGAACTCGCGGCCGGGCATGACTGTGCGATGGCCAGGCAGGAGCCACTCGTCGGGTACCTCCCACAGATTGGCTTCGTGGTGTCGTGGGTCGGTGCCGAACAACCGCGCCAACGCTTCGACAACCTCGTCGGCCCCGCAACGGCGGAGGAGGTGGACCTGAGGAGCCATCGGCAGCCGCTCTGGGTTGGCGGACGCCTTCAGCGAAGGCTCCTCCCCTTGCCCGAGAGCGACTTTCATGCCGAATTCGCGCCGGAGAGCCACAGCCTGGGTGTAGTGGTCACGATGGACGTGCGTCACGAGGAACTCGGTTATGTCCGCGAGTTCGGCGCCGATTCCCCGCAAGGCGCTGGTGAGCAGCTTCCTGGACTCTGCCAACGCCCAACCGGAGTCGACCAAGGTCAGCGTCGTGCCATCGGTAATCGCGTACACGTTGACCGCGCGGAGCGCGTCGTCGGGAAGTGGCAACGGAATCCGGTAGACACCGGGGGCGACCTCGTAGATCCCGGGTTCCGCCCAGTTCCGGTCGCTGTTGTCGGGCAACGGTTCCACGGCGACCCTCCGTCCCGGCAGGACGTCGATGTCCGGCCATTTCTCACCTTGAGCCGTGGGGACGGCCGCTGTCTACGGGGGTGCGATGAGACGCCGGTCACTCGAAGGTGCGGCTGGGGCCATGTCGAGTGAGTACCCGCAGGTGTTGCCGGTCGGCGTGGGCAGGTTCCGTGAAACCGGAGTGACAGCAGGGCCGCCCTGGAGCAACCGGAGCCGGTCGGCCAGAATTAGAGGTCGTGAATCAACCTGCTTGGCAAGCTGGAGCCGCGACAGGGATCGGCTCCATGCCGGGAACCGATCCTGCTGAGGCGGCGGCCGTGGTGTTCGGCGAACTGCCGGGATTTCCGTACCTTCCGGAGCTGCCCGCGCGCGGAATCGGCGCTGACCTGCTTGGCCGCACCGCGGCGATGCTCGTCGACCTCGCCGTCGAAGTGGTGCCGAGTGGCTATCGGGTCGCCGCCCGGCCCGGCCACGATCATCGGCGGGGTACGGACCTGCTTCGCTGGGACTTGGACGCGGTCCAGGAGGCTCGCGAGAAGGCAGGGACCGCGCCACCAGTGGTCAAGACCCAGCTTGCCGGGCCATGGACGCTCGGCGCGGGCATCGAACTGGCTCGTGGTCATCGTGTGCTCACTGATCGTGGTGCCCTTCGGGACTTCGCCTCCTCGATGATCGAGGGGTTGGCCGAACACGTCGCCGAACTCACCGCACGCACCGGTGCCCCGGTGGTCGTCCAGCTCGACGAACCGTCGCTGCCCGTTGTCCTCGCCGGCGAACTGCCGACTCCCTCGGGGTATGGCAATGTCCCCGCGGTGCCGGAGCCGGAGGCGCGTGACCTGTTGTCGACGGTGGTCGAAGGCGCCGCGAAGATCACTGGCCAGCCCGTGGTTGTGCATTGTTGCGCGACGCGACCGCCTCTCGCGCTGCTGCGTGGGGCAGGTGCGGGGGCTCTCGCGTTCGACCTTTCCGTGCTCGACGGAGCGTCGGCCGCGTTCCTCGACGAGATCGGGGAGACGTGGGACAGCGGGGCCACCCTGTTCCTCGGACTGGTCCCCGCCACAGAACCCGGTACCCGGCCCGGCCTGCACGACGTAGCGAAGCCCGTGCTCAATTTGGTCGACCGACTCGGGTTCAACCGCAGCATTCTCGCCGAACGCGCCGTGCCTACACCGGCATGTGGGCTCGCGGGAGCCACCACCGAGTGGATGCGTCGCACCCTTTCCCTCACCCGTGACCTCGGCAAGGCGTTCGTCGAACCGCCCGAGACGTGGTGATCGGCAGACGGTGAGCCCCGCGGGCGCGTAGCGTGTCGGGGAAGCCGACCGAACGAGGATTCTCGGAGACATGCGTCTGTTCCGCCGCCGTCGTAACGACACCCCCGACCCACCCGACCCGCGCACGGCCTGGCCCGACCAGCCGGTCCCGGAGGATGCCGGGGCGGCGGCCGAGGAGTTCTGGCGTGGCTGGTTCGAGCTGCTGCCACAGGTCAGTGCCGCCCTGGGGGAGCGGGAGCCGCACCGCGTCGAGCATGACCTGTGCCAGTTGGTCGAGGCGCTGCACCCCCGCCTGCATTTCTCACTCGAGCGCGGTCAGCAGGCGATCTACGCTTTGGTGGTCACCGGCCAGGAAGATCCCGAGCTGCGGCCGTACACCGATGCCTGGAAAGTGGCCGCGCCGCCCGCCGACGCCATCTGGGAGTACCACGACTCCGTCCCTCCCGTTCCTGACCCGAGCGGGGTCACGGTGAACCTGGGGGAGCACCGGATCTCGCTCGCCGACGTCCGGGTAGCCGCCCAGATCGACGAGGCGGCCGCGGTCGTCGACGTCGCCGTCTTCCACCCGGCTCTGGCCGATCTCGAACCCGACGCCCGGACCACGATGACGTTCCTGCCCCTCGATGCCACACTCGGTGAGCGTGTCGCCGCGGAACGGCTACGCCGCGTCGAGACCGCGGCGGTCGAGCCCGACGGCGCCATCACCCTCATGGAGCTTCGTGACCTGGTCCGAACGCTGGACAGCCAACGGGGCGAGAATGTCGGTGGCCCCAGCTAGGGTTACTACCCGTGAGCACTGAGCTTCCCCAGGACCAGATCGCCGACCAGGCCGCTTCGGACGCCGCCGAGGACGTCACGGAGGTACCCGCCGAGGTCCGCGAGCGGCATGCCGCGCTGGCCGAAGAGGTTCGTGGCCACCAGTTCCGGTACTACGTGCTGGACGCGCCCATCGTCTCCGACGGGCAGTTCGACGAGTTGCTCGCCGAGTTGCAGCGGATCGAGGACGCCCATCCCGGCCTGGTCACGCCTGACTCGCCGACCCAGAACGTCGGCGGCACGTTCTCCACCGAGTTCGTCGCGCACGATCATCTCGAACGCATGCTCAGCCTCGACAACGTCTTCGACACCGAAGAATTCCTCGCGTGGGTCGAGCGGGTGGAGAAGGAGATCGGGAGCACCGAGTACCTCACCGAGCTGAAGATCGACGGCCTCGCCGTCAACCTGCTGTACGAGAACGGGCAACTCACCCGGGCACTCACCCGGGGTGACGGGCGTACCGGCGAGGACGTCACGCTCAACGTACGCACGCTTGAGCAAGTCCCGGAGGTGCTCGCGGGCTCCGCGCAGTTTCCGGTTCCGGCGCTGGTCGAGATCCGTGGCGAGGTGTTCTTCCGGGTCGAGGACTTCCTTGAGCTCAACGCGAAGATGGTCGAGGCGGGGAAGCTGCCGTACGCGAACCCGCGCAACACCGCGGCGGGGTCGCTGCGGCAGAAGGACCCGCGGATCACGCGCGAGCGGCGGCTGCGGCTGATCTGTCACGGGCTGGGCCGTCGCGAAGGTTTCGAGCCGGAGCGCCAGTCGGAGGCCTACGAAGCGCTGGCGGCGTGGGGATTGCCGGTCTCACCGCACAGCAAGGTCCTGCGGTCGGCGAAGGACCTCACCGACCACATCGCCTACTGGGGTGAGCACCGGCACGACGCCGAGCACGAGATCGACGGCGTCGTGATCAAGGTCGACCAGGTTTCGCTGCAGCGCAGGCTCGGCACGACGTCCCGGGCACCACGCTGGGCGATCGCCTACAAGTATCCACCGGAAGAGGCCATCACGACGCTGCTCGACATCCAGGTCGGGGTCGGCCGCACCGGCCGGGTCACGCCGTTCGCGGTGACCGAGCCGGTCAAGGTCGCCGGATCCACGGTGGCGAGGGCGACCCTGCACAACCAGGAAGAGGTCAAACGCAAAGGAGTACTGATCGGCGACCGGATCGTGCTCCGCAAAGCGGGTGACGTCATCCCCGAGGTTCTCGGGCCGGTCGTGGAGGCCCGCACGGGTGACGAGCGCGAGTTCGTCATGCCCACCGAATGTCCGGAGTGTGGCACCGAGCTGGCGTACCAGAAGGAGGGCGACATCGACATCCGTTGCCCGAACACCCGGTTCTGCCCGGCGCAGCTGCGGGAACGGCTTTTCCATCTGGCGGGCCGGGGCGCCTTCGACATCGAGGTGCTCGGCTACGAGGCCGCGGTGGCACTGCTGGACGCACGGGTCGTCGCCGACGAGGGTGACGTGTTCGACCTCGACGAGGAGAGCCTCGCAGAGGTCGAGCTGTTCCGGACGAAGGCGGGAGCGTTGTCCGCCAACGCACGCAAGCTGCTGGCGAACCTCGACGTGGCCAAGGACCGCCCGCTGTGGAAGGTGATCGTCGCGTTGTCCATCCGGCACGTCGGGCCGACCGCGGCGCAGGCACTGGCCAGGGAGTTCGGCTCGCTGGAGCGGATCGAGCGGGCGAGCGAGGAGGAGCTGTCCGCGGCCGACGGCGTCGGTCCCACCATCGCGCGCGCGACTCAGGAATGGTTCGAGGTCGGCTGGCACCGCGAGATCGTCGAAAAATGGCGACGCGCCGGGGTGCGCATGGAAGAGGAGCGCGACGAGTCCGTCCCTCGCACCCTGGAAGGCCTTTCCATTGTCGTCACCGGCTCGCTCACCACGTTCTCGCGTGACGAGGCCAAGGAAGTGATCATGGCCCGGGGTGGCAAGGCGGTCGGGTCGGTGTCCAAGAAGACCGCGTTCGTCGTCGTCGGGGACGCGCCCGGGTCGAAGTACGACAAGGCCGTGCAGCTCAAGGTTCCGGTACTCGACGAGGCGGGTTTCCAGGTCCTCCTCGACCGCGGTCCGGAGGCGGCCGCGGAGGTGGCGTTGCCGACGGAGGGCGACGAAGGCGGCGACGAGAAAGGGGACGCGGATGGTGACGGGTGATGTCGAGGTCCGTCCACCGCGGCGGGACGAGTACGCGGCGGTCGGCGATCTCACCGTGGAGGCCTACCGAGAGGACGGCTACCTCGAGGTCGAGCCTGAGTACGAGGCTGTTCTGCGGGACGTCGAGGGCCGGGCCGCGCACAGCGAGCTACTGGTCGCCGTGGACTGCGGCGGTGGCCTGCTCGGCGCGGTCACGATCGTGCGTCCGGGGACCGAGTTCGCCGAGATCGCCCACGACGGCGAACTGGAGTTCCGCATGCTCGCCGTCGCGCCCGCCGCGCGGGGCAAGGGGATCGGCGGAACGCTGACCCGAGCCGTCGTGGATCGCGCCCGGGTGCTCGGGTGCCATGGGGTGGTCATGAGCAGCCAGGACGGGATGAAGACCGCGCACCGCCTCTATGAGCGAATCGGGTTCACCAGGCTTCCCGACCGCGATTGGCGGCCGATCCCGCACGTCACGCTCGTTGCCTACGGTCTCGTGCTGTGAACGACGTCACGGGGCGGCGGTAGCGAAGAGCTCTCGCGTCAGCCGTCCAGGACAACCGCGACGATCCCCGCGAAGTGCGCGAGCCGGGCGACCTCGGCGGCGCGGAAGTTCGGGCCGCCGGGACGAGCCACGAGCAGCGCCTTTCCCGGTTTCCCCAGCGGCGTGGCGGCGAGTTCGGTGCCCAGCTCCTTCCATGTCTCCGGGACCCAGGTGTCCTCGCCGTCCAGGACCGTGGCGCGCTCGAGCGGTAGCCACGGAAGATCTGTGATGGGCGTCTCGGGCGCGGCACTGGACGAAGCCAGGCGCCGCGCGCCCGCGTCGGTGTGCTCGACGACGACGGCCCAGCCGGCCCGGATGATCCTCGGCACGCCCTCGGCGAGGATCTCGAGCCCGTCCTTCGGCTGTGCGGCGATGTCCTCGACGAGTTCCAGCTCACGATGTGTGTCCAGCACACCCGCGTATGGGCGCACGGCGTCCACCGCGACACCTTCGACGCTCTCCGCCGCGGTGATCAGCGCGTCCGGGAGACGTCCCGAAGGCAGCTCGACCACCAGGTCGTCGACGGCGACGCCGACGCCCCGTTCGACCACGTCCACGCTGAGGATGTCGGCGCCGACCGTGCCGAGCGCGGTGGCCACCGCGCCCAGGGTTCCCGGACTGTCCGGAAGCAGGACCCGGATCAGGAACGACACCACGCGCCCCTCTCGCCTCTGGCGTTCCAGCCTCGCCGTGGAACGCGTTCGCCGGGCGCCGATTGTGACAGACGGGACCGCGGACCGGGACCCGCTGTCCGACGGGCGGGATTCTCCGCCCGCTGCCTGCCCGCCGTAACCCAGTCGAGTTCGCCGACGCCGTCACCATAGACTTGCAGCTTCCGAGAGAACCCGCACAGCACAACCCGGGAGTCACCCGCGTGCCCAACATTTCCCGAGACGAGGTCGCGCACCTCGCGAAGCTGGCCAGGCTGGCCGTGACCGACGACGAGCTCGACGTCTTCGCCGGTCAGCTGGACCAGATCCTGGACTCGGTGGCCAAGGTGAGCGAGGTCGCCGCCGAGGACGTCCCGCCGACCTCGCACGCCGTGCCACTGACGAACGTCTTCCGTGACGACGTCGTCCGTCCCGGGTTGAGCCAGCAGCAGGCGCTGGCCGGTGCGCCGGCCGCCGAAGAGGGCCGGTTCCGGGTGCCGCGGATCCTGGGGGAAGAGCAATGACGGACACGGAACTGATCAAGAAGACCGCGGCCGAGCTCGCCGGGCTGATCCACGGCCGCGAGGTTTCCGCCGCCGAGGTCACGCGGGCCCACCTGGACCGCATCGCCGAGGTCGACGAGCACGTCCACGCGTTCCTCCACGTCGACACCGAGGGCGCGCTCGCCGCGGCCGACCGGGTCGACGAGGACATCGCCAAGGGGACACCCGCGTCGCCGCTGGCCGGCGTGCCGCTCGCGCTCAAGGACGTGCTGACCACCAAGGGCATCCCCACGACCTGTGGTTCCCGCACGCTCGAGGGCTGGCTCCCGCCCTACGACGCCACGGTCACGCGCAAGCTGCGCGAGGCAGGTCTGGTGGTGCTGGGCAAGACCAACATGGACGAGTTCGCGATGGGCTCGTCGACCGAGAACTCGGCCTTCGGCGTGACGCACAACCCGTGGGACCACGCCCGCATCCCGGGTGGCTCCGGCGGCGGTTCGTCGGCGTCGATCGCGGCGTTCGAGGCGGCGCTGGCCATCGGCACGGACACCGGCGGTTCGATCCGCCAGCCGGGCGCGGTCACCGGGACGGTCGGCGTCAAGCCGACCTACGGTGGCGTCTCCCGCTACGGCCTCGTCGCCTTCTCGTCGTCGCTGGACCAGGCCGGCCCGTGCGCGCGGACCGTCCTCGACGCGGCCCTGCTGCACGAGGTCATCGCCGGGCACGACCCGCTGGACTCGACGTCCATCGACGCGCCGGTACCGCCCGTGGTGGCCGCCGCCAGGCAGGGCCTGAACGGCGACCTCAAGGGCGTACGCGTCGGTGTGGTGAAGGAGTTCGGCGGCGACGGCTACCAGCCCGGCGTGCTGCGGTCCTTCGAGGCCGCGGTCGAGCAGCTGCGCGCGCTCGGCGCCGAGGTGGTCGAGGTGTCCTGTCCGCACTTCACCTACGCGCTGCCCGCGTACTACCTGATCGCGCCGAGCGAGTGCTCGTCGAACCTCGCCCGGTTCGACGCGATGCGCTACGGCCTTCGCGTCGCCGACGACGGCACGCGCAGCGCCGAAGAGGTCATGGCGCTGACCCGTGAGAAGGGGTTCGGCGCGGAGGTCAAGCGACGCGTGATCCTCGGTACGTACGCGCTGTCTTCCGGCTACTACGACGCCTACTACGGTTCGGCGCAGAAGGTCCGGACGCTCATCACGCGCGACTTCGACAACGCGTTCGAGAAGGTGGACGTGCTCGTTTCGCCGACCACGCCGACCACGGCGTTCAAGATCGGTGAGCGTGTCGACGACCCGATGGCGATGTACCTGTCGGACATCTGCTCCATCCCGTCGAACCTGGCGGGCAACGCCGCCATGAGCGTCCCGAGTGGACTGTCTGATGAGGACGGACTGCCGGTCGGCCTGCAGATCATGGCCCCGGCGCTGGCCGACGACCGGCTCTACCGCGTCGGCGCCGCCTACGAGGTCGCGCGTGACGCCGCGGCCGGAGGATCGCTGATACAGCAGGTGCCCGAGCTGGGAAGGAAGGCCTGATGACTGCCGTGGCCGAGTTGATGGACTACGCCGAGGTCGTCACCCGGTTCGACCCGGTGCTCGGGCTCGAGGTGCACGTCGAGCTCAACACGAGGACCAAGATGTTCTGCGGGTGCGCGAACGTCTTCGGTGGCGAGCCGAACACGAACGTCTGCCCGACCTGCCTCGGCCTGCCCGGCGCGTTGCCGGTAGTCAACGGCAAGGCGGTCGAGGGCGCGATCCGGATCGGGCTCGCGCTGAACTGTGAAATCGCCGAGTGGTGCCGGTTCGCCCGGAAGAACTACTTCTACCCGGACATGCCGAAGAACTTCCAGACCTCGCAGTACGACGAGCCGATCGCCTTCGACGGCTACCTCGACGTCACCCTCGACGACGGCGAGGTCGTGCGGGTCGACATCGAACGCGCGCACATGGAAGAGGACACCGGCAAGTCGCTGCACGTCGGCGGCGCGACCGGCCGGATCCACGGCGCCGAGCACTCGCTCCTGGACTACAACCGGGCCGGGGTGCCGCTGATCGAGATCGTCACCAAGCCGATCGTCGGCACCGGTGAGCGGGCACCCGAGGTCGCGCGCGCGTATGTTTCGGCGTTGCGTGACCTGCTGCGCGCGCTGGGCGTGTCCGACGTCCGGATGGACCAGGGCTCGCTGCGGTGCGACGCGAACGTCTCGCTGATGGCCAAGGACGCCGCCGAGTTCGGCACGCGGACCGAGACCAAGAACGTCAACTCGCTGCGCAGTGTCGAGCGCGCTGTCCGGTACGAGATGACGCGGCAGGGCGCGATCCTCGCCGAAGGCGGGACGATCAAGCAGGAGACCCGGCACTTCCAGGAAGCCGACGGCACCACGTCGTCGGGACGTACCAAGGAGACCGCCGAGGACTACCGGTACTTCCCCGAGCCGGACCTGGTCCCGATCGCGCCTTCGCGTGACTGGGTCGACCAGCTGCGGGGGACGCTGCCGGAGATGCCCTCCGAGCGGCGCAAGCGGATCCAGGCCGAGTGGAACCTCACCGACGAGGCCCTGCGTGACCTGCTCAACGTCGGCGCGGTCGAGCTGGTCGCCGCCACGGTCGAGGCGGGGGTGACGCCGGACGAGGCCCGCAGCTGGTGGGTCAACACGCTTGCGCAGGAGGCCAACACCCGCGAGGTCGAACTCGGCGATCTGGCCATCACCCCGGCTCAGGTGGCCGAGGTGATCGCGCTGGTCAACTCCGGCGAGCTGACGAACAAGCTGGCCAAGGAGGTCGTCCAGGGCGTGCTCGCCGGCGAGGGCGAGCCGCGTGAGGTCGTGGACAAGCGCGGCCTCAAGGTCGTCTCCGACGACTCGGCGCTGCTGGCCGCCATCGACGAGGCCCTGGCCGCGCAGCCGGACGTCGCCGACAAGATCCGCGGCGGCAAGGTCGCCGCGGCGGGCGCGATCGTGGGCGCGGTCATGAAGGCCACCAAGGGGCAGGCCGACGCCAAGCGCGTCCGGGAGCTGATCATCGAGCGCGTCGGTTCCTGAGGGGCCTTGGGTGTCCTTCTCGGTCAACCGCGTCTCGTGGCGCGAGTGGCTCGGCCTCGCGGCCGGGCTGCTCGCGCTCGGGGCGACCTTCCTGCCCTGGACCACGCTGAGCACCAGCCGTCCCGACGTCAAGGACGCGCTGAACTCGCTCCCGCACGACGATGTCGTGCGGGACGCGTGGGGTGCTGACTTCTTCTCCTGGTTCCCGCCGCTCCTCCTGCTTTTCGCCGGGCTGGCGGTGACGCTGTTCGGGCAGATCCGCAAGGTCCGGATCAGCGGCCTGCCCCAGCTGTGGCTCGTCGCCGACGCGGCCGTGCTGGTGCTCATGCTCATCGGCTGGGTGACCAACGACTGGCAGTTCACCGCCGACCAGCGGGGGCTTTTCGACGCCGGGGGCATTGTGATCGGCCTCGGCGCGGGCCGTTATCTCGGCCTCGGCGCCGCTCTCGTGGCATTTGTCGTCGCGATTCTCGACATCCGCGCCGCGCGCGCGGAGAGCCGGATGCCGCGTCGCCGCTGAGCCGTTGTGGTGGTCGTGCTACGACATTGGCTGTAATATGAGAAAGCGCTTTCTTAACGCGTTCACTGCGCGTTCCGGCTGCCGGGAAGTTTCCCGGGCGCGGGTCCGGCCGTCCGTAGGGTGACGGATGGTCCAGTCGCGCCGTGGTCGCCGAAGAGGAAGGCGGAAGTGATGAATCAGCCCGAACTGGGGGTCGTGCTCAACGGCGTCACCGGCCGGATGGGCTATCGGCAACATCTGCTCCGCTCGGTACTGGCCATTCGTGAGCAGGGCGGCGTGGCACTGCCCGACGGGTCACGCGTGCGGCTGGTACCCGTTCTCGCCGGGCGTAACGCGGCGAAACTGGCGGAAATGGCCGCACGGCACGGCGTGGACCGGTGGACAACCGATGTCGACACCGCGTTGTCCGATCCGGGCACGCATATCTACTTCGACGCGCAGTTGACCTCGGCCAGGGAACCGTGGGTGCGCAAGGCGATCGCCGCCGGAAAGCACGTGTACGCCGAGAAACCGCTTGCCGAATCGCTGCCGGACGCGCTGGAGCTGGCCGGGCTGGCCCACGAGGCGGGCATCTGCCACGGCGTGGTGCACGACAAGCTGTTCCTGCCCGGCCTGCGGAAACTGCGGCGGTTGATCGACGGTGGGGTCTTCGGCCGGATCCTGTCGGTCCGGGGTGAGTTCGGGTACTGGGTGTTCGAGGGCGACTGGCAGTCCGCGCAGCGGCCGAGCTGGAACTACCGGGCCGCCGACGGCGGCGGGATCGTGCTCGACATGTTCTGCCACTGGAGCTATCTGCTGGAGAACCTGTTCGGTCGGGTCACCGCCGTGACCGCGAAGGCGGCGACGCACATTCCCCGGCGCTGGGACGAGGCGGGTGAGCCCTACGCGGCCACGGCCGACGACGCCGCTTACGGAATCTTCGAGCTCGAATCGGGCACGATCGCGCAGGTCAACTCGTCCTGGTGCACGCGCGTCTTCCGGGACGAGCTGGTCGAGTTCCAGGTCGACGGCACCGAGGCGAGTGCCGTCGCCGGATTGCGGCGATGCCGTGTCCAGCATCGGTCGGCGACACCGAAGCCGGTGTGGAACCCCGATCTCCCAGTGACCGAGTCCTTCCGCGACCAGTGGGCCGAGGTGCCGGACAACGGCGAGTTCGACAACGGGTTCAAGGCACAGTGGGAGGAGTTCGTCCGCGACGTCGCCGCGAAACGGCAACACCGCTACGACTTCTTCGCTGCCGCTCGCGGCCTTCAACTGGCCGAAGCGGGCCTGGCCTCGTCGGCGGAAGGCCGCCGCGTCGAGCTGAAACGGCTCTGAAGCGGCTTCGAGCAGCTGCTAGTCCTTGCCCTCGCCGCCGTTGACCGACGACGGCGTGATGATCACTACCCGGTCGTCGCTGGACACCGGGTTCCCGCCGTCCTTGTTGATCGTCCCCGCGACAGCCAGCTGCGGGTTGACCATGCCCATCCCCGCCAGCTTGCCGTAGGTCAGCGGCGGCTTCCCGCTCTTGCCGTCCAGGGTGACCGACGGCTTGCCACCGACCGAGCCGTCGGGCTTGACCGGGAGGTTCTGCATGTTCCCCGCCCCCGAGGCGGCGATCGCGAGGAACCCGTTCGCGTCCACGAAGTCGGCGCAGCCCGCGACGCCGGGCTTGTCCGGCCACGACCACGCCGGCGCGGTGAGCGACTGGCCGGGCTGCAGGCGGTAGAGGACGTCCTTGTCGCCGAGGCGGTCGGTGGCCCACAGGCGCCCGCCGTCGGCCGACGAGCACAGTCCGCCGGGCGCGTGCAGACCGCTGGCGAAGACGGCCGTGCCGGTCGGGTTGCCCGGCGCCGGCTTGCCGGAGGTGTCGATGCGCAGCACCTTCCCGGCGAGGGAGTTCGGGTCGGCCGCCGCCGCGGCGTTGCCCGCGTCCCCGGTGGCGACGAGCAGGGCGCCCTTGCCGTCGGAGAGCAGCGCGCCGCGGTTTCCGCTCGCGCCCTTCGGGATCCCGGTCAGTACCGGCTTCGGGGCCTGGCCCCTGGCGAAGCGCACCACACGGTTGTCCGACGGCGTCGTGACGTAGGCGAAGACGAGCTGGTCCTCGGCGTAGCCGGGGGAGAGCGCCAGCCCGGTCAGGCCGCCGTCACCGGTGGCGTCGACGTCGAGTTTCGCGAAGTCCGCGGCGCTCTTGCCCGCGCTGGCCAGCACCACCCGGCCGGATTTCCGTTCACCGGCGAGCGCGCTCGGGGCCGATCCGTCACCGGGGAGACCCGCGACCGCGGAAACCGTGTCCAAACACGTCGCGAGCACGGCCTTGTCGAAGTCCTTGCAGCCCTGCGGCGGCGGGATCGGGGTGGGTTGCCCCGGCTGGCCCTTGTCGGTCTTGCCACCGGCGCCGCCGGGCCCCTGCACCGAGGGCGGCGCTTCGGGGCTGGGGCGTGGCGCGGGGGTGAAGGTCTGGCCCGCGCCGGTGCCGGGACCGTCGAACCGGGCGCAACCGGAGAGCATAAGGCCGCCGCAGGCCAGCAGAGCCAGCGGCGAAGACCACATCCGCCGGTACCGGGTACGCACGATCACCAGCCTAGGTGAGCGTGCGTGAGCCACAGGTAAGTGGTGGGCGTATACCAATGAGACGAAAGCAAGCCGACCAGGGCAGGCGACCGACACGCACGACTGCTTACTTTTGGCCGGTTCGGTATCCACAAGCACAGTAACGTGGTGATCATGAGCCTTACCGTGCTGGTCCCCGACGACGAAGGCGTGGCGGTTCTTTCCGAGATTGCCAGGGTGCGGGCGGTGCGCTACCTCTGGGGTGAGCCGACGCCGCCGGAAGCCGCCGACGCCGAAGTACTCATCCCCGGCAGGCACCGCGCCGGTCCCGAGCTGTGGGACGCGGTGCCGAACGTCAAGCTCATCCAGCTCCTCACGGCGGGCGCGGAGGACTGGGTCGGCAAGGTCCCCGACGGCGTGCTGCTGTCCACCTGCCGTGGCGCCCACGGCGGCAGCACGGCCGAATGGGTGGTCGCGGTGCTGTTGTCGATCTATCGCAAGCTCGACGTGTTCGCCGCCGGACAGCGCGAGCGGCGCTGGGATCGGCAGACCGCCGACACGCTGCAGGGCAAGCGGGTGCTGATCGTCGGCGCGGGCGACCTCGGGCAGCATCTGCGCCGCAGGCTCGAACCGTTCGACGTCCGCTGCACGATGGTCGGCATGTCGGCACGCGCTGGCGTCCACGGCGTCCAGGAGCTGCCCGGCCTGCTGGGGCTGCACGACGCCGTCGTGTTGATGGTCCCGTTGACGTCGCGGACCAGGGGAATGGTCGACGCGGAGTTCCTCGCCGCGATGGCCGATGGGGCGGTGCTGGTCAACGTCTCCCGTGGCTCCGTGGTGGCGACGGACGCGCTGGTCGCCGAGCTCGCGGCGGGCCGGTTGCGTGCCGCGCTCGATGTCACCGACCCGGAGCCGCCGCCGGCGGAGCATCCGCTCTGGGCGGTCCCGGGCCTGCTGCTCACCCCGCATATCGGCGGCACGGTCCGCGGTGGCCGGAGCCGGTCCTACGCGGTCGCGGCGGCGGAGATCGCGCAGTACGCGGGCGGCGAACTGCCGAACAACCTCGTCCGAGGGGAGTACTGACCGGTGCTCCCGGTCGCGGGAGTGTGACGCATCCCCTACCCTGCGCCCGTGAGCAGTCAAGCCGACGATTCTCAGAACACCAGTATCTTGTCCGGCGTGGACGACACTGACGACGCCTCGCGCTCGGGCGACCTGGGGCTACTGGTACTCCGGCTCGCGCTCGGCGCGATCATGGGCGCGCACGGGCTCCAGCACCTCTTCGGTCTGTTCGGCGGTCCGGGTATCGGCGGTTTCGCGCGGGCGCTCGAGACGTTCGGGTACCACAAGCAGACGACGCTGCTTTCGTGGGTCACCGGGATCACCGAGGTCGGCGGTTCCGTGCTGGTGATCGCCGGGCTCTTCACCTGGCTGGGGGCCGCCGGACTGCTCGGGGTCGCCGTCAACATCGTGTTCGCGAAGTTCCACGGCGGTTTCTTCCAGGGCAGCGGCCAGGGCTTCGAGTTCGAGCTGCTGCTCGGCGTCGTGGCGCTGGCGCTGTTGTTCACCGGCGCGGGGCGGATCGCGCTGGACCGCAACACGCCGTGGCGCAGGCGGCCGTTCCCGTTCGCCGTCGGCGGGGTGCTGCTGGCGGCGGCCGCCTCGGTCGTCGTCCTCACCCTGACCCGTTAGCCCAGGTCAGGAGCCTGTTGCCGTTTTTCGGCAACGGGTGGCCTGGCATGCCGATCGCGCGGCTGGTCGTTCCGAGGGCGGGGGACCGGTCGAGCAACAGCCGCGGTTCGGCGTCGTGGCGGATCGGCTCGGGGACGTGGCCACGAAACGGCGACGCCCACCTCGGGTAGGCGTCGCGCTCCCGCTCCGAGTTCCGCTTCTGACGAACGGTCTCGGCGATCCACCTACGCTGGTCGAGGACCAGCCCAGGCGTTGTGCCCGGCGACCTCGGAGGACACTCGATCATCCCAGGCCGCCGAGCGCGCCGGGCCTACTTGTTCACGTCGCGGACGGCCCCGGTGTCGGCCGAGGTCGCCATCCGGGCGTAGGCGCGCAGCGCCGCGGTGATCGGGCGCTGCCGGTCCTTCGGCTGCCACGGCCGCTCCGCGGCCTCCATCTTCGACCGGCGCTCGGCCAGGACCTCGGCGTCGACGAGCAGTTCGAGCCGTCGCTCGTGGATGTCCAGCAGGATGCGGTCGCCGTTCTCGACGAGCCCGATCAGCCCGCCCGCGGCGGCCTCCGGCGAGATGTGCCCGACCGAGATGCCCGACGAGCCGCCCGAGAACCGGCCGTCGGTGATCAGCGCGCACTTCTTGCCGAGACCGGAGCCCTTCAGGAACGCCGTCGGGTGCAGCATCTCCTGCATACCCGGCCCGCCCGCGGGGCCTTCGTAGCGGATCACCAGCACCTCGCCCGGCTGGATCTCCTTCTTCAAGATCGCGGAAACGGCTTCTTCCTGGCTTTCCAGCACCCGCGCCGGGCCCTCGAAGTGCCAGAGATCCTCGTCGATGCCCGCCGCCTTGATCACCGCGCCGTTCTCGGCGAGGTTGCCGCGCAGGATCGCGAGACCGCCGTCCTTGGTGTAGGCGTGCTCGACGTCGTGGATGCAGCCACCGGCGGCGTCGGTGTCCAATGAGGACCAACGGGCGTCGGTGGAGAACGCCTTCGTGGTCCGCACCCCGCCCGGCGCCGCGTGGAACAGCTCCAGCGCGGCCGCCGAAGGCCCGTCGGCGCGGATGTCCCACTCGGCCAGCCAGGACGCGAGGTCGGGCGAGTGCACCGAGTGGACGTCGGTGTTCAGGAGCCCGCCGCGGTGCAGTTCGCCGAGGATGGCCGGGATGCCGCCCGCCCGGTGGACGTCCTCCATGTGGTAGTCGGAGTTCGGTGCCACCTTGGACAGGCACGGCACGCGTCGCCCGATTTCGTCGATGTCGGCGATGGTGAAGTCGACCTCGCCCTCCTGGGCGGCGGCGAGGATGTGCAGCACGGTGTTCGTCGAGCCGCCCATGGCCATGTCCAGCGCCATCGCGTTCTCGAACGCCTTCTTCGTCGCGATCGACCGGGGCAGGGCCGAGTCGTCGTCCTCCCCGTACCAGCGCTTGCACAGGTCGACGACGGTACGACCGGCGTTCTCGAACAGTGCCCGCCGCGCGGCGTGCGTCGCCAGTGTGGAGCCGTTGCCCGGCAGCGAGAGGCCGAGCGCCTCGGTCAGGCAGTTCATCGAGTTCGCGGTGAACATGCCCGAGCAGGACCCGCAGGTCGGGCACGCGGACCGCTCGACGATCGCCAGCCCGTCCTCGTCGACCTCGGAGCTCGCCGACGCGGCGATCGCGGTGATCAGGTCGGTGGGTGCCTGCGCGACACCGCCGACCACCACGGCCTTCCCGGCTTCCATCGGCCCGCCGGACACGAACACGGTCGGGATGTTCAGCCGCATCGCGGCGTTGAGCATGCCCGGGGTGATCTTGTCGCAGTTGGAGATGCACACCAGCGCGTCGGCCTGGTGCGCGTTGACCATGTACTCGACCGAGTCCGCGATGATCTCGCGCGAGGGCAGCGAGTAGAGCATCCCGGAGTGCCCCATGGCGATCCCGTCGTCGACGGCGATCGTGTGGAACTCGCGCGCGACGCCGCCCGCCTCGGCCACCGCACCGGCCACGATCTCGCCGAGGTCCTTGAGGTGCACGTGCCCCGGCACGAACTGGGTGTAGGAGTTGGCGATGGCCACGATCGGCTTGCCGAAGTCGCTGTCGGTCATCCCGGTGGCACGCCACAGCGAGCGCGCGCCCGCCGCGTTGCGGCCGTGGGTGGTGGTCCGGGAACGGAGTTGAGGCACGGCGTTCTCCCAGGTGGAGGCGGATGGACCAGTGCGGGGTTCGAGGGGCCCGCAAAACTGGTCCTACCAATTCTACTCCTGGGGTGCCGCCCCGGAGGGGCCGGTCTCGGTCGGCTTGTCCGCGACGGGCTTTTCGGCCGGCGGCTCGTCGTTGTCGAGCAGCCCGCTCGGGTCGGCCACGAGACCCTCGCTGACCAGCGACAGCACCGGCAGGTGCCGGGTGCGCACGGTCGGCAGGGTGACCTGGGTGTCGTCCTGCAGTACGGCCCGCACCCGCGCCTTCTTGGTAATGGCGAGGCCCTTCAACGATGACCACGGAATGTCGCGGTTGCCGAACATCGTCCGGATCGCGAGTCCCTCCCGGGTGGCCACCGTGCGGGTCCGGAGCACGAAGACGAACAGCGCGATCGGGGCGAGGTAGAGGAACTCGAGCCCGGGGATCTCGCCGAGTGCGACAGGCGTCACACACACGGTGAGGAGGGCGATCGCCGCGTACGCGGTGCCCGGGATCCTGAAGACGGCCTTCCGGCCCTCGTCCGCCTGGTTGCGCTGCTCTTTTTCGGCCACGCCCAAGATGGTGCACGGCCGCGCGCGGCGGCTCGGCAGCGGGTGCGCTCACCTCTTCGGGTGTCCAGCATGCGGAATCCTCATCCCGCAGAGTTGACACCTCGCCAGGGGCCGGATTACCGTCTGCCTCGTGACAACGCAGACCGGCCTCGTACTTCCCCAGCGCGTCGACGCTTAGGAAGTCTCCGCTGCGTCGACGCGCGACCCTCGTGCGACCTCACGGTCGGCGGGGGTTTTTTGATGTTCGGACACGGCCATGTTCGGACACAGCGTTGCCCAGGACCAGCTCCACCGCCGGATCCGCACCCGAACGAGTGACACATCGAGACCCACGAGGCAGAGACCGATGACCAGTGCCACGTCGCGCAGCGACGCGAAGCCCGGGCCGACAGCGCCCGGTGTCCCAGGAGCACGTCCGAAGCCGGCGCCGCCGGCGGGAACGCCGGTAAGGGTCACGGGCGCCCAGTCGCTCGTGCGCTCGCTCGAGGCGGTCGGCGCCGAAGTCGTCTTCGGCATTCCGGGCGGGACCATCCTGCCCGCCTACGACCCGCTTCTCGACTCGACGAAGGTCCGCCACGTCCTGGTCCGGCACGAGCAGGGCGCCGGGCACGCCGCCACCGGGTACGCGCAGGCGACCGGCAAGGTCGGCGTCTGCATGGCCACCTCCGGCCCCGGCGCGACGAACCTGGTCACGCCGCTGGCCGACGCCAACATGGACTCCGTCCCGGTCGTCGCCATCACGGGGCAACAGAGCCGGGCGCTGATCGGTACCGACGCGTTCCAGGAAGCCGACATCTGCGGCATCACGATGCCGGTCACCAAGCACAACTTCCTGGTCACCGACCCGGCGGACATCCCGAGGACCATCGCCGAGGCCTTCCACATCGCCTCGACGGGCCGGCCAGGCCCGGTCCTGGTGGACATCCCGAAGGACGTCCTCCAGGAGATGACGTCGTTCGCGTGGCCTGCCGACCTGCGGCTGCCGGGCTACCGGCCGACGCTGCGCCCGCACGGCAAGCAGGTCCGCGAGGCCGCGCGGCTCATCGCCAAATCCCGGCGACCGGTGCTCTACGTCGGCGGCGGCGTCATCAAGGCGGAGGCGTCGGAGCAGCTGCGCGAGCTGGCCGAGCTGACCGGCATCCCGGTCGTCACGACGCTGATGGCGCGGGGCGCCTTCCCCGACTCGCACCCGCAGCACCTGGGCATGCCCGGCATGCACGGCTCGGTCGCCGCGGTCGCGTCGATGCAGCGGGCCGACCTGCTGATCGCCCTCGGCGCCCGCTTCGACGACCGGGTCACCGGTCAGCTCTCGTCGTTCGCGCCGGACGCCGCCGTGGTCCACGCGGACATCGACCCCGCCGAGATCTCCAAGAACCGCAAGGCCGACGTGCCGATCGTCGGGGACTGCAAGGAGATCATCGGCGAGCTGATCACCGCGGTGCGAGCCGAGCAGGAGCGCGGCAAGCCGGATCTGGCCGACTGGTGGACGCAGCTCGACGACTGGCGCAAGACCTACCCGGCGGGCTACGAGTGGCCCGACGACGGTTCGCTGTCGCCGCAGTTCGTCATCGAGCGGATCGGTGAGCTGGTCGGCCCGGACGCGGTGTACGCGGCGGGCGTCGGGCAGCACCAGATGTGGGCCGCGCAGTTCGTCAAGTACGAGAACCCGCGCACCTGGATCAACTCCGGCGGTCTCGGCACGATGGGCTACGCCGTGCCCGCGGCGATGGGCGCGCAGTTCGGTGTCCCGGACAAGCCGGTGTGGGCGATCGACGGCGACGGCTGCTTCCAGATGACCAACCAGGAGCTGGCCACCTGCGCCATCGAGGGCGCGCCGATCAAGGTCGCGGTGATCAACAACGGCAACCTCGGCATGGTCCGCCAGTGGCAGAACCTGTTCTACTCCGAGCGCTACTCCAACACCGACCTCGGCACGCACAAGCACCGCATCCCCGACTTCACGCTGCTCGCCGAGGCACTTGGCTGCGCGGGCCTGCGCTGTGAGACCAGGGAAGACGTCGACGCCACCATCCGCCGCGCGATGGAGATCAACGACCGTCCCGTCGTGATCGACTTCGTGGTGGGGAAGGATGCCCAGGTGTGGCCGATGGTCGCCGCCGGCACCGGGAACGACGAGATCATGTCGGTGCGCGGGATCCGGCCGCTGTTCGACGACGACGAGGTCAGCGAGGTCGCCGAGATCGCCGAGGCCAGTGCGGAAGGAGAACAGCGATGAGCGTGCACACGCTGAGCGTGCTGGTCGAGAACAAGCCGGGCGTGCTCGCCAGGGTGTCCGGGCTGTTCTCCCGCCGCGGGTTCAACATCGAGTCCCTCGCCGTCGGGCCCACGGAAAACCCCGAGGTGTCCCGCATGACGATCGTGGTCGCCGTTGAGGAGCTACCGCTCGAACAGGTGACCAAACAGCTCAACAAGCTGGTCAACGTGATCAAGATAGTGGAACTGGAGCCGTCCACCGCCGTGCAGCGCGAACTGCTGCTGGTGAAGGTCAGGGCCGACGCCACCGTGCGCAGCCAGGTCCTCGAAACGGTCCAGCTCTTCCGAGCCAAGGTGGTGGACGTCTCGCCGGAGGCGCTCACCGTCGAGGCGACCGGGACCTCGGACAAGATCGGCGCGCTGCTGCGGATGCTGGAGCCGTACGGCATCCGTGAGCTCGTCCAGTCCGGCATGGTCGCGGTGGGGCGCGGGGCCCGCTCGATCACCGCCACCTCCCCCCGCTAGTCCCGCTAGTTTTTCGTGCAGTCAGGAAAGGAAGTAGTACCCCCCATGGCAGTGGAAATCTTCTACGACGACGACGCCGACCTCTCGATCATCCAGGGGCGCAAGGTCGCTGTCATCGGCTACGGCAGCCAGGGCCACGCCCACTCGCTGAGCCTGCGTGACTCCGGCGTCGACGTCCGCATCGGCCTGCCCGAGGGGTCCAAGTCGCGGGCGAAGGCCGAGGAGCAGGGCCTGCGCGTGCTCACCCCGGCCGAGGCGTCGGCCGAAGCCGACCTGATCATGATCCTGGCGCCGGACACCAAGCAGCGCTTCATCTACGAGCAGGACATCGCGCCGAACCTGAAGGACGGCGACGCGCTGTTCTTCGGCCACGGCTTCAACATCCGCTACGACCTGATCAAGCCGCCGTCCAATGTGGACGTCGCCATGGTCGCGCCGAAGGGCCCCGGCCACCTGGTCCGCCGTCAGTTCGTCGACGGCAAGGGCGTGCCCGCCCTGATCGCGGTCGAGCAGGACGCCTCGGGCAACGCCCAGGCGCTCGCGCTGTCCTACGCCGCGGCCATCGGCGGTGCCCGCGCCGGTGTCATCAAGACGACCTTCACCGAGGAGACCGAGACCGACCTCTTCGGCGAGCAGGCCGTGCTCTGCGGTGGCGCGTCCGCGCTGGTGCAGACCGGGTTCGAGGTGCTCACCGAGGCCGGTTACGCCCCGGAGATCGCCTACTTCGAGGTGCTGCACGAGCTGAAGCTCATCGTCGACCTCATGTACGAGGGCGGCATCGCGCGTCAGCGTTACTCGATCTCTGACACCGCCGAGTACGGCGACCTGACCCGCGGCCCGCGCGTCATCTCGCCCGCGGTCAAGGAGGAGATGAAGAAGATCCTCGGGGAGATCCAGGACGGCACGTTCGCTCGCGAGTGGGTCGCCGAGGACGAGGCGGGGCGCCCGAACTTCACCAAGCTCGAGGAGCAGGGCAACCAGCACCCGATCGAGGAGACCGGCAAGAAGCTGCGCGACCTGATGTCGTGGGTGGACCGCCCGATCACCGAGACCGCCTGAGTCTCTCCCGCTGTTCCGTGAAGGCCTCCTTCACAGCTCCATCCATGCCCCCGCCGCCGCCCTCAACGGACGCGCTGCGCGCGGCATGACTGGATTCAACGCTGTGAAGGAGGCCTTCACGGCGTTTCGGGGGCGACGGAAAGTGAGCAGGGGACCTTTGCTGTCGCTCGGTGCGCGGGCAGCTACCCTGGCGTCATGAGTGAACAGCCGGTCGACGACAAGGCACACATCCGGCACGAGCTGGATCTGAGCGAGGCCGCCTGGATCCGCGCCGAACCCGAGGGCGTCACGCTCGACGACTGCATCGAGTACGCGTTCGTCCCGCACACCGACGGGGTCACCTACGTGGCCATGCGCCAGTCGGCCAAGCCCGACGGCGTCGTGCTCGTGTTCACCCCGGCGGAATGGGACGCCTTCGTCGCCGGGGTCCGCGACGGCGAGTTCGACCTGCCCGAGGACTTCGAAGAGCCCGCCCCGGCGAAGGAGAGCTAGGCGCCCAGCCGCGCCGCGAGCTCGTCGAGACGGTCCGCGGCGGCCGCGAGCGCGAGGTGGTCGCCGTAGTCGCGGGATTCGACGATCAGCCCGTTCCGCACCCGCAGCACGAAGATGTTCGCCACCCGGAACGGCGAGCCGATCCCGGTGCTGCCCTGGTAGGTGAACTCGCCGATGATCACCTCGGGGTCGGTGCTCTGGTAGGTCACCAGATCCCGCGCCTCGATGTCGATCTCCATCGTGGCGCCGACGGAGAAGTGCTCCCGGAGGTCGTCGCGCGAACGCAGTACCGGCGCGCCCGGCAGGAACGGGTGCGTCACGTGGGTTTCCGGCGCGTAGAGATCGGGCAGTTCGGCCCATCGCCCGTCCGAGACGCCGTGGACGAGCCGTTCGAACACGCCTCGCGGGCTGCTGCCCGGATCCGCTGTCGATGCCGGACGCGGCGGCAGCGGGGCGAGTTCCCTTTTCGTGTCGGCGAATCCGGCCTTGAGCACGGCGAAGGTCTCCTGGGCCACGGCGAGCTTAAGGTAGTCGTGGTAGTCGCGGGAGTGCGTGATCAGCCCGTCCCGCACCCGCAGCACCTGGATGTTGGCCGACTCGAACGTGTTCCCGGTCTTCAGCGCTTCGCCCGAGTACGCGTACTCGGCGACGATCACCTCCGGATCGGTCGTTTCGTGCACCACGGTGTCGTGGCGGCGCAACCGGAGCGACGCGGCGAGCGGGCTGGTGAACCGCTCGTGCACCGCGGCGCGGCCCTCGATACGGCCGGGCACGGGCGGCTGGTGCGGGAGCTCGACGACGGTGTCTTCGGCGTAGAGCGCGGAAAGCTCGCCCCAGCGCGCTTCCGCGATGCCCTCGCCGAGCCGGTCGAACACCACCCGGGGTGTGGTCATGGTTCCTCCCAGTCAGAAAAAACGGAGTGGCTAGTCCGTATTCAACGCTACGGACTAGCCACTCCGTTTGTCTATCGTATTGCCGTCAGTGCCGCGCCAGGCCGCGCAGCACCTCCCGGGCCGCCGGCTGTCCACAGTGGTCCGCCCAGCCCTCGGGCGTGCTGTCGTACAGCGCGTCGCGCGCGGACGGGTCGGCGCCCGCGTCGAGCAAAGCGGTGATGACGCCGACGTGCCCGCCCTGTGCCGCCAGGTGCAGCGCCGTGACGCCCACGCCGTGTCCCGGACCGCCGAAAGTGCCGCGCTGGTCGACCTCCGCGCCGAGGTCGAGCAGCGCTCGGGTCGCGGCGGCTTTGCCCTGCGCGGCCGCCCAGGCCAGCGCGGTGCCCCGGTAGACGTCGGCGTCGGGCACGGCACCGCGCTCGACGAGCGTGCGCAGCGTGTCGACCCGGTCATTGCGGGCCGCCCAGCTCAGCGCTTCGTCGCGGATCTCGGCCGGATCGCCGGACGGCCGCCAGCGCGGGAAACCGCTGTGCGGCCGGTAAAACGCGCGACGCGCTCCGGCGGCGGGGGACAGCGTGCCGTCCGGGGTGAGCAACTCGTCGAGCAGGTCCGCGCGGCCGAGGCCGGCGGCGACGCGGAGGTTCGCCGGTGTCAGGTCGTGGATGGCCAGCTTTTCGGCGGCTTCGCGGTGCCCCCAGAACAACGCCACGACCAGCGGAGTGCCGCCGTCGCCCCGGGCGGAGACGTCCGTCGGCGCACCGGCTTCGAGCAGCATGTCCAGCAGCAGCGGCAGATTCCCGTACGCGGCCTGGTGCAGCGGTGTCCAGCCGTGCGCGTTGGGGCGTGCCGGATCGGCGCCATGGTCGAGCAGCACCCTGGTCAGCCGTTCGTCGCCGGTCGCGCCCGCCATGCCGAGCAGGTCGTTGCCGTTGGTCCCGGCGGCGTGCACCAGCCAGGGAAACCGCCGGACGAGTTCGGCGAGCCCGTCGACGTCGTGGGCCTCGACCAACCGGTACGCCCGCGCGAACGGCTCACCACTGTCCGCGAGGGTCCGGACGTGGTCGCGAAGGGCACGCCAGGAGGCGAAGCCGTGCTGACGCGCGACAACGGTGCGGGCGCCCTCGGGAGTGAGTGGCTGGTACCAGCGGTCGAAGTGCTCGTGGGTGCCGGGTGTTTCGTCCAGAGCCGAGGCGAGCAGGCCGTCCGCGCGGTCGGCGTAGTACGCGGTGTCCTGGTGGTAGGCGTGCTGAAGTCCGTCGCCGTGCTCGGCGATGCGCCGGACGTACGCCTGGAGTTTCGGCCAGCTCGGGAAGCCGTGCTGCCGGGCGAGGCGGAACTGCGCCTCCGACAGCTTGACCGACTCCGCGCGGGCGAGCTCCTTCGCGCGTTTACGCAGCTGCTCCAGGCTGGGTTTCGCGGGCAGGATGTGCACGGGATCCTCCTTCCCCGTCATGCCCGTGGTCCGCTGGCGCCGGGCAGGAAAGAAGGCGGCCGATGGGTGAAACGGGTCGTACGGGGGTGGGCTCGGCCCTTTCCGCGGACGGGACGCGGCCCGCACCGCGCACCTCCACGCTACCGCGACCCGTGCGCGAACGTGGGACTCACGCGTGTGAGTCCCACGTTCCGTCCTCAGGCCACGAGCTGGGCGAGGCGGCGCCAGCCGGTCAGCGGGATCTCCGGGCCCTCGCCGAGGACCTGGACGCAGACGTGGTCGGCGCCCGCGTCGAGGTGTGCCCGGACCCGGTCGGCGACCTCCTGCTCGCCGCGGTGGGCCACGATGGCGTCGACGAGCCGGTCGCTGCCGCCGTCGGCGAGATCGGCGTCGGTGAAGCCCAGCCGCCGCAGGTTCGCCCGCTGGTGCGGTGCCATCCGCACGTAGCCGCCGACGTGCTCGCGCGCGATCCGCCGCGCCCGCTCGGGATCCGCGTCGAGCACGACCGCCTGCTCGACGGCGAGGTACGCGTCCGGTCCCATCGTCTCCCGCGCGAACGCGGTGTGCTCCGGCGGGACGAAGTACGGATGGGCGCCGTCGGTCCGTGCCGCCGCCAGCTCCAGCAGTTTCGGCCCCAGCGCGGCGAGCACCCGGCGCGGCCGGGCGCCGGGGACGTCCAGGTCCGCCTCGTCCATCGCGTCCAGATAGGACCGCATGGCGGTGAGGGTGCCGCTGCCGGGCCGGTGCCCGCCGAGTCCGAGCGTGAACCGGCCCGGATACGCCTCGGCGAGGGTACGCCCGGCCGCCTCGGCCGTCGGGGCGTCGCGCTGGGAGAACCGCGCGATCCCGGTCGCCACGGTCAGCGTGCTGGTCGCCCCGAGCAGCAACGCCGCCTGGACGAACGCCTCGCGGCCGCGGTACTCGCCGAACCACAGCGCGGTGAACCCCAGCGACTCGACCTCGGCGGCGGCCGCGCGGACCTCGCCGATTTCCTTGCCGTCGAAGGCGAAGGTCCAGATCCCGACGGTCATCGCGCCACCGCCGTCACCGCGGGCGCCAGTTCGGCCAGTACGTCCACAATGGACTCCAAGGTTTCGGTGGCCGGGCTGAGCAGCACGTGGTCGGCTCCGGCGTCGAGCAGTTCCGCCAGTCGTCCGGCGATGGTCTTCGGCGTGCCCCACAGGACCATGCCATCGGTGAACCGGTCGCTGGGGCCGGTGAAGTCGGCGTCGGTGTAGCCCAGCCGTTTCCAGCCGTCGAGGTACCCCTTGACGTTGTTCGCCCGTATCTGCTCCGCCAGCCGGAGGACGTGCTCCCGCGCGTCCTCGCGCGTGCCGATCAGGACGGTCTGCTGCGGGATCAGCAGCTTGTCCTGCCCGAGGATTTCGCGCGCGTACGGGGTGTGCTCGACGGGCTGGGCGAACGGGTGCGCGCCGTCGGTGAACTCGCGCGCAAGCTCCAGCATTCTCGGGCCGACGGCCGCGAGCACGCGGGGAAACGCGACCGGCGCGGGTTTCTCGGCCGCCGTGGAGTCCATTTCGGACAGATACGCGCGCATCTTCTCGTACGGGCGGTACTTTTCGCCGTACTTCTCGGCCTGGAACGCGTGGCCGATCCCGACACCGAGCACGAACCGGCCGGGGTGGGCCCGCGCCAGTGTCGTCCCGCCGCTCTGCGCGGTCCGGCCCGGCCGGGACCAGACGTTGGCGATGCCGGTGCCGAGCACCACGTTCTCCGTCGACGCCAGCAGGTCGCCGAAATGCGCGAACACCTCGCGGGTGCCGGGCCCTTCGCCGCTCCACACCGAGCCGTAGCCCAGTTCGGCCAGTCGCCGGGTGGCGGCGCGCTCGGCCTCCGGCGGCGGTGTCAGCGGTGCCGTGGGCAGCCAGGCGCCGACGGCGCCCAGCCTGGCCCTGGTCTCTTCGATCAGTGTCATCCCCAGGTCATCCCTTCGGTAAACAGAGGCTGCCTCCGGTTACTTTACGGAGGTAGCCTCCGGTTTGTCACGCGGTAAGCTTCGGAGCCGAGATGACCGACGTCAAGCCGATGCGGGCGGACGCCCGCCGCAACTACGAACGCCTGCTGGCCGAGGCGAAGCGCGCCTTCACCGAACGCGGGGTGGACGCCTCGCTCGAGGACGTCGCGCGCAGCGCCGGGGTCGGGATCGGCACCCTCTACCGGCACTTCCCGACCAGGGAGGTCCTGCTCGAAACGCTGTTACGGGACCGGTTCGACACCCAGGCCGGGAAGGCGCGGGAGCTGCTCGCGGCCGAGGACCCGCTCGACGGGCTGTACACCTGGCTCGTCGGGTTCGGCACGGCTTCCGGTGCCTACCGCGGCCTCACCGAGCTGCTGGCCGACGCGATCAACGACCCCGGCTCGGCGCTGCACGCCTCCTGCCACGCGATGCAGGAGGCGGCGTCCCAGCTGGTGGACAGGGCCAAGGAAGCCGGCGCACTCCGGGCCGACGTCACCACCCGCGAGCTGCTTCTGTTGCTGCACGGTGCTTCCTGGGCCGGGACGCACCTGCCCGGTGAGCGAGGCATGGAGCGCCTGTTGACCCTTGTTTTCGAGGGATTACGGGCAAGTTAACAACGGGGGCAGCGGGGTGGGCGCCCACCGGGCTAAACTCCCGCTCACACGGGCACAACGGCGTGCGCCGATCCGTCCACCGGTTGATCAAGCACCGCGCGTCCTCGGCGCGGTGACCAGATAGTGGGAGCCGCCCTGTGAGCAGCAAGCCCAGCAAGCCCGTCGTCCTCATCGCGGAAAAGCTCGCGCCCTCGGTGCTGAGTGTGTTCGGCGACGAGGTGGAGGTCCGGCACGTGGACGGGACCGACCGCCCGGCGCTGCTCGAGGCGGTGAAGAGCGCCGACGCGCTCCTGGTGCGCTCGGCCACCAAGGTCGACGCCGAGGTGCTCGGCGCCACCACCCAGCTCAAGGTCGTCGCGCGCGCCGGCGTCGGCCTGGACAACGTCGAGGTCCCGGCCGCCACCGAGCGTGGCGTGCTGGTGGTCAACGCGCCGACGTCGAACATCGTCTCCGCCGCCGAGCACGCCGTCGCGCTGCTGCTCGCGGTCGCCCGCCGGGTCCCCGCCGCCGACCAGAGCCTGCGTGGCGGCGAGTGGAAGCGCAGCGCCTACACCGGCGTCGAGCTCAACGGCAAGACCGTCGGCGTCGTCGGCCTCGGCAAGATCGGCCAGCTGTTCGCCCAGCGCATCGCCGCCTTCGGCACCAAGCTCATCGCCTACGACCCCTACGTCTCGGCCGCCCGCGCCGCGCAGCTCGGCATCGAGCTCGTCACCCTCGACGAGCTGCTGGAGCGCGCCGACGCGATCTCGATCCACCTGCCGAAGACCCCGGAGACCAAGGGTCTCATCGACGCCGAGGCGCTGAAGAAGACCAAGCCGGGCGTCATCATCGTCAACGCGGCCCGCGGCGGCCTCATCGTCGAGGAGGCGCTGGCCGACTCGCTCCGCTCGGGTCACGTCGGCGGCGCCGGGATCGACGTGTTCGTCACCGAGCCGACGACGGCCAGCCCGCTGTTCGAACTGGACAACGTCGTGGTCACCCCGCACCTGGGCGCCTCGACCGCCGAGGCGCAGGACCGCGCGGGCACCGATGTGGCACGTTCGACGCTGCTCGCGCTGCGCGGCGACTTCGTGCCGGACGCGGTGAACGTCTCGGGCGGCGGCGCGGTCGGTGAGCACGTCCGGCCCTACCTCTCGCTCACCCAGAAGCTCGGCACCGTGCTCACCGCGCTCAAGCCGAAGGCGCCGACCTCGGTCACCGTCGTGGTCAGGGGTGAACTGTCCACTGAGGACACCAGTGTGCTGACGCTCGCCGCCGAGCGCGGCGTGTTCGCCGGTGTCGTCCACGACCAGGTCACCTTCGTCAACGCGCCGCGGCTGGCCGAGGAGCTGGGCGTGCAGGTCGAGCTGGTGACCGAGTCGGAGAGCCCGAAGTTCCGCAGCCTGGTCACGGTGCGCGCGGTGCACGGCGACGGCACCACGCTGTCGGTCTCGGGCTCGGTGACCGGCAAGGACGACGTCGAGAAGATCGTCGAGGTCAACGGCCGCCACTTCGACCTGCGGGCCGAGGGTGACGTGCTGCTGCTGGAGTACCCGGACCGCCCCGGCATCATGGGCCGCGTCGGCACCCTGCTCGGCGAGGCGGGGCTCAACATCGAGGCCGCGCAGATCAGCCAGACCACCGACGGGTCGGACGCGGTCATGCTGCTGCGCGTGGACCGCGCGGTGGACGCGCACGTGCTGGAGCCGATCGGCGCCGCCGTCGGCGCGCACACCATCCGCGCGGTGAACCTCGACTGACATTCGTCCCGTCGAAAGCCGCCCCGGGTCTCCTGGCCCGGGGCGGCTTTCCGCGTTTCAGGCCGGGGGAAACGCCGTGAGCCGTTCGCGCAGGCGTTTCCGTGCGGGCGGCCATTCGTTTTCCACCATCGAGTAGACGACGGTGTCCCGTGCGGACCCGTCCGGCCGGATCCGGTGCGCGCGGAGCACCCCTTCCCGGAGCGCGCCCAGCCGTTCGATGGCGCGCTGGGAGCGCAGGTTGCGGATGTCGGTCTCCCAGCTCACCCGCTGCGCGCCGAGCGTGTCGAAGGCGTGCGTGAGCAGCAGCAGCTTCGCCTCGGTGTTGAGCGCGGTCCGGTGCCAGTCCGCGCCGAGCCAGGTGTAGCCGATCGACAGGATCCGGTGGGTTTCGTTGAGCTGGTAGTACGACGTCGTGCCCGCGACCCGGCCCGTCTTCGCGTCGAGCTGCGCCCACGCCTGGCGGGTGCGGTCGGCGAGCATCGCTTCGACCATGCGCTCGGCCTCGGGCAGGTCGGCGGGCTGCCGCAGGCTCAGCCAGGTCCAGATCGCGGGGTCCTGGCCCGCTTCGAACAGCCCCTTCGCGTGCTCGGCGGTCAGCGGTTCGAGGCGGACGTGCTCGCCGGTCAGCGCCGGGTGGGTTTGCCAGTGATTCACGACGCTCAGATTAGGCAAAGCGCTGCCGATAAGCGCGGTCATTTTCGCCACTTTTTGGCGACCGCGCCGGCAATCACATTCACGTAACGGAGCAAGCTGCCTACCGAAGTAGGTGTTTCGTGCCATTAGGTTCGGTTCGCGAGACTGCGGCTCACCGTCGGGGTTCGGAGCCACAGTAGGTTCTTCCATCCAGGTTTCGAGTAAGGGGAGCCACCCATGAGTAGATCCCGCTTGCCCGGTTGGGCGGTGCGGTCCTCCACCGCGCTGTTCGCCGTGGTGCTGGCGACGGCGGTGGCGGGAGCGCCCGCCGCCTCGGCGCAGGACGCGCCACTCGCCGAGAGCGCCGGGAAGGCCAGGATCGACCCGGCCGCGCTGGACGGCAAGATCGAGCCGCGGCTGAACACCGCGCAGGGACAGGTCACCGCGTTCGTCGAGGTGGCGAAGAAGCCCGCGGTCGACGCGTTCAACGAGGAGCAGGGCAGGGGCGCGGGCAAGGAGAAGGCCAAGCAGGCCGCCCGCGCGGCCAAGGCGGACGCCGCCGCGGCGGTGGGCTCGGTGCTCGGCCAGCTCAAGGCCGCCGACGCGGGCACCCGGCTGGTCACCCAGACCGCGAACGCGGTCCCCGGCGCCGTGGTGACCACCGACGCCGCGAAGCTGCGTGAGGTCGCCAAGCGGGCCGACGTCGTCTCGGTGCGCACCGTCGTGCCGAAGACCCGCACCAACGCCAGCGCGGAGCAGCTGACCAACACGCTCGCCACCTGGCAGCAGACCGGGAAGTTCGGCGACGGGATCCGCGTCGGCGTCATCGACGACGGCATCGACTACACGCACGCCGACTTCGGCGGGCCGGGCACTCCCGAGGCGTACAAGGGCGTCGATCCGGCGAAGCCGACCCCGTTGTTCCCCAGCGCCAAGGTGGTCGGCGGCACCGACCTCGTCGGCGACGGCTACGACGCGAGCGGCAAACAGGGCTCGCCGACGCCGGTACCGGACCCGAACCCGCTCGCCTGCGGTGAGCACGGCACGCACGTCGCCGGCACGATCGCCGGGTACGGCGTCAACGCCGACGGCAGCACCTTCACCGGCGACTACAAGAAGCTGACCGGCAAGAAGCTCGACGAGATGCGGATCGGCCCCGGCACCGCGCCGAAGGCCCTGCTCTACGCCGTCAAGGTGTTCGGCTGCAAGGGATCGACCAACGTCACCTCGCAGGCGCTCGACTGGGCGCTGGACCCGGACGGCGACGGGGACTTCACCGATCACCTCGACGTCGTGAACCTCTCGCTCGGCATGGACTTCGGCGCGCCGGACGACCCGGACTCGCTGTTCGTGCGCAAGCTCGTCGCGAACAACGTGCTCCCGGTGTTCTCCGCGGGCAACGGCGGGGACATCAACGACATCGGCGGTTCGCCCGGCAGCACGCCCGAGGCGCTCACCGTGGCCAGCGGCCGCGACGCGGGTGTGCTGCGGGACGCGATCGACGTGACGGCCCCGGCGCCCGCGCAGCGGACCGGGCAGTTCAGCCAGGACTTCGCCGGGTACGACAAGCTCGACCTGACCGCGCCCGTCGTCGCGCTCTCGGCGGCCAACAACGCGGGCTGCAAGCCGTATTCCGCGGAGGACAAGGCGAAGGCCGCGGGCAGGATCGTCTGGCTCGAATGGGACGACAACGACGCGACGCGCGCGTGCGGGTCGGCGGCACGGGCCACCAACGCGCAGGCCGCCGGTGCCAAGGGTGTGCTGGCTTCGTCCGCTTTGGAACACTTCGGCGCCGGGATCGCGGGCAACGCGGGCGTGCCGATGTTCCAGCTCACCGGCAGCGCCACCGCCGCGACGCGCCCGGCGCTGAACGCGGGCACGCTGCAGGTGCGCCTGACCGGCGCGGGCCGCGCCAGCGTCCAGACCTCCGACAAGTCCATTGTGGACACCCCGAGCGGGTTCACCTCACGCGGCGGGCGCGGCCCGGCGGTCAAGCCGGACGTCACCGCGCCCGGTGACACGATCACCTCGGCGTTCCGGGGCAGCGGCAACGGCAGGACCGTCCTTTCCGGGACGTCCATGGCAGCTCCGCACACCTCGGGCATCACCGCGCTGATCCGCCAGGCCCACCCGGACTGGTCGGTCGAGGAGGTCAAGGCCGCGGTGATCGGCACCGCCGGGCACGACCTGCACGACGCGGCGGGCCACACCTACGCGCCGCAGCGCGTGGGCAGCGGCCGCATCGACGCGAAGGCCGCGCTGGACAACCAGGTGCTGGCCTACGTGGCGGACGACCCGGGCGCGGTGACGGTCAACTTCGGCACCGTCGAGGCGGGCGGGCCGGTCACGCTGAGCAAGACGCTCAAGGTCGTCAACAAGGGCGTCACCCCGGTCGAGTACGCCGTCGGCTACGAGGCCGTCAACGCGCTGCCCGGTGTCGAGTACACAGTGGACAAGCAGTCGGTGAAGCTGAGCCCGCGTGGTGTCGCGAAGGTCAAGGTGACGTTGAAGATCACCGACCCGAAGGCGCTGCGCAAGGTCATGGACCCGACCATGGCGAGTGCGCAGGCCGGGCTGGCCCGCCAGTTCGTCGCGGACGCTTCCGGCCGGGTCGCGTTCACGCCGAAGAGCGGCGCGACGGTGCCGCTGCGGGTTTCGGTGTATTCCGCGCCGAAGCCGGTCTCGTCGATCAAGACCCCCGGCGCGGTGAAGTTCGGCCCCGGCCAGGACCAGGCCGTGCTGAACCTGACCGGCAAGGGGATCGACCAGGGCAGCGGCGCCCAGCGCTACCGCTCGCTGGTCAGCGTCTTCGAGCTGCAGGCGGAGTCTCCCCGGCTGCCCGAATGCGACCGCGACACGGTCACCGGGTGCACGCTCAACCGGACCGCGCAGGGTGGCGACCTCCGCTACGTCGGCGCGGCCTCGACGGCGCCGCTGGCCAAGGCGCAGGGCAATCCGGACGACGCGCTGCTCGCGTTCGGCGTGTCCACCTGGAGCGACTGGGCGAACCTCGGCAGCAACACCACGGTGTTCGTCGACATCGACACCACCGGTGACGGGAAGCCGGACTTCGAGACCTACGTGACCAAGGCCAGCGCGTCCGACGTGCTGTTGGTCAGCACGGTCTCGCTGACCCAGCCCGGCAATCCGAGGGTCGATCTCCAGGCGGTCAACGGCCAGCTCGGCGACGTGGACACCAACGTGTTCGACACGAACGTGGTGGTGTTGCCGGTCCGTCTCGCGGCGCTGGGCATCGACCCGAACGGGGGATCTCACCGGATCGGCTACACCGTAGGTACGAGCGGCTTCTACGCGGCGCCGGGCGGGAACAGCTCGGTGATCGACCAGGTCGACGGTCCGCTGTCGTTCGACGCCCTCGCGCCGGGTTACACGGTGCAGGGCGGTGGCGACGCCGCGATCGGTTACGTGGCCAAGCCGGGAACGGCGCTGGTCGTGAACCGGAATGAGGCGGCGGCCTCGGCCGACAAGCCGCTCGGGCTGCTCGCGATCGAACACCACAACGCCGCGGGCGACCGGGCGAACGTGGTGAAGGTCGAGGCGGCCGGCGGCGACCGGAACGCCGGGCACGACAACCCGGGAAGGCAGGGCGGGCGTCAGCCCATCGGGGTGAGCTGACCCTGCCGGTCGTACCCGTGAATCACTGAGGTGGTGGGGGCTTTCCCTGTCCCGAGGATTGGGAAAGCCCCCACTGTATTCACTCGTATGGCGGACTGGGCCCCAGTCGGGATCCGGCATAAGGGTGGTGCGGCTACGACGCCTTGTCTACGGCCGGTAACCTTCCGCCTGCTGGCGTTTGTTGCGGATGGGCCATCCGGACCCGGTGGCCTGGTCGACGGAGGTGTGTGGATGCGGCTCGCGGTGATCCCAGGTGACGGGATCGGGCCCGAGGTAGTCTCCGAGGCGCTGAAGGTGCTCGGTGAAGTGGTACCGACAGCGGAGATCACGAACTACGACCTCGGCGCCGCCCGATGGCACGCCACCGGCGAGCTGCTCCCGGAGTCGGTGCTCGGCGAACTTCGCCAGCACGACGCGATCCTGCTCGGCGCGGTCGGCGACCCGACGGTGCCCAGCGGAATCCTGGAGCGCGGCCTGTTGCTGCGCCTGCGGTTCGAGCTCGACCACCACGTGAACCTGCGCCCGGCGCGGCTCTACCCCGGTGTGCGTGGTCCGCTCGGTGACCCCGGCGACGTCGACATGATCGTCGTCCGTGAGGGCACCGAGGGGCCCTACGCGGGCAACGGCGGGCTGCTGCGCAAGGACACCGAGCAGGAGATCGCCACCGAGGTGAGCGTCAACACCGCGTTCGGCATCCGCCGGGTCGTCGCCGACGCGTTCAACCGCGCCGAGCAGCGCCCGCGCAAGCACCTCACCCTGGTGCACAAGACCAACGTGCTGCTGCACGCCGGCTCGTTGTGGTCGCGGATCGTCGAAGAGGTCTCGCTGGAGCACCCGGAGGTGACCGTCGCCTACTCGCACGTGGACGCGGCCACCATCCACCTGGTCACCGACCCCTCCCGCTTCGACGTGATCGTCACGGACAACCTGTTCGGCGACATCATCACCGACCTCGCGGCCGCGGTCACCGGTGGCATCGGGCTGGCCGCGAGCGGCAACCTCGACATCACCCGCCGCAACCCGAGCATGTTCGAGCCGGTGCACGGCTCCGCCCCGGACATCGCGGGCCAGGGCCTCGCCGACCCGACCGCCGCGGTGCTGTCGGTGTCGCTGCTGCTCGATCACCTCGGCCAGAAGGAGGCCGCGCGGCGCATCGAGGCGTCGGTCGCCTTCGATCTCGCCACGCGTGATCAGGCCTCGCCGGGCGCGACCCAGGCGATCGGCGACCGGCTCGCGGCGCTGGTCTCCTCCAACGTCCGCTCCGTGGGCTGAGATTTCTCGACGGTAGGTCCGTGAAGGCCTCCTTCACAGCGTTGAGCGCTGTGAAGGAGGCCTTCACGGCTTTTCGGGGGTTCGCCCCAGGTCCGTGAATGCCACATTGAGGGACTCTGAGTCCCTCAATGTGGCATTCACGGACACCGTGGGCGTCTCGTCAGGTGGGAGGGTGGGCCCAGCCGTTGGACGCGGCGAGGAGTGTGTGGCATGATGCCCGCATGGCCACCATCGCCACGATTATTGCCGAGCGCGCCGGATAGGTGCTCCACGAGAGCATCCGGCGCGCAGCCTTCCGCATCCCTGCGGGAGGCTTTTTTGTTGCCATAGAACAGTTTTTCCTGGCCTAGGAGCTGACCGTGAACCGCAAGGAGCCCGCCGATACTCCGCTCGGCGACGCGTTCCACCTGTACGACACGACCCTGCGCGACGGTGCCCAGCGCGAGGGAATCTCCTACTCCGCCACGGACAAGCTGGCGGTGGCCCGGCTGCTCGACGAGCTCGGTGTCGGGTTCATCGAGGGCGGCTGGCCCGGTGCGCTGCCGAAGGACACCGAGTTCTTCGCCCGCGCCGCCGCCGGGGAACTGCGGCTCAGGCACGCCGCGCTCGTCGCGTTCGGCTCGACCCGCCGGGCGGGGACCACAGCCGACGCCGACCCGCAGGTCCGCGCGCTGCTGGACTCGCAGGCCCCGGTCGTCACGCTGGTGGCGAAGTCGGACCTGCGCCACATCGAACGCGCACTGCGGGCCGACGTGGACGAGGCCTGCGCGATGGTGCGTGACACGGTCGCTTTCCTTGTCGGAGAAGGACGTCGCGTGTTTCTCGACGCCGAGCACTTTTTCGACGGCTACGCGTTTTCGCCCGAGACCTCGCTTCGCGTGCTGGACGCCGCCGCCACCGCGGGCGCCGACGTCCTCGTGCTGTGCGACACCAACGGCGGGCAGCTTCCGCTCGGCCTCGCCGAAACCGTCCGCGAGGTCAAGGAAAAGACCGGGTTCCGGCTCGGAATCCATTGTCAGGACGACACTTCCTGCGCGGTGGCGAACTCCGTCGCCGCCGTGCAGGCCGGCGCGACGCACGTCCAGTGCACCGCCAACGGTTACGGGGAACGGGCGGGCAACGCCGATCTGTTCGCCGTGACGGGAAACCTGGTGACCAAGCTCGGCATGGAGGTCCTTCCGACCGGAGGAACCGCCGAGCTCACCCGCGTCTCCCATGCCCTTGCCGAAATCGCGAACATCGCCCCCGACACCCACCAGGCCTACGTCGGGGCTTCGGCCTTCGCCCACAAGGCGGGGCTGCACGCGAGCGCGATCAAGGTGGATCCGGTGCTGTACAACCACATCGATCCAGCTTCCGTCGGCAACGACATGCGGGTACTGGTCACCGAGATGGCCGGCAGGGCCAGCCTCGAGCTCAAGGGACGTGAGCTCGGGGTCGACCTTGCCGGCCGGCCCGAAACGCTCACCAGCGTGGTGCGGAAGGTCAAGCGGCTCGAATCCGAGGGCTGGTCCTTCGAAGCCGCCGACGCCTCGCTGGAACTGTTGCTGCGCAGGGAAGTCGACGGCCCCGAGCACGAAGTGCTCGACGAGCCGCCGTTCGAGCTGGAGTCCTACCGGGTCGTGCTCGACCATCGGCCCGACGGCGAGGTCGTGTCCGAGGCCACCGTGAAGGTCCACGTGCGCGGCGAGCGCGTGATCGCCACGGCGGAGGGCAACGGCCCGGTGCACGCGCTGGACGCCGCGCTGCGCAAGGCACTGACACCGTATCTGTCCTGGTTGGACAGTGTGGAACTGGCCGACTACAAGGTCCGGATCCTGGCCGGTCATCCGGGCACCGACGCCGTCACGCGGGTGCTCGTCGAGACCACCGACGGGGAACGGGAATGGACGACGGTCGGCGTGCACGGCAACATCGTCGAAGCCAGCTGGCTCGCGCTGTGCGACGCGCTGGTGCACAAGAGCATTTCCGCGCGGCAGCTCGCCGCCGGGTGAAGTGAAGTGGGCGCAAGTCCCTGAAGGCCACCTTGAGGGACCTCAACGCCCTCAAGGTGGCCTTCAGAGACCAGGGCTCGGGGTGGTCATGCGCCCCAATGTGGCGTTCGGTGCGTCCAACGCACCGAACGCCACATTGGGTGCGTGGAATGGGGGCTGGGCGCGGAGCGTCTCCGTTGAGGGTGGCGGTGGGGGCAAGGGCGGAGCACCCAATGCCACATTGGGGCGCTCGACCACGCGGGGAGCGGCCGGGCAAGGCCGCTTTCAGGGCGTTAGAGTCTCTGAAGGTGGCCTTCAGAGACCAGACGTCCGGTGGGCTGTCGGGGTGCGGGTTCCGAACTGCGTTTGGGAACACCGACCACCCGTCGGCGAGGGCGGCGATCATCTCCTGTGGCTGCGCGATCCGACCGGTGAATCCTGGGCCGTCGCGCGCTACAGCGGTGCTCCTGGGCCCCGCCTCATCCGCCAGTACGGTCCCCGGCGCCTGTGGGACGAGGTGGAAGCGGCGTTCCGTGCCTGGGCCGCCGAGGGAAAGCCGCCGGTGGATGCGTGGCGGGCCGTCGTCACTCCGGAGAACGCTGAGCGATGACGCGCAGGAACGAGCCGAACGCGGCGGCGGAGAACGCCAGCGCGCCGCCCTCGGGATCCTTCGAGTCCCGGGCCGCCACCCCGCCCGGCACGAACGCCACCTCGACACACGTGCCGTTGTTGTTGCTGTAGCTGCTCTTGACCCACTGGACGGTGGCGAGGTCTGGGGCGGACACGGCTGGCCTCCGGGCTAACTCCCGTCGATCATGGATCTGATCAACGCGACGGATTTGGTCGGTGCGGACGCGACCGATCGTAGGTTCTCGACCGCCATTCTATAGGTCCGCAGGTGATCCTGGTCCTGCACGTAGACGGCACCTTCCAGGTGCTCGTTGTAAGCGATCGACTGTGCTTGGGCGAAGTCAAACACGACGAACTGCCCGGTGGTCGCGACGTGCTGGCCGTCCTCGGGAGAGAGCACCTGGATCGTGACATTCGGCAGTTTTGCCAGCTTGAGCAGATGCCGGTACTGGGCCTGGCGGATCTCCTTGGTGCCGATGTTGAACCGCAGGGCCGCCTCGCCGATCACTGCGTGAAGTTCGAGCGGGTCCTCCTCGGTGAGCCGTTTGGCGCGGGCCAGCCGGAACGATACGAACCGCTCGCTATGGTCTCGGCGGACGAAGCCAGCCGACTCGGTGAGGGCTTGGGCGTAGTCCTCGGTCTGCAAGAGGCCGGGCAGCACCATGGGCTCGAACACGAACTCGGCGTCGGCCAGGCCTTCCAGTCCGACGAAGGTTTTCACCCAGTCCGGCACGATGTGCGACCAGGGTGCCCACCAGGACTTGCCCTCGGTACTGCCCGCGAGCGAGGTCAGCCGGTCGATGTCGCGCTGCGTGGCGCCGTAGGAGGCCAGCAGCTTCGCCACGTCGTCGGGGTACTGCTGGTACCGGCCGGTCTCCATGTGCCCGACCTTGGCCCGCGTGATGCCGGACGCCTCCGACGCGTCCGCGATGGTCATGCCGGTCTGCCTGCGGAAGTGCGCCAGTTCCACGCCGACCAGCCAGCGCATCGCGGAAGGATCGTTCCTGGTTGCCATGGCCCACATCCTCTCTCGCTTCGCGGCGCTCGGGTGTCGCCCAATGGTGTGATTGCGATCGCTAGATATCTCGCATAGCGTTCGGCTAGCCGAATTCGGGAGGGCAAAGTGGACGAAAACGAACTGACACTGGCTGTGCTGGACGACGAGGCGAGGGAGTACGCGCCTCGTCTCTTCGCGCTCTACGGCGTGTACCGGGAGCGGCTGGACGACGAGGACAACGGCGCGTTCCTCGCCTACGGCATCGAGTTCGGGGAGCCGCGCGAAGCGGTCATGTGGGAGCCGGGCATGACCTGGCGCTCGCATTCGGCGGACGGCATCCTGAAGCGCCACCTCGGTTTCGCCGACGCCCGGCTGGTCTGGCTCGACGAACCGGAAAGCCGTGCGGCGGACGACTACGAGCTCGCGGGCGGCTGAACCGCGGACGCGCGGCGTGCCCGGGTGAAAAATCCCGGCACGTCCGGATCGCGGTGCTCTAGGCTGACGCGCGGGTCGGGGGGCTCTTCACGAGGGGACACCCATGCGCAAGATCATCAGCGCGGCCGCCATCGCGGTCGCGGGATTCACCCTCGCCGGCTGCGGTTCCGATCCCGCACCGGCGAACGGGACGAAGGCGGCGGCGGGCGGCGCGGAGATCGGCGCGGCCGGTACGGCCTGCCCGATGCCGGTCAGCTTCCGGCCCGCCGAGAAGTGGCAGCCCAAGGCGGTCAGCCCACCGGAGCGGATGAGCGGCGCCGAGCTGCTGTGCGAGATCGACGCCAAACCCGCCGGGGGCATCGGCTTCGTCCGGGTCCTGCGCGCCACCGGCGTGACCGACCCGATGGCCGCGCTCAAGTCCTTCACCAGCGTCGGCAAGTACGCGGACTTCGCGTACAAGGACGTCAAGGCCGGGTCCATCGCGGCCAAGGAGGTCACGTACAACAGCGTGGCGAGCGAGGAGAAGCTGCCGCAGGTGGCGCTGGCCGTCCCGGTCGGGGCGGACACCGTGCTGGTCACCACGAGCGGGCTCGACGCGGAGCTGTTCAAGGACAACCTCGCGGCGTACGAGCTGGCGAAGTCGACCCTGCACCCGACCACCTGAGGCGCTGCCGGCTAGACGCACGTAGACTCCGCAGACGTGCGTCTAGCCCGTATCGCTCACCCCGCCGGAGTCGCGTTCGCCTCGATCGAGGGGGACGGTGACGACGCCCAGGTCCTCGAGATCGCCGAGCACCCGTTCGGGAAGCCGAACTTCACCGGCAAACGCTGGCCGCTGGCCGACGTGCGGCTGCTCGCGCCGATCCTGCCGTCGAAGGTGATCGCGGTCGGCCGCAACTACGCCAAGCACGCGGCCGAGCTCGGCAACGAGGTGCCCGCCGCGCCGATGCTGTTCATCAAGCCGTCGACCACCGTGATCGGCCCGCACGCGCCGATCCGGCGTCCGGCCGGTGTGGGCCGGGTCGACTTCGAGGGCGAGCTCGCCGTCGTCATCGGCCAGCCGGTGAAGAACGTCAAGGCCGAGCAGGCGAAGAGCGTGATCCTCGGCTACACGGTCGCCAACGACGTCAGCGCGCGCGACCTGCAGAAGTCCGACGGCCAGTGGGGCCGCGCCAAGGGCTTCGACACCTTCTGCCCGCTGGGGCCGTGGATCGAGACCACGCTCGACCCGGCGGACCTGTCGCTGAAGGCCGAAGTGGACGGTGAGCTCAAGCAGGACGGGCGCACCTCGGACCTGGTGCACAAGATCCCCGAGCTGGTCGAGTTCGTCTCCGGTGTCATGACGCTGCTGCCCGGCGACATCATCCTGACCGGCACCCCGGAGGGGGTCGGCCCGATCGTCGACGGGCAGCAGGTCTCGATCACCGTCGAGGGCATCGGCACCCTCACCAACCCGGTGGTGGACGCCTAGTTCCGAGCGGCCGGCTCCATCGCCCGCCTGGCGAACACCGGGGCGTGCTCCGGCCGGAAACCGAGGCCGAGCAGGCGCGCCGGGAGCACGGTGAGCGCCGGGAAGCGGCTGAAGAGCTTGATCATCAGCGGGGGCGGGCCGTTGCGCTTGCCCGCCATCACCGGGCGGATCACGGCCCGGTGCAGGATCCGCTGCAGGCCCTGCACCAGCGCGGTCGGCAGCAGGCGCCGCGCGCGGACCTTGGCGAGGTCCGCTTCCGAGGGCCTGCCCCGGCGCAGCGAGGCGGCCAGCAGCGTCGCCGCGGCCACCGCGTCCTGCACCGCGAGGTTAATGCCGACGCCGCCGATCGGCGACATCGCGTGTGCCGCGTCGCCGACGCAGAGCAGCCCGTCGATGTGCCACTTCCGCAGCCGGTTCAGCCGGACGTCGAGGAACTTCACGTCGTCGGTCGTCTTCAGTTCGTGCACGCGGTCGGCGAAGTCGGGGATGACCTCGACGACGTTCTCCCGGAACCACTCGACGCCGTGCTCCCGCAGGTCCTCGCCCTTCGGGCCGAGATAGGCGACCTGGAAGTAGCCGGGGCGCGGCAGCGGCACGGCGAACCGGCCGTTGCGCATCCTCGGCCGGAGCATCCCGCTGCCCTCGCCTTCGTGACGGGAGATCCGGAACCACCAGGCGTCGAACGGGTTGTCGTACTCCACCGGCACCAGACCGGCCTCGCGCCGGGCGAGTGACCAGCGGCCGTCGGCGGCGACTACCAGATCGGCGCGCAGTTCACCGGTCTCGCCGTCGGCGGTCCGGTAGCCGATCCCGGCGACGCGGCCGCCCTCGCGGACCAGCCCGGTCATCTCCGTGCTCATCCGCAGCGTGAACGTCGGTTCCTTGGCCGCGGTTTCGGCGAGCAGATCGAGGAAGTCCCACTGCGGGACCATCGCGATGTAGGGGTGGGGCACCTTCAGCCTGGTCAGGTCGGCGAGCTTCATCATGCCGCCGTCGGCGGTCGGGAAGCCGGCCGAGTCCATTTCGCTGTGTGGCAGCGCGTGGAACTTCTCCCCGAGGCCCAGTTCGTCGAGCAGCGTCAGCGTCGACGGGTGCACGGTGTCGCCGCGGAAGTCGCGCAGGAAGTCCGCGTGCTTCTCCAGCACGGTCACCTCGACCCCGGCCCTGGCCAGCAGCAGGCCCAGCACCATGCCAGCGGGACCGCCCCCGACGACGACGCATCCGGTGCGTTCGGTCATCTCGATCACCCCTTATTCATCACCTGTTGAATAAGTTCAGGATGCACCCGGCACGCGGGTGCGTCAAGCGTGCCGGGGACGGATACGCTGATCGGGCTATGACTGAGACGACTCCTGTGGTTCGCGCGCGTTTCTGCCCCTCGCCGACCGGCACCCCGCACGTCGGCCTGATCCGCACGGCGCTGTTCAACTGGGCCTTCGCCCGGCACAACGGCGGCAAGCTGGTGTTCCGGATCGAGGACACCGACGCCGCGCGGGATTCGCAGGAGTCCTACGAACAACTGCTCGACGCGCTGCGCTGGCTCGGGCTCGACTGGGACGAGGGGCCCGAGGCCGGCGGTGAGCACGGCCCGTACCGGCAGAGCGAACGGCGGGAGATCTACGCCGACATCGCCGCCCGGCTGCTCGCGGCCGGTGAGCTGTACGAGGCGTTCTCGACCAACGACGAGGTCGAGGCGCGGCACAAGGCCGCCGGTCGCGACCCGAAGCTCGGCTACGACAACTTCGACCGCGATCTCACCGACGAGCAGCGCGCCGCCTATCGCGCCGAGGGCCGCGTGCCGGTGCTGCGGCTGCGCATGCCGGCCACCGACCTCGGCTGGACGGACCTCGTCCGCGGCGACATCAACTTCCCGGCGGGCTCGGTGCCCGACCCGGTCCTGGTGCGCGCCAACGGCGAGCCGCTGTACACGCTGACGAACCCGGTCGACGACGCGCTCATGCGGATCACGCACGTCCTGCGCGGTGAGGACCTGTTGCCCTCGACGCCGCGCCAGCTCGCGCTCTACGCCGCGCTGCGCCGCATCGGCGTCACCGACTTCACCCCCGAGTTCGGGCATCTGCCCTACGTGCTGGGGGAGGGCAACAAGAAGCTGTCCAAACGGGACCCCCAGTCGAACCTGTTCAACTACCGGGACCGGGGTTTCATCCCGGAGGGGCTGCTCAACTACCTCGCGCTGCTGGGCTGGTCCATCGCCGACGACCGGGACATCTTCGGCGTCGACGAACTCGTCGCGGCCTTCGAGCTGGGGAAGGTCAGCGCCAACCCGGCGCGTTTCGACCTCAAGAAGGCCGAATCCATCAACGCCACGCACGTCCGCGCGCTGCCGGTCGGCGAGTTCGTGACCCGCGTGACGCCGTATCTCGTCGCGGACGGCGTCCTTCCCGCCGAGCCGGGTGACGAGCTGCTCACACGGCTCAACGCGATCGCGCCGCTGGTACAGGAGCGCGTCACGGTTCTCTCGGAAGCTTCCGCGATGGTGCGGTTCCTGTTCGTCGCCGACGCGGATTTCGTACCCGAAGAGGACGCGGCGGCCAAGAACCTCGGCGAGACGGCGAAACCGGTGCTGACCGCCGCGATCGCCGCGCTCGAAGTGCTGCCGTCGTGGACCACCGAGGGCATTGAGCAGGCGCTCAAGGAGGCCCTTGTGGACGGTCTGGGTCTCAAGCCCCGCAAGGCTTTCGCGCCGGTGCGCGTCGCGGTCACCGGGCGCACGGTCTCACCGCCGCTGTACGAATCCATGGAGCTGCTTGGCCGGGACGTCTCGCTCGGCAGGCTGCGCCGCGCGCTGAACGGATAACCGAACGGGGACGATCCACCAACCGCGAGTAGCACGGCTGCCCCGGTCCGGTGCCGGTGCAATCACCTCTTTGGCCGCGTCGCGCACGCGGTAAAAGCCCTAGCCTCACGGGGTGGATTTCGCCTTGGCACCCCGGACCCCGTTGCCAACCGCTCCTCCCGCCACCGGGCAGGAACCGTGGGTACCGCCCGAACTACGGTTGGTGTGCCTGGACATCGACGACACCCTGATCGACTGCACCACGGCGATCCGGCGCACCCTCACCCTGCTCACCGGCCGCGGCGACCTGTGGCCGCTGTGGGACCTCATCACCGAGGAGCACGTCGCCCTCGTCGTGGCCGGGGAGATTGACTACCCGGCCATGCACCATCGGCGCACCGAGTGCTTCCTCGCCGAGCTCGGCATCTCCGCCGACGACGACCACGTGCGCTCCTTCGAACGCCGTCGCCGCGAGCTGCTGGCCGACTCGTGGTCACTCTTCGACGACGTCATGCCGTGCCTGGAATGGCTGCGGGCCGCCGGGCTCCGGCTGGCGGCCGTGACCAACGCCTCGGGAGCGCACCAGCGAAGAAAGATCGCCGATCTCGGGCTCGCCCCGTTTTTCGATCACGTCGCCATTGCCGGGGAACTCGGTGTCGCCAAACCACATCCTGTGATGTTCCACTCGGTGTGTTATGAACTCGGCTGCGATCCCGCCCACGCCGTCCACGTGGGAGACAAATTGGATACCGACGCCATCGGCGCGCACAACGCGGGCCTCGGCGCGGTCTGGCTCGACCGGGACGGCGTCGGTGAGCGCGCGCCGGCGGGGGTGCACACCGTGGCGAGCCTCGACGAGCTCCCTGAGCTGCTGGTTTCCGAGTACGCGACGGTCGGCGTGCCCGCGCAGCGCGGCGGGGCGACCCCCGCGTTCACGCTCCGGGACGGCGTGCTCTAGTATTTCTCCTCGTGCGGTGCTGAACCACGCAAGATCGGATCAGTACCTCACTGGGGTATGGTGTAATTGGCAGCACGACTGGTTCTGGTCCAGTTAGTCTAGGTTCGAGTCCTGGTACCCCAGCTGCAAGGGAGACCCCCTCGCAGGCCGGAAAATCCGATCTGCTAGATTCTCTCTCGCAAGAAAAACAGAAAAGCTCCCCGGTAACACGGGGAAAGTTCCTAAGCCCCCGTCGTCTAGCGGCCTAGGACGCCGGCCTCTCACGCCGGTAGCGTGGGTTCGAATCCCATCGGGGGTACGTACAACTACCACCCACCCTCTGACCTCCCAGGTCAGGGGGTGTTTTGGTTGTAGTCGACATGACGTCGTCGATCCTCTCCGCGATGTGACCTGTTGCCGGTAGCCGGTCGACCGGCAGCTTGATGCTCATGGTGGCCTCCTCGCCTTCGCCGTGCAAGCGGATCTCGAGCTGCGTGGCTTCGAACAGCTCTCGCAGCAGCGGCTGCGGGGCCGAGGCCAGGTTGGCGGTCAGGTAGGGGAGCGCTTCGAGCAGTTCGAGGTCGGCGGGCTTCGGCCTGTCCGGCTCGGTGGCGTCTTGGGCGGCGAGCTGGGCGATAGCGCTCTGGGCCTTGCTCTTCTGGCCTTCGAGGTCGTTGTAGGTCTGCCGGAGGGCTTTCGCGAACGGGTCGTCCGGGTCTCCTGCTTGCGCCTGCCTCATCACGGCGTCCTGACGCTTGGCCACGTCGGCCAGCTGGCGCTGGAGGCGTTCTCGTTCGACTTGGCGCTCGCGGCCAGCGTGGTCGTCGAAGTTGGCGAGGTCGTTGGCGAGGTCGTTGGCGAGGATCGTGTGGCGGTGGGTTCCGAAGACGCGGTCGGCGTAGAAGCGGGCGATGGCGTCGAGCAGGTCGTCTTCGCGGATGCGGATCGCGGTGGGGAGGCCGGCGTGCGGGTCGGGTCCGCCGCGGTTGTTCTTGCGGGGCCAGCAGAGGTAGTAGAAGAGCCGGTTGTGCTTGGTGTCGCCGATCATGCGGCGTCCACAGCTGTGGATAACTCGCCCTCGGAACAGGAACGTTCGTCGGGTTTGGGGGTGTTTGTGCAGCTGGTTGCCGTCGCGGGTGCTGCGCTGGGCGCGCTGTGCGTTGATGGCGTCGAACATCCACTTGGGGATGAGTGGTTCGTGGATGGGGTGCGGGGACCAGACCCACTTGATCGGCTCGTTCACCTTGCCGCGTTTGGAGGTGGTGGCGCGCCGGTTGAAGACCTGGTAGCCGGTGTACTTGGGGTTGCTGAGGATGTGGTAGACGGCACTTCTGCTCCAGGTGCCGCGGGTGCGTGCCTTGCTGGGGGCTTCGGGCGGTGGGTAGCGCTGGAGGTCGGCGTTGAGGCGGTCGGCGATGACGCCGTAGCCGAGACCTTCGTAGTAGCGCCACAAGGCCATCTGGGTGATGGTCTCGCCGCGGATCCCGTTGGGCTCCAGCCGGGATTTGGTTCTGCCCTTCTCGGCCTTCATGGGGTTCGGATGGGGGAGGATCTTGGCCTTGTAGCCGTGGGGTGGTTTGCCGATGTTCCAGCCGTCCCGGACGTGGGTGCACAGGCCGCCCCAGGACTGTTCGAGGGTGTTGAGGACCTCGTACTCGGCGATCGACTGGTTGATCCGCCGGTGGAGGACCCGCTGTGCCTGGCTGCCGGAGATGCTGATCGGTTCGTTGGAGGCCAGCAGCGGCACGTCGGCGCGTTCGAGCGCCCGCTCGATCGAGAGGCCTTCGAACGCGCGACGCGCGACGCGGGAGATGCTCTCGCAGATCACGACGTCGAACCGGCGCGTGGGGTGGCCGGCTTCGGCGAGCAGGTCGGCGACACCGCCGTCCCGGGCGATCGGGATGTCGAATCGTTCGTAGTCCGTGCCGTGGCCGCGCGCCTCGAGTTCCATCCGGCCCGACTCGACGTCGTAGAAGTGCGCGACGATGACCCAGGACTCGGGCAGCGCGGTCCGGCAGTTGCCGAACTGGCGGATCATCGACTGCCGGGGGTCCTGCTGATCCTCGGTCGAGGTGCGGCCGAGGACCGCGACACGGACCTCGTTGCGTAGCAGCGCGGTCGGCATGCCGAACGGCGAGACCGCGTAGTCCGACAGCCCGGACGGTCCCAGGCTCGTGCTCGGCGGCGGTGGGTTCACGGTCAGTTCGTCGGAGACGGTCATGCGGTGTTGTCCTCGCTGGAGTCAGCGCAGGAATGCTGATCAGCCCAGCGAAGAAGTTCACGGACAACGGCCGTGAGCCGGTGGCGGAGACGTTCGCTTTCGGCGTCGTGAATGTGCGCGATGTGACCAGAAAACCTGCGGTCAGAACCGGATTGGCGATTCTGACTGTAGCACCAGTCCGGCTTCGCGGAGATTTTCTTAGACAAGCAATCCGCGTCATCGGCAGCCATTTGACGTGGTAGCGGGATAGTCGCCGGATAGTCTCGGCGGGGTTCATTAGTGTTGCGGTGTGGGCCCACCAAGCACCTCCGCATCCCCGCAGGTGCTGCCCTGCGGGTGCTGGTCGCCGTCGGCTCCGTCGCGCTGTCCGCTCCCTTGATGAAATTCGAGACCATGAGAAAGTCGCGAGAGCTGCGGACTTCTCGTCTCTCGGTTGCCTCATTGGGAGTCTCGTGGTGGTCTCGCCGAGCCGAGACCGCCAGGGATAGCAGAGCGGAATGTCGCCGGAGACATGTGCGCGGATGGCAGTGTTTGATGCACACGACACGGAGACAGCAAAACTCTCGATTGAGCCAGTCTCGACGATCTGTATCCAGGCGAGACGGGACTTTTGGATGCGCGCTCGCCGTCTCAGCGCGCTGGTCTGTTCGAGTGAAGATCGGCTTGCTCCTGGGGTGGGGCAAGGTTTCGGCTCGGGTTTGGGGCAAGGGGCGGTTTCGAGGCTCGCGGCGAGGTTGTTGCCGCAGGAAAGGGGCCTCGTCCGATGGTCATCAGCACTTCGCGTTTCTCGAACGCGCCGAGTCCGTTGTCGATGTTGCAGACGCAGTTCGAGCGCCCGCCTTCGATACTCCGGTTCGACACCGCGTTACGCGCGTGGTCGACGCGAGATCCGGCCTTGGCGACGATCACCTCCCACACCCAGCTGGGCGAGGTCCTGGCGACCCGGGACTACGTCCGCCACGACGAGGTGCTGTTCACCCTGGTGCGCCGAGCTGCGACGGTGGGCGAGGACGGTCTCGTCGCCGCCGAGCTGGTCATGACCGCCATGCTGGCCGCGGTGCCGGGCATCACCGGGCGTGTCTTGCGGGCCTGCCAGGCCGCGACCGGCGGTGGCGTGCGCCGCGGGCTCTGCGGTGCCGGGGTATCGGCCACCGAGGACGTCCGCGACGTCCAGGCGACGGTGATCGGGCATCTGTGGGAGCGGGTTCGGTCCTATCCGCTGCGGCGTCGCCACCACGTGGCGGCGAACCTGGTGCGGGACACCCAGCGGGCTGTGCTGCGGTCGTTTGGCGTCGACCTGCGGCAGGCAGCCGCGCACGTCGTCAGCTTCGACGCCCCGGACGGCCAGGCTGCGGTGGCCGGGGAGCCGGTCGAGGTGGACGCGTCGGAGGAGCTTCTCGAGCTGCTGGCGTGGGCGGTGGAAGAGGAATGGCTGGCGGAGAAGGACGCCGCGATCCTCACCGCCCGCTACTTCGGCGACCAGGTGGGGCGCGACGGCGTCGCGACCGACCGTCAGGTCGCTGCGGTGCTGGAAATGACCCAGTCCACGGTCACCCGCCATCGCCAGCGAGCGTGCCGGCGACTCGCGGCGGCGGCACGCGAGTTCCCAGGCTCCGCCCGCCGGGAGGCGGGGTGACTCAAACACCGGTGCCGAAGTGCATGTCTGGAGCACCACAGCCCCGTCGATGCGTTCCGGTTGGGAGCTTCCGTGACCCGATTCCACACCGAGCTCGATCCTGACGAGCAGACGATCGCCCTCGCCCGGGTTCGTGCCCGCCAGCTCGGGCAGCGGCTGGCCACGTCGTTGATCGACCGGCAGCTCTACGGCGAGCTGCAGCAGTTCCTCGACGACTTGGCCTTCCGGGCGTGTGACGCGATGGACGGTCTCGCCGGGGTCTCGCAGGCGCGGTTGCGGCGGCGTCTCGATCTCGTGCTGGGTCTCGCTGGGGTCTCGTCGGTCTCGGATCCGGACGGGACCAGCTCATGAGCCGCCGCGCCAGGTCTCGTACGCGAGCCGCGCACGTTCTCGGCAGGCTGCTGCCCGACGCCGCAGTGGAGCCCGCGATGCGCGCGGCGACCCGGCGCGGCGGCACGCTACTCGCCTGGGCGGTCATCGTGGCGAGCCCACTGGCGACGCTCGCGGGGCTACTGCTGCTGCGCCCCACGCCGCCACCACCGCTCGGAGGCGACGTGCCGGTGGCGCAGCGGGCACCGCAGGGCTGGGCCGAGATGTATGTCCGGTCCTGGCTGTCGGCCAGCCGCGATGACTCCGCGGGCCTGGAGGCCTTCTACCCGGCCGGGATGAAGACGCAGCGGACGGTCGGTACGCAGGTTCCGGTGGACACCGCGACGGTCTCGGTGACCTCGCCGCGGGCGGGGGAGTGGTCGGTCGTGGTCGCGGTCAACCTGCTGACCCAGCAGCCCAACGGCAAGCACACCGCCAAGCTCACCTGCGTCCAGGTCAGCCTGCTCGAAGCCACCACCCCAGCAGGCGCCGCGTACGCGGCGGCCGCGCTGCCGTCACCGGTGGCGTGCCCCGCCACCCTGGAGGCCCCGGCCCTGGGCTACCCGGAGACCGCGGAGCTGACCGGCCCGATCGGCCAGTCCGTGCTCGGTTTCCTCACCTCCTACCTGGCGGGGCAAGGTGGTCTCGACCGGTACACGTCCCCGGGATCGCCGCTGGCCCCTGTCGCGCCTCCGCCGTACGCGGCGGTGCAGCTGGCGGAGTTGCGGACGCACGAGAAGTTCGAGCCGGGGCAAGCCGCTCGACCGCTGGATCGCACCGACACGCACGTCCTGGCCCGCGCCTGGGGCTACGACGCCACCGGCCAGGTCACGGTCCTGGACTACGCGCTGACCTTGGCGGCGCGCGCGGGTCGGTGGGAGATCAGCCAAATTGACCCCGTCCCGCTGCTGGCGGCTCCACCGAGTCCGACGGGCTCGCCTGCCGCTTCGGTGCCCAACGGAAGTTCGCCAGCACCCGCCGCACCGCCGCGCACCGGCGGGTAGACCGAGGAGGAAGTCATGAACAGCATCGTGCTCGCTGCGGATGTGAAGTCCTGGATCGACACCAACCTCGCCTGGGGTGACCAGTCCGTCCGGCGGCTGATTCTGCTGGCGGCGGTGGTCGGCGGGATCGGGTTGCTGGTCGGGACCCGCGGGAACTTCACCCGGGCGATCAAGTACGGGGTGATCGCGGCGGTGTTCCTGGGTATCCTGCTCAACCTCGACGGGGTCGCGGGCATGTTCGGCTCGTGGTTCACCAAATGAGCACGACCGCGCGGCGTGGCCGTGGCGAGGTGCTGGTCGGTCGTTCCTACACGAGGTCGCGGCGGTTCCCGCGGATGTTCGGCCGGATGCCCGGCCGCGATGGCGGCTACCTGCCCGGCGGCCCCTACACCCTCACCCAGGGCGTCCTGTTCATGATCCTGCTGGTGATCGTGTGGAAGTTGCCGTTGCTGGACTGGCTCGGCCCGGCCCGCTGGGGCGTCCCGCTGGCCGCGCTGCTCGTGCGCCGCGCGCGGATCGAATCCCGCACACCCCTAGGCTGGCTTTACGGCCTGGTCACCCACTTGCTCGCTCCGGCGGCCGGAACTCATCGCGGCAAACCGTACCGGCCCGATCGTCCACTGTGGATACAGAGCCGGATGTACTTACACGCCACCGACGAACAGGTCGCCGAGCGCGCTGTTGCGGAGCCGTGCACGGCGAGTCCGGTGGTGTCGTCGTTGCAGCTGCTGCTGGCGCGTGCGCGGACCGAGCACCGGGGTGCGGCGTGATGGACCCGATTCTCGATGTCAGCGGGAACCTGCTGTTCTGCGTGGACGGGGCGACCTGGGCGGTGTGGCGGATCCTGCCGCGCGAAAGTGCCCGCTCGACGGGCCGGCAGCTGCAGGAGCTGTATGCGCGGACGTTGACGTTCATGAAGTCGTTGCGCGGCGAGGTGATGATCGCGTCGCTGTGCGAGCAGGTCCAGCCGCACGCGATCATCCGACGCTGCCTCGACCGGATCGACCTGGACGCGAACCCGCACTGGGCCGAGACCGTCTACCACGCCTGGGACCAGCTCGAGGACCTCGACGTGCTCGGCCGCAGCTACTGGGTCGCCACGCCCCTGGCAGGGCACGGCTGGCGCGACGCCGTCCACGGCCTGCTGCGCGCCACCGGCGCCGCGCTGGCCGAATCGCTGGGCATCCCGGCTCGCCCCGCGACCGTCGCGGCGATCGCCGCCGCGCGGGAGCGGGCTCGTAGCGCGGAGCAGGAGTTCGGGGCGGCGTTCCCACTGCGCCCGGCGACGGAGGCCGAGCTGCTGTGGTGGCTGTGCCGGGCGCCGGTCCGTGGCGTCAACGAACCCCAGCTCGAGAACGTCGCTGCCCTGCACAACAGCGGCATTCGCCTCCGGCCCGGCCATGGCCGCGCCCAGCTGGCCACCCTGCGCAGCACGGTGCTCGACGAAGGCGGCCGCACCGACCACCTCCCAGAAAACCGAGGCGGCACCAGCAAGCTGAAGCAACTTGCTGGTCCACTGCGGACGTTGAACCGCCGGTTCCTCAAGTGCCTGACCCCGGGCGACGGCGGTCTGGTGGAGAGCTACCAGGCGTTTCTGGTGCTGGCGGAGATGCCGCGTGCGTTCACCTTCCCCGGCCACGAGATCCTCTCCCGGCTGGCGGGGATCGGGTTCGGCGTCGACTACGCATTGCGGATCACCGCCAGGTCTAATGAGGACGCGAAGGTCGCCAACCGGCGCCGGACACGGGATCTGATGAGTCAGGACGAGGAACACGGCGGGGATCGGGTCGGGGTGCCGGCGGATGTGCGCTCGGCGCAGGAGGAGATCCAGCACAAGAACGCGCGCCTGGGCGCCAGCACGACCGAGATCGACCTCGACGTCGGTGTCGTCGCCTGCGTCTGGGGCGCCACCGCCGCCGAGTGCGACGCCCGCGCCACAACGGTGCGGCAGGCGTTCCTGGGCGGCGAGTACACCTGGGAACGCCCGCTCGGCGGCCAGAAACAGCTCTACCAAGCCCTGCTGCCCGGGCACCGGACGCCGATGGTGGTGCGGGAATGCTCCCAGAACCTGCTGGCCAGTGACTGCGCGATGTTGCTTCCGGTTTCGGCGACCGAGTTCGGCGACCCGACCGGTGCGCTGTTCGGCATGGTGCTGGACGGTGGCGCGATCACCCCGTTCCTGCTCGACCCCACCTACGGCCCGAGCCACGACTCCTCCGGCGGCATCGCCGTGCTCGGCGAACTCGGCTCCGGCAAATCCGTCGTGCTCAAGAACGTCGCCGCGGTCGTTCGGCTCATGCTCGACGGCCGCGTCATCGTCGTGGACCGCACCCGCAGCCGCGAATGGGAACCCTTCGCGCACGCGCTGCCCGGGGACTGCCAGATCGTCGACATCGTCGACCCTGCCCTCGACAACGAACGCACCACCCCGGCCGAACTGCGCCACTCCTGCGACCCACTGCGCGTGTTTCACGGCAAGACCAGCACCGGGATCACCGAGACTTTCTTCGCCTCCTGGCTCGACCTCGAATCGAACTCCGCCGAACGCGACGCCCTCGGCCGCGGCCTCGACGAGATCAGCGGCCGACCGGACGCCTCCAGTACCACGCTGATCGACACCCTCGCGCAGCATGGGCGGAAGGATCCGGCTGCGCGGGCGCTGGCCGAGCGGCTGGCCCGGCTGCGCCGCGACCCGATCACCCGCCCGATCTTCGACCCCGACCTGCAACCGGTCAACCTCCTGGGCGCGGACATGGTGGTGTTCTGCACCAACGAGATCCCGCTGCCGAGCGCGCTGGAGATGAGCACCGAACGCATGGTCGCGCGCATCCCGCCGCGGAAGCTGTTCGGGCGGGCGCTGCACCTGCTGATCGCCGCGATCGCGAAGGAGATCTGCTTCACCACCGACCGGTGGGGCGAGTTCATCTGCGACGAGGCCTACAACGTCACCGGCACCCCCGAAGGCCAGCAAATCGCCCTGGAGTTCGTCCGCGACGGCCGCAAACACGGCGCCGACATGGCCTTCGGCTCCCACGCACCCCAAGACCTCGGCGACGAAATCCTGCGCGGCCTCATCGCCGTGCGCTTCCTCGGCCGCCACCGCGACGACGACCTCGCCCGCCACAGCCTCGCCTGGCTCGGCACCGACCCCGACGACCACCACGACACTGTCACCAAAGACCTCTCACCCCTCAACCCCGCAGGCGGCGAACCCGAACGCCAAGCACGAGCCGGCGAATTCCTGGTCCGCGACCACTCCGGACGCATCGGCCGCGTCAAAGTCATCACCCAGCCCTACCGCACCCTGCCCCAGGCCGTGCTCACAACACCGACCATCAACCGTGGCCACTCCCGCAAGACCGTTCGGTAACAGAACCTCAGCCGGTCAGCCTGTCGCGCGCCATCGCCAAGAGACCACCGCAATACCCGCCGCGGGCCCCGACGGCAGCAAAGAACTAGTGTCCTGCGCCAGGAATCCGGTCAAGATATGAGGTGAGGCGGTCGAGGATCTCGTCGGCGTCTTTGGTCCACACGAATGGTGCGGGATTCTCGTTCCAGGTCGTGATCCAGTCGCGGATGTCG